>NZ_CP025785.1:702397-937305 GCF_003076595.1 Candidatus Borreliella tachyglossi | reverse complement strand
TTACAACTTATCTGTATATTATTTATAATTACTTGCTATTATATTATTAAGATGTATTCCTAACTACTCATCTACTTATTATTAATCCCTTATTATTCCTACCTCTTAGCTTACTTACTCTAATTACTTGCTTTTGTCCCATAATCTGCCTGTTTGTATACTTTTATGTATCTTGCCTCAGTTATTGAAAAATCATAACTTAAACCTAAAACCTTTCTTGCTTATTTACAACTTAACCTCAGTTTGATATAATTAATTTAACTCTTATGCCCAAATTACTGGCTTTAAAACCAATTTTACTCTTAAGGGATTATTTTAAAACATCCCTTAAGAAAATTACTAGGGGGCTTAATTTGGCTAATATTACTAATGGAACAGAAATTTCAAATCTTGATATTTTTATCAATAAAATAATCGATGAAATTAGTTCTCTTGATAATTATTTAAGTTCACATATTATTGACGAGAAAACTTACAAGCTCAGGCTTAATGGGCGTGCAAAATCTTTCATGCAAAACCTCAAAACTAATTCTTACTACACTCCTAATTACATTAGTAAAATAATTACTAAAGTACGGCATAAGATCAGGGAGCTGGATGTGGCGCATCCTATGCTTAAATACTTCAAGCTCACTCGTGACGAGTACAAGCAAATTGCTTATGAGAATTCTCTAAAAACTAAAGAAAAAAATACATACAAGAAATCATTTAACAAATCCGAATTCCTCACTCTTACAGAAGAACTCCTACAATCTAACAGGTTTGAGCTTCTATACATGGGTCTACTACTTGCATCTGGTAGGCGTAGCTTGGAAATAATTGCTGGACAGTTTATAAATAACCATGACAGTGATACTATCTCTTTTAAAGGTCAGCTTAAGACCAGAAATATTAAAAGATTTAATACTCCTTACAGTATTCCTTTAACAGTTGATAAACAATTATTTCTTGAGGCTTACAATAAACTAGTAGATACTAATCAATATAAAGACTTAAGAGATAGATGGGAAGACAACGAGCTTAAAGACACTAGCATTAATACCTTACTTAGGCATGAGCTTGCCAAGCTCTTTGAAGGTGAGTTCCTGCTTTCAGATTTCAGAGCTATTTATACAGCAATCATATTAAAGCGGGAGGGGTATTTTAATGACAATTGGGGCGCAAAGGAGATATATCCAAGGGTTGCTGAGATTCTAGGACATGTTGATGATGAATCGGCTTCTGTAAGTTATAGAGATTTTAAGCTTACTAACTCCCCTACCATTGCAAACATTAAGGTCAAGATTAACTACATCATTTTTTGTGAATACACTATACCATATCATTGATATCATATATCTACCCGCCCTCTCAACGGTTCTAATAAATCTCCATTAAAATTATCATCATTGAAGCCTTACCACATCAACAAGAACCCTATCAAAACCAGCACCAAAGGAGCATCCCAAAATTAACACACAGAGCAGTCTCAAACACCAACAGCCACAATAATTCTACCACCACCCCCTTGCCACTATGATACCAGCTGCCCCCGGCTCCAACAGCTCCAACAGCATTAACTCTTCGCTTAACCATCTAACAATTATCCTTCAATCTTTAATAATAGTTCCCCCACACCCGCTTATCCCTTCACTTAAGTTATCAAGAGACGTAATAATTGCTACTCGTCCGAGACTAGATCTTACAAACTCAACACTTGCTTGTACCTTAGGTAACATAGAACCAGCTGCGAAATGTCCCTCACTTACATATCTAGCTATCTCATGTGTACTAACTTTACCTAGTAAAATTTCATCTGCCCTTCCAAAATTAATAGCAACATTCCCAACAGAAGTAAGGATAACCAACATATCAGCATCTATATCCCGAGCCAACTTTGCTGATGCATAATCTTTATCAATTACTGCATTTACTCCCTTAATGCTCCCGCTCAAGTCTCTAACAACAGGTACCCCGCCTCCTCCGCATGCAATAACTATAAAATTACTACTAATTAAATTCTTTATACCCGCAATCTCTATAATTTCAACAGGTTTAGGCGAAGCAACCATTCTCCTATATCCTCTTCCACTATCTTCTCTTAAAATATATCCCTTAGTCCTCTCAAGTTCTAAAGCTGTAGATTTATCATAAAATGGTCCAATTGGTTTACTGGGCTCTCTAAATGCTACATCTCCGTTATCTACTAAAACTTGAGTAACAATTACGGCGACATGTCTACTAATACCCCTAGTACTAAATTCATTCCTTAATGCCTGCTCAATATGATACCCTATCATACCTTGACTCATCGCACCACACACATCAAAAGGCATAGCAGGAGTCTCAGCTCTACATAATTCATTCTGAAGAACTATCCTCCCAACTTGTGGACCATTCCCATGACTAATAACTATTTCATGACCAAATTCTACCAGATCAACAATTCCCCTAACACTCTTACTGATAAACTCTAATTGCCTCTCAGCTGTAGCTTCGCCACTACTGCTCTCTAGCGCATTTCCTCCTAGGCATATAACAATCCTTTTCTTCTGCATTTCTAAATATCCTCCTTAATATAAGTAAACATTAGCCATTATAACTAAAACACAAATCACAAACTCAATAATAAATAATGGCATGACAAACCTAAACCAACTTCCATACCCTATTCGGGCAATTCCCAACACAGCCATTATAACTCCTGTAGGTGTTACCAAATTAATAAGTCCAGATCCTGTCTGCATCGCAATAACAACAGACGATCTAGGCATTTCTAAAAAGTCAGACAAAGGCGCCATTATTGACATCGTGAGACTCGCATGTCCAGATGATGAAGGGACAATAAATCCTATCAATACTTGAACAATCTCGTTTAAAACGATAAAAAGCCCTTTTGGTAGTCCATATAAAAATTCAGCCGCAGCATTTAAAATTGTAGCAGTAATAAGTCCATCATCAGCCACGATCATAACACCTCTAGCTATTCCAATAAGAAGAGCAGCTGTCATCATGTCTTTAGTACCCTCTACAAACGCATTCCACATCTGAGATTCGCTCATCTTACAGATAAACGCAGATATAATAGCAGTGCCAAGATATAACATCGTCATTTCCTGCATCCACCAGCCAAGCTGGATAATACTATAAGTTAAAAACAAAATCATCAACGCATATAAAAGTAAAACTATCTTACGTCCATTAGTAAATTCAGGGATACTTGTACCATTACCTACGCTATCTCTAATGAAAAAATTATAATGCTCTTCTCTTTGTGAATAAACTAGAGATTTTCTAGGATCATTCTTTACACGAACGGCATAAATCAAAACATATATTATTGCAACCAAAACAGATATTACATATAGGATAATACGGAAATAAAATCCTTCCCTTAAATCAATTCCAGCTATTGCTGAAGCAATACCTGTTGCGAACGGGTTAACAGTAGAAGCCATAGTTCCGACTCCTGCTCCCAATGCTATAATTGAAACAGCTACAATTCCATCATAGCCTAAGGCTAATACCAAAGGAATCATAATAAGATAAAATGGAAGAGTTTCCTCGCACATCCCAGTAGTAGTTCCACCTATAGAGAAAATAAACATCATCAATGGTATAAGAAATTTATCCTTATTCCCCAGTTTTTTAATTGCTGCTGCTATTCCTGCATCAATAGCACCTGTTTTTAAAATTATCCCATAAGCTCCACCAACAATTAAAACAAACACAATAACCTCGACAGCATGCTCCATGCCTTTAGCCATTGAAGTTAAAACAGTAATAATACCATCCAAAAATCCCCGAGGAGCCCTTTCTACCGTATGATAAGTTCCAGCTACAACAACTTCTCTCAAACTACCATTAACCTCTCTCATCTCCTTAGAAAATTCACCAGCAGGAAGTACATAAGTCAATATAGTCATAACCACTATTAAAGAAAATATTATTGTAAAGCTACTTGGCATTTTAATTTTTTTAACCATGTTATTCTCCTAATACATCTTATATTTTCCCAATTTAATAATTAAATAATTATTATCCCAAAGTCCCAACCATTACAGCCTTAATAGTATGTAACCTATTCTCAGCCTCATCAAACACAACAGACTGATCACTTTCAAAAACATCATCTGTAACCTCAATACCCTCAAGACCATACTTCTCAAATATTTCTTTACCAACCACTGTATTCAAATCATGAAAAGCTGGTAAACAATGCATAAATATAGCATCTTTCTTTGCTAACCTCATAAGTTCACTATTAACTTGATACGGCCTTAAAAGTTTTATTCGCTCATCCCAATTAGTCTCGCCCATAGACACCCAAACATCAGTATAAATAACATCAACATTTCCAACTACCTCTTCAATAGAACTAGAAATAGTGATATTGCCTCCGCTCTTATCCGCTAGCGTCCTTATCTTAACTACCAATTCTGGATCCGGAAAAAGCTCCCTTGGGGCGAATATTCTAAAATCCATTCCCATAATAGCACATCCTTCCATTAAAGAACTAGCAACATTATTTCTGCCATCGCCACAAAATACCATACTCGAAGTTTTTAAACATCCTTTATGTTCTTCAATAGTCATAAAATCAGCAAGTACTTGTGTCGGATGAGATAAATCTGTTAGCCCATTATAGACTGGAACATTAGAATATCGAGCCAGCTCCTCAACTGCCTGCTGAGAAAATCCCCTAAATTCAATAGCATCATACATCCTCCCCAATACTCGAGCAGTATCAGCAACAGACTCCTTTTTTCCTATTTGGCTACCTGTTGGACCTAAATAAGTAACATTAGCTCCTTGATCATACGCGGCAACTTCAAATGCACATCTTGTTCTCGTTGAATCCTTCTCAAAAATTATAGCTATATTCTTTCCCTTAAGCTTCTGCTCTTCAACTCCTAAATACTTAGAGTTTTTTAACTTATGAGACAAGTCAAGTAAATATCTAATATCTTTCTGAGTAAAATCTAGCAACCTTAAAAAACTCCTGTTTCGTAAATTATACATAATCCTTTCCTCCTTAATTTTTTAAGTTAAATATCTTCCCTTATTAAAGGCATCGACATACATCTCGGACCTCCTCTTCCTCGTGAAAGCTCGCTAGAAGGTATCCTATAAACTTTAATTCCAAACTCTTCAAGTAGTCTATTAGTTACATGATTTCTAGAATAAACTATAACCTCTCCTGGTGCTATTGCTAAAGTATTAGCGCCATCATTCCACTGCTCCCTTGCGCCATGAATCAAATCTCCCCCAGCACAATTTATTATATTAACCTTATATCCAAGGTAGAAACCTAAAATATCCTCTAATTTTGCTCTCTCACTCTTAACCTTAATACATCCAGAATTGGAATCATAAGTTAAAGCATAAAGTGTAAACTTCATATCATCACTACTAAAACTTGTAAAAGTATTATGATCTATTTGGGTAAAAACTGTATCTAAATGCATATAAGTCCTACTTTGTGGAATTTGAAAAGCTAAAATAGTGTTAAAAGATATTTTCTCTTCAAAAAGTTTTCGAGCCACTTTTTCAACGGATTCAGCCTCGGTTCTCTCAGAAACACCAATAGCTAAAATATTTCGACTTAAAACTAATTCATCTCCACCTTCCAATGTAGTATCTTCATCTCTAGAGTACCATATAGGAACATTTTTTTTATAAATAGGATGGTAATTGAAAATATACTCTGCAAATATTGTTTCCCGACGCCTAGTTCTGGTTCGCATTCTATTTATTGTTACCCCATTACCAACACTCGCAAAAGGATCCCTTGTAAAGAGCACATTAGGCATAGGATCAGTGATTAATGGATATTCACTATTGACTAAGTAATTAAGAGAATCAGATTTATAACTTTTAAGCTCAGCTCTTGTAACTCCAGCTATCATCTTTGAAATCATATCCTTAATAGGCATATTATAAAAATAATCTTTTAAAGCCTTAGTCTTATTCTCAGTTCTAATTCCTGACTCAAGAATAAACTGAGATATAAATTTATCTTTAATCTGATCACAAGCAGAAATGGTTTCACTAATTAAATCCTCAATATAGACAACTTCAACTCCATTACTTCTTAAGGTACTCGCAAAAGAATCATGTTCTTGTCTCGCAACTTCTAAATAAGGAATATCATCAAATAGTAACCTCTTCATAATTGAAGGAGTCAAATTCTCTAATTCTTCTCCCGGCCTATGCAATAAAACTTTCTTCAAACGACCTATTTCTGAAAATACATTTATTGGCTTTAAGCATTGCATAACAAAAACTCCTTTATAAAAATTTAATTCACTTACATACTAAATCTTAAACAATAAAAAATCAACATAATTTAAATTATTTAAAAAATAAACAAAAATAATATTTAATTAAATATGCTAAAATACTAAAATGAAATATTTTAAATATATGCTAAGCCTAATAAGTTGTCATTTACTATGTTCTTGTGCTTTATTCAGTAATAACAAACAACAAAATAACAACATTTCTACTATTTTGCTAACACACCATTCCCCATCCAAACATGCCCTTATAACTAATACGGCATATACTCAATATCATATACCATTAAATAAAATTGATAAAATATTACAAGAAACAGAAGATCCACATTTATTAAAAACAATAGCAATAGATTTAAAAATAAGTCCTCAAAAACTAGAAGAAATACAAAACTATCTACTCGCTTACAAAAGACACTTAAACGATACACAAGAATGGAAACGATTTCTTGAACAAAGCAATTCAAATGGATATTTCATCATCAAAGTTAACACAAGCTTCCGAAAAAAATCTGATGACATGCAATTAAATTCAATCAATAGAAGATTAACAGAGTTAATTGAAGCACGAATGTATTTAGAAAAAGAAATTTTAGCATCACTAGAACAAATATTTTATACAAAAACCATGGGATACATACAATTTGAGAATATAGAGTCCTTTTTCCCTCAAGAAAATAGAACAAATTATTCTGTAAATAAAGATATAATCAATGGAAGAGAATACATATCTCCTCACATAGTAGCAAATCAATTATTAAAAATTAAAGATAAACAATATTTCAATCGCTTTATGCTTTTTTTGAAAATAGAAAATAACAAAATAAAAGACATACTTCAAAAACAAAAAATTGCTGATGACAACAATAATTCATATCCCTCGGCAAACCACCACAACTTAATCCCTAATATCATAGATCCAGAAACCCGCATAGAAATAACACCACAGAAACTAAGATCCATTTTGTCAAATGGGGACATAATACTAATAAAACCAAAAATAGATTGGACCGAATTCTTCTATTTTTGGCAACATACAGGAATATTTGACGCTGAAAAATATGACAACACAAAAAAAATTGCATTTAACGGAGAAGACAGTTTTGACATAAAATCAGTAATAACAAGTAATCAAATTAAATTCGACACTGCTTCTGTGCAAGGCTCAGGTTACGAAAAACTATCAACTTATATACAAGCAAGAATACTAAAAATATTATCACCCATGACAGATAATAGAACTATTCAGAAGGCAATGAATTTTGCAAGAAACAGGTATATTGATAATAACTTCGGTTACATGGTACCATTATTGTCTTCTAATATGTGGGCTGATTCATTCAACCTTGAAGAGATTCACCATAAAACTTACTGTTCATTAGTAGTTGACAGGATATACAGAGTGGCAGGCCTTAATATATCGAGAAACTATGAAATATCTGGTATAGTAACCCCTGGTGAAATAAACGCAGCTGCATATGATTTTTACATGTCATACACAATAGCAGGAATATTCCCTAGTATGCTCCCACAAAGAGTAATTAAACCAACTCTTAAAGAAAAGTTTATAGGATATAATAAAGAAATAACAGATGCAATAGAAATAGGACGTTCAAATGATAAAATCTTTGGCAGGTCATGTAACATAACTAATTTTTGGTGTCTAGGGAGTTGATTCAATATGAAAAAATACTATGCATGCATATTGGGCAATAAAAATGAAAAAATTATTTTTACATCTTGGGAAGACTGTAAAAGCAAGCTTATAGGGCAAAAAAATAAAATAAAAAGCTTCAAAACAAGAGAAGAAGCAGAAAATTGGCTCTTAAGAGATTCAAAAACTAGTGTCTATCCTACAGGAATCTACTTCGATGCTGGAACCGGAAGAGGTAGAGGTGTAGAAATTAGAGTTGTTAACGAAAAAGGAGTATCCATAATCAATAAAATAATAGACCAAAGCTTAATTAATGAACATAATAATTATTATGTTCAAGATTTTGATGGAATTAGCAATAATTATGGAGAATTACTTGGACTCTATATTGCACTCAAAATAGCATTAAAAGAAGATATAAAAAATATATTTGGAGATAGCAAACTAGTAATTGATTATTGGTCTAAGGGATTTTACAATAAAAACTTAAAAAAACCTACTATTAACTTAATTAAAAATGTAACTCTCTTAAGAAACAGCTTTGAAAAACAAGATGGACAAATACTATTTATACCAGGAGATAATAATATTGCAGATCTTGGTTTTCATAAAAGATGAATTAATAATTTACAAAGCGGATCTATGAAGATAAAAAATATAGATATTATTAAAACACTATGGATCATATTACTTATCATTGCATGTACTACGGTAGAACTTACAAAAGAATACAAAACAAGCTTTGAAATAATAGAATCTCATGCACAGTATATTAGCATAGATAATATTGAGGCAACAAACAAATATATTTATATTGAATTTACAAACAAAAGTTCTGACATTGTGAAAATAAACTGGCAACATACAAATTTAAATTCTAAAAATATTGTCACAACAGAAGATGATATTAAACTAATAAATAATCCAAAGGACTATTACAATAAATATAAAGAATTTTTTATTGGGCCTGAAACTTCTCAAAAGTTTACAATTTATTTGCTAGGCAAATCTGATCGAAGCTCACAAAGTTCAATCAACAAATCGGAAATATACAATGATTCATATACTAAAATCCAATATCCAGCTATGCTAAAACTTAACATAGTCAAAACAAACATTAACACAAATAAAACTATTGACATCTTAATATTACGAACTCCAAAATCTTACTAAACTGCAAACCTCTATAAACAATACCTTAAATAGGTATTGTTATTACTATAATCAAAAATTTCTAATTACTTCTTAGATTTACGGTTAATTAAAAGCTCATAATTAGTACTTGAATTATTTTCAAACGATGCCTTAATGGGTTCGAAGAAATTCCAAGAAATATAAATTGAAAAACTATTTCTCCAAATAGAAGAATACTTACCACTAGCATCCTTTAAAATATCTGGATTCAAATTATATTCTCCAACAAACTTCCAATCGTAAAAATTAAATTTAAAGCCCGTACTAATTTTCTTAATTTTAAATAATGACTCCTGTCTATCCCGTAAATTAAAGAAATTAAATGACCCAAGCAAATCTCTGAAAATGTTAACGGTATCAAGACCAATCTGATTCATGTATCCTCCAAAATATTGAAAAGTCTTTGTATTAACAGAACGAGTAGACATATACAATTCAAAAAATTCAATATATTTAAAATTAATAATAAATTCAGCCCAAAGTTCATTATCGATAAATTTTTGCAAATTAATTTTCCAGCCAGAATCTATTCCCAGTCCAATTGAAAATTGATCATCGAGAAATTTAAAAGTATACAAATCTCTTTTATACTGAGCATTTAGAGAATACGGAACAAGTTTAGTCGTAGATCCTACCTTTAAAAAATCACCCAATAGCTTATCATACTTATACTCAAAATCATCCCTCATCGCAAATGTAAACTCAAAATCATACGCATTAAACTTAAACGAAAGCTCAGATACTCTATTAATTAAAGGATCATAGGCAACTAAAAAGGCAAGCTTTAAGTAATCTAAATATTTTGGCTCTATCTTATAATACAAAGCCGGACTCATCTCCAGATTCTTATAAGGAGAAGTTGGCTTTAAAGGTTCTAAAGTAGCAATCAAGCTTTTAAGTTTAGACTTATCGTTCTCCTTAAATTTTTTATCATATTTAACTCCAATACCTACTTCTTGAAATAAATAAGGAAAATCTAGCGAAAATTTAAGCTCAGAAGAAGCATATATATTTTCAAAAGTATTCTTAAATATACCTGAAAGACTAGTAGTAAAAATTCTGTAGTCATAAATCAAGTTGGCATTAAACTCTTGATAAAAGGTTTCATCACTCTTTAAAAAAACACTAGTACTCTTGCCATCCAATATCTTAGAATCTTTATCATACTTTTTATCAAACGAATAAAGAGTAATTTTATTTTCAAACTTAATATTGCTCCTAGAAAAAGCAGGATACATAAGGAAAGGCAATAAATCTAAATTCATTTTATTAACAATTGAATGCTCTCCTTTCTTATCCTTATCTACTAAAGTATAATCCTTGTCTAAAGGGTTATACTCAACAGTATTTAGATACAAAACATCTTCAAAAGTAATAATTCGATTATAAAAATCAGCATGAAGCTTTAAATCTACTTTATTTTTAACATCAAATAAATAATTTTTCACATCATATTTAAACTCCTGAGGAGATTTAAATTTAGAGTCATCAAAAAATATATTATTTTTTACATAAGGATTAATTCCAAATCTTATGTAAAAAGAATCTGGCTGATTAAAATCATTTGATATAATTGGTCTAGGAGACACATATAAATCTTTACTTAAATCATTCTTTTCCTTAAGTTTTTTAGCATCATTTTTGTCTTCACTTTTATCATCTTTATCCTCAGCGTCATCACCTTCACCGATATTTTTGACCTTAGGAGACATAATTATTTCTTTGTTCTTATCATCAACCAATGAAGACCAACTGTTATTATAAATATCTTTCTGAAAATTTACATCAATATAAGGTATATAAACTCTCTCCAAGTAAAACCATTTCCTAGTTGGATCCTTAATGTCTTTTGGCTTTATTGAAGGATCTTTACTAGAGATATTATCAGAATCTGCCAATTTAAAAGTAAATCCAAGATTATTTAATCTATAATCAATGATACTATTATCCCTAAAAGTTCGATTATAAAAAGAAGACAAATTCCAATCGAATGTCTTGACCATATTGTCTGTTTCTGATGATTCTTTTTGGGAACTAAATAGAGAAAACAATGATGCATTCTCTATTCTATCTTTAAAATCAATCATCACATAAGGATCCGAATAATGCTCAAAAATAATTGCAAAGAGTGCATCACTTATTAAAAATTCTGTCTTAGTCTTAAGCAAATATCTAAAAGGAACCTCAAACCCAAATATGTCACCCTTATTTAGATTATCAAAACTAAAAAGAGAATAATCAATACTGTTCTCCTCAAAAGGGCGATAAGTTCCAGAGCCACCATGCTTATATAGAGTCCTTGTAAAACCCATACCAAAACTACCTTCAAAAGTCTTAAAAACATCTAAAGTCTTACTTAAAGAAAAATCTAGTCCCGAATAAAACCCTAAATTAGAATAAATATCAAAAATAAATTTAACATAGTCTTTAGTAATCTTAGCTACAACCTCATTAGCAAAAAAATAAGTTAAATAGCCATTTCTAATATAAGGCTTTTTGCCTGAATCATATACTGAATTAAAATCAAAATCTAGAAAAAAAGCATCTTCATCACTAACAGATTTTTTCCCAAATAAATACACAGTATTGAAAAGAGTAAGACCTTTTCTTGAGGAATATCCCAAAGACGGATTAAAAAATAAACTATCACCTGGCTTAAAAAAGAATGGGATATACAATATAGGAACTTTTCCTATATAAAATAAAGCATTTAGAACCCCAAAGTCTCCAGATGGCAAAATCCATATCTTAGAAGCCCTAATAGAATAATAAGGATCTGGGATTTTACTACTTGTAATAAAAGCATCTTCTAATATGTTCGCATCATTATCTAATCTTTTTAAAACTTTTCCACCAAAAGACACAATATGATTAATTAAATTTTTATGCATCTTCTTCTGGATAATTCCATCTTTTAGAAGAAAATTCTGAGAATCAAAATCAATAAACAATTCATTGCCATAAGAATATATCTTCTCATCAGCACTTATATCAAGTGTATAGTCAACATTTCCACTAGAAAAAAGCTTTTTAGTATTTCTATTGAAAATGATTTTATCCCCCTTAATATTATGCTTTTTATTATCTTTAATATCCTCAATAACAAGATTAACTTTTCCTTTAAGTACAATGCTCTCATCCTTAGTAAGCTCATAAGTAAAATTTTCAAGATTATCTGTACTCTCAATTATTATTTTATATCTGCCAACATCTTTAAGACCATCCTTTGAGAAAAGATCAGGAGATATCCCAAATTTATTCAAGAGTAATTCTCGTATCTTAGAAATATCCTCCTCATCAATACCTTCCTTTAGGGCCCACTTTTTCAAATCTTCATCACTAGAAAGTTCAAGCTCCTTTAAATGAGCTTTTTGAATTAAAGTTAAATTTTCCTTCTCATCAAGATCCTTCTTATCATTAACAACTTGAGCAAACAGAATAAAAGAATTAGATACAATTAATAAAAATAATATTACAAAAGATTTTTTAAAAACATTCCTGTATAGGAAGTCTTGCATTTCGCAACCTCTTCAGGAGTCCCTGACACAACAATATCCCCTCCAGACACACCACCCTCAGGACCTAAATCTATTATATAATCTGCTTGTTTTATCACATCTAAATTATGTTCTATAAGAACTACAGTATTTCCATTTTTAACAAGGAGTTGCAATACTTCCAACAATTTCCTTATATCATCAAAATGCAAACCCGTTGTTGGCTCATCAATAATATAAAAAGTTTTCCCCGTACTCCTCTTACCAAGTTCAAAAGCCAATTTGATACGCTGAGCCTCACCTCCTGAAAGAGTTGTTGATGCTTGACCTAGTTTAATATATTCAAGACCAACCTCTTTTAAAACATTTAAATAATGATTAACCTTTGGAATATTTGCAAAAAGTTCCTTAGCCTCAAGAACACTCATTTCTAAAACATCATAAATATTTTTTCCCTTATATCTAATCTCCAGAGTTTCTTCATTAAATTTTTTACCCCTACACAAATCGCAAGGAACAAAAACATCCGGCAAAAAGTGCATCTGAATATTTAAATACCCCTCGCCTTGACATTTTTCACACCGCCCACCCTTAACATTAAAAGAAAATCTCCCAGCCTTAAATCCTCTTGCCTTAGACTCTGGAAGCTTTGCAAAAAGTTCTCTAATTTCTGTAAAAAATCCAACATAAGTTGCAGGATTTGACCTTGAAGTCTTACCTATTGGCTTTTGATTTATCTGAATAATTTTATCAATTTGTGCATACCCAATAATATCTTTAAATCCATCAAAATAATTCATGTTTGCTTTTAACCTATTATCAAGAGCAGGATATAATACCTCATTTAAAAGAGTACTCTTTCCGCTGCCAGATACTCCCGTTATTACGGTAAAAACTCCCAAAGGAATACGCACATTAATACCTTTTAAGTTGTTCTTATTGGCACCCAAAAGAACAATTTCCATTTTTTCTGGCCTACGTCTCTCTTTTGGAACATCTATCTTAAGTAGACCGCTTAAATACTTGCCAGTCAAACTATTCTTATTATTCAAAATATCAGATAAAGTTCCCTTAGCAACTACCTCACCACCATGAATCCCAGCTCCAATACCAATATCAATAATATAATCCGCCGTACGCAGAGTCTGTTCATCATGTTCTACAACAATTACTGTATTGCCAAGGTTTTTTAGGTTAATAAGAGTGCTTATTAATTTTTCATTATCTCTTTGATGTAATCCAATGCTAGGCTCATCAAGCACATAAAGAACTCCCGCAAGAGCTGAACCTATTTGAGTAGCAAGCCTAATACGTTGAGCCTCACCCCCTGAAAGGGTTCCAGATATCCTATCTAAATACAAATAAGAAAGTCCAACATCAATTAAAAACTTAAGTCTATTCTTAATTTCTTTCAGAATCTCTTTAGAAATTTTGAAATCAACTTCATCAAGATCAATTTCCTCAAAAAATGCATAAGAATCTACAACAGAAAGATGGCTAAGCTCTTGAATATCTTTTCCACATAGTTTCACAGATAAAGCTCCAAGACTTAAACGTTTACCTTTACAAGAATTGCAAATTTTTCTTGACATTAATCCCTCATAAAACAATCTAGCACTCTCAGACTCAGTAGTAAGATAACGCCTCTTTAAAATAGGAAGCAGACCCTCGAATTCCTTAGAATAATGGAAACCCCCATCTACTGCCTTACTCTCCACCTCTCTAGACTGATAGACAAAGTCTATCTTTTCATTAGCCCCATATAAAATCTTTCTAAGAATATCTTCTGGAATATCTCTTATAGGATCATCTAAGCTAAAATTATAATGCTTAGCAAGTCCCTTAAAAATCGCTAAAGCCCAAGAAGAACTAGTTTTAAATGTAATAAATGCATCGTCATTAAAAGAAAGTTCCAGATTAGGACAAATCTTTTCAAAGTCAAACTCAAGTGTAATTCCAAGACCAGAACACTCAATACAAGCCCCAAATGGACTATTGAACGAAAAAAGCCTAGGCTCTATTGCGGGAAGAGAAAACCCACACAGAGGGCAACTATTATGCTCTGTAAAGATTTTATCCACCTTTTCTAAATTATTTTCAATTTCTACCCGTAAATACCCATTAGAAACAGATAAAACAGTTTCAATAGACTCTGAAAGTCTAATTCTTGCATCACTACGCAATTTTATTCTGTCTACTATTATCTCAATATTGTGCTTCTTATTTTTATCTAAGCTCAAATTAACAGCATCCTCCACCAAATAATCCTGAGAATCTATCCTTACCCTATTAAACCCTTGATTTAATATCTTCTCAAGCTCCTTTTTATGAGTACCCTTCGCACCCATAACAACGGGAGCAAATAATACTACCTTAGAACCCTCAGCATAGCTTAAGACAGTATTAATTATTTTATCTAAAGATTGCTCTTCTATTAGACTCCCATCATTTGGACAATATGGCTTACCAATTTTTGCAAATAATAACCTATAATAATCATAAATCTCAGTAATTGTTCCCACAGTTGACCTTGGATTATTACTTATTGTTCTCTGTTCAATTGAAATAGCAGGAGAAAGTCCACCTATATATTCAACATTTGGTTTTTTCATTACTCCTAAAAATTGCCTTGCATAAGAGGATACGGATTCCATATATCTTCTTTGCCCTTCTGCAAAAATCGTATCAAAAGCCAAAGAAGATTTCCCAGACCCACTCTTGCCAGATATTACTACTAAGCTATTCCTTGGAATATCAACATTAATATTTTTTAAATTATGCTCCCTTGCACCTCTGACAATAATTTGCTCCTTCAAAAATCTAAACTCCTTGCCTACAAATTGCGCCCTTTAACAAGTTCTTTTATTTTATCTCTTAAAAAAATAGCATCCTCAAATCTTTCATCACTAACTGCCTCTTCAAGCTTAAACTTAAGTCTATTGATAAGATTTTTCTTGGGCAATTTTTCATCCGAAATAATTCTTTCAACATCATAATTAACAGTTTTATTTCTCAATTCTTTTTCTAAAATATTTTGTACTTTTTTAATAATAGTTCTTGGAGTAATATTATTTTTTTCATTGTAGTCAATTTGAATATTTCGTCTTCTATTAGTTTCGTCAATGGCATCATGCATTGAAAAACTTATTAGATTATAATACATTATAACACAACCATTTGAGTTTCTCGCCGCTCGGCCAATCATTTGCACTAGCGAAGTAGTAGATCTTAAAAATCCTATCTTATCAGCATCTAGTATAGCAACAAGAGAAACTTCAGGAATATCTAAGCCCTCCCTTAGCAAATTAATCCCCACAATAACATCAATCTCCGATTTTCTAAGAGACGTAATAACATCTACCCTCTCAATAGTATTAAGTTCTGCGTGCAAATATCTAGCCTTCACATCAAGACCTAACAAGTATTCTGTTAAATCCTCAGCCATTTTTTTAGTCAAAACTGTAATTAAAACTTTTTCATTCAAGGCTACTCTTTTTTGAATTTCATTATAAAGATCTTCCATTTGCCCATCAGAATCTCTAAGGATGATTTCTGGGTCAACAAGACCTGTTGGACGAATTATCTGTTCAACAATAACACTACTCTTTTTACGCTCTTCAAGCCCAGGAGTCGCTGAAATAAAGACAGTCTGATTAATAAGAGATTCAAACTCATGGTACTTAAGAGGTCTATTTTCAAGTGCCGATGGAAGCCTAAATCCAAAATTTACAAGATTTAATTTTCTTGAATAATCCCCACTATACATTCCTCTAAGTTGTGGTAAAGTAACATGAGATTCGTCAATAAAAAGCAAATAATCCTTAGGAAAAAAATCAAAAAGACAATTGGGTCTCTCTATTTCATTTTCACTAAAATATTTAGTGTAATTCTCTATACCTTGACACGTTCCAGTCTCTCTTAACATCTCAATATCATATTCTACCTTTTGCTTAAGTCTTTCAGCCTCAACAAACTTACCATTCTCTTTAAAATAATGATACTGATTCTTTAAATCAACATATATCTTAGGAAGAGCCTCTAATATATTTTCATAGGGAATTACAAAATAAGACTTAGCGAAAAGAGTAAAATCATCGGTAGTGCTCAAGATCTTTTTTGTGAGCGGACTAATTCTATTTATCTTAACAATTTCATCAAAATCCAAATAAATTCTATAAGCAAATTCTCCATGCTCATTGCTAGGCCATACCTCAATAATATCACCTCTAATGGTAAATTTATTATGTTCAAGATTCATAAGTGTTCTTTCATATTGAAGCTTTACAAAAATATCTGCTATCTCTTTAATAGAAATCTTTTGCCCTACAAAAAAAGCATGAGCTGAGCTCTTGAAAAATTCTGGAGAGCCTAGTGCATAAATTGAAGATACTGTAGCAACAACTATAACATCTCGTCTTCTAGAAAGAGATGTTACCGCTTTTATTCTCTTTATCTCAATCTCTTCATTAATAGTGGCTTCCTTTTCTATATACAAATCTCTTGAGGGAAGATAAGACTCAGGCTGATAATAATCATAATAAGAAACAAAATATTCAACTGCATTATCTGGAAAAAAATCCTTAAATTCCCTATAAAGCTGTGCCGCCAAAGTTTTATTATGACTAATCACAAGCGAAGGTCGATTTAAATCTCGAATAACATTAGCTACTGTAAAAGTTTTGCCACTGCCTGTCACACCCTTTAAAGTCTGATACTTATTATCAAGTAAAATAGATTCCTTAACCTCCCTTATTGCTTTTGGTTGATCACCAGCAGGAGAATAGTCAGACTTTAAGCAAAATTTCATGCAGACCTCAGATAAAATTGTAACTAAAAATATAATCACTATTTTATAATTAAATTATAAAACTATATAATTAAATTATAAAATAAAGGGAACTTAGCATGAAGAACAAAGAACTTAAAACAAAAATAGAAGAATATATTGGGCTTGAGAAAAACAAACATTTCAAAGATGAAGCTATAAGATTGCTTAATGAAAACAATGAAAGCGAAATCTTAAACAGATTTTATAAAGACCTAGAATTTGGCACGGCAGGAATGAGGGGCATTATTGGAGCCGGAACATGCTATATTAATACCCATAATGTTGCAAAAGCAAGTCAAGGAATTGCCAATTACATTCTTCAAATAACAAAAAATCCCAAAGTTGCAATAAGCTATGATTCAAGATACTTTTCAAAAGAATTTGCATACGATGCTGCTGAAATTTTTGCATCAAATGGCCTTAAAGTTTATATATACAAGCAAATCAGGTCAACACCTCAATTATCCTATACAGTTAAAAAGTTAGACTGCGACATTGGAATAATGATAACAGCAAGTCATAATTCCAAAGAATACAATGGATACAAAGTATATTGGAAAGGAGGTGCTCAAGTACTACCCCCTCATGACATATTAATAATATCTGAAATTCAAAAGATATCCAATATTAAAAATATCATTACAAAAGAAGAAGCCATAAATGGACATTCAATCATAGAACTTAACGATGAATTTGATATGGATTATATAGAAAAAATAAATGAAGAATTTCCTAATTTTAACGAAAAAAGTAAAAAAATAAACTTAAGAGTAGCATATACTCCTTTGCATGGAGTAGGAGGAACAGTAATAAAAGAATTATTTAAAGGTAGCAAAATAAATCTCTTAACTGAACCAAGTCAAATAAATCCTGACCCAGAATTTCCTACAGTAACTTATCCCAACCCAGAAGATCCTGCTGCTATGTCTAGAGTCCTTGAATTTGCACAAAGAAAGAATTGCGATATCGCATTTGCAACCGACCCAGACGCTGATAGGATGGGTATGACTTTCAATGAAGGTAGAGAATGGAAATTTTTAAACGGCAACCAAATTGCATGCGTTTTAATGAATTATTTATTATCTAGAGAAGATAATCCTCAAAACACATTTTCAATAGCCTCTTTTGTTACAACTCCAATGTTAGATAAAATAGCTGCAAAGTATAACTCAACATTGCTTAGAACATATACAGGCTTTAAGTGGATAGGTCACTTAATCGATGAGATGAAAATTAAAGAGCCAAACAAAAAATTTATTCTTGGTTGCGAAGAAAGCCATGGATACTTAATTGGAGACGGAGCTAGAGATAAGGATGCATATTCAGCCATGAAAGGAATCTGCGACTTAATGCTTACTCTTAAAGAGAATAACATAACAATAGGGAAGTATCTTCAAGAAATGTATCAAGAATTTGGCTATTATGAAGAATTTACAATTAATAAAAGTTTTCAAGGAGCTAATGGAGAACTCTTAAGGGAAGCATTAATGTCAAAATTTAGACATGAAAAACAAAAAGAATTTGCAGGGATTAAAGTAGTCAAAAAGTTAGACTATCAAACATTAACAAAAACTGATATTAACGGAAATGTAGAGAAAATTAAGGAGTACAAGTATACTACAAATACAATAAAATTTTTATTAGAAAACGAAATAAACATTACTATTAGACCATCTGGAACAGAGCCAAAAATTAAATTTTATGTATCTATATACTCAATATACGAACAAAAAAACAATATTTTTGATATAATCAATAATATAAAGATGGAGATTGACAAACATTAACATAACAGAAAGCTTAGCAAATCTAGTCGAAGTAGCAGCGAGAGAAGTAGCTAGAAAAAATAAAAATAGAGAAGTTTCAATTTGGCATTTATTAATGTCTATACTAATTCGCCCTAAGAAGTGTGAGATAAAAAACATAGATACTAGAACTTTAAAAAATATTAAACAAGATACATTATATGAAATAGAAAAATTAGAAAAAGTTTTAATGGGTGTTAATGAAATTATAATTCCAAAAATACATAGAGAGATTTTCATTCTTATTGAAAAAGCTAAGAAAGAATTTAAGTCTAGAACTTCAATAGGAATAAAAGAAATTTTTTATCAAATATTAAAGACAAAAAAACTTCTAAAAAAATATAAACTCACTAAGTTAAGTTTTGGCTTTAGTGAAGAGAATCTCATAACAAAAATAGATAAAATAAGGCTCATTGAAACATATAAAGAGTTTGAAGATGATATAAGGCTTGATAATGATTACTTTGAAATTGGAAAATATGTTAAGAACTTAACAACACTTGCAAAGGAAAAAAAACTTGAACCTTTAATCGGGCGTGAGAGAGAAATTCAAGCACTAATCAACACACTTGAAAGACGAAATAAAAATAGCACAATACTCATAGGTGAGCCTGGAATTGGCAAGACAGCAATAGTTGAAGGGCTCGCTATTAAAATTGCAAATAAAGAAATTAAGAATAAATTACAAAACAAAGTTATACTAAAAATTGATACTTCTGACTTAGTATCGGGAACCAAATATAGAGGCGAATTTGAAGAGAGATTAAATAACATAATTAAATCCATTAAAAACAATAAAGACATAATAATATTCATTGATGAAATACATACCCTAATGGGAGCTGGAAATTCTGAGGGAGCTCTTGATGCATCAAATATTTTAAAACCTGTTTTGTCTCGCTCTGAAATACAAATCATAGGTGCAACAACTTATGATGAGTATAGAAAATACCTTGCTAAAGACAAAGCATTTATCCGAAGATTTCAAACTATATCAATAAAAGAACCTAATGAAAAAGAAACATTAAATATCATCAATAATATAATAAAAAATTTTGAAAATTATCATGGTGTAATTTACGAAAAGGATGCCATAGATCTCGTTATTTCTTTATCGTCAAAATACCTAATCAACAAAAGATTCCCTGACAAAGCAATTGATTTGATTGATATTGCTGGAGCTAAGAAAAAACAAGAGAAAACAGATAACAGGATAGTCAATGTTGAGGACATTAAAATCGTAACAGATGAAATGTTAAATATTAAGACAAAATCTAACATTAAAGAAGAAATTGATATAATCAAAACAGAAGAAATACACATAAGAGAAAAAATAATTGGGCAAGAATGTGCTATAAACGAAATCATTAGAGAAATGGTTAAAACAAAACTTGAAATCAATGATAATGTCAAACCTACAACATCAATACTACTTATAGGTTCTATCGGAAGTGGAAAAACAATGCTAGCAAATGAAATATCAAGTATCATTATCGAAGATCAAAACTCAATATTAAAATTAGATATGTCAGACTATAGGGAAGAAAACTCCATCTCAAAGTTAATAGGGACAAATCCAGGATACGTAGGCTACGCTGATGGTGGAATTTTAACTAATAGGTTAAAACATATCCCTAGATCCTTCATTATACTTGAAAATATCGAAAATGCTCATAATTCTGTACTAGGTATAATAGAACAAATACTTGAAAACGGTGAACTTATTGACAGTAAGGAAGACAGAATATCTTTTAAAAATTCCATTATCGTTCTAAGCACATCTATTGGTTCTAAAGCGCTTCTTGGTCAGGGCAGTATTGGATTTAATAAAGCAGATAATAATATAAATATTAAAAGTGAGATAGACAATGAGCTTAAAAAACGATTCAAATCTGCCCTATTGGACAAAATTCAAAAAAAAATAATCCTTAATGTTTTAAAAGAGGAAGATGCCAACATAATTTGTGATAATTATTGCAAAGAGATTATTGCAAAATTTAGCTTAAAAAATATTAAAATAGAAATTGACAAGCATCTTAATAATCATATAATAAAAAAATATTATGACAAAAAAGTTGGTGCAAGGAGCGTTTTAAATGCAGCAAAAGAACAAATAGAAGAAAAAATTATTAATAGAATATTTGAAAACCCTAATATTAATCTAATAAAAATATCTTTAGACCAAGACAATATAAAAATAGAATAAAAGGATATTTTATGTTTAAGAAAGTAGAAAGCAAAGTGGATTTTCCTAAGATAGAAGAGAAAATATTAAAATTTTGGAATGATAATAAAATTTTTGAAAAATCTGTGGAACAAAGAAAGAATTGTGAACCATTTACTTTCTATGATGGTCCACCTTTTGCAACAGGACTTCCACATTTTGGCCATTTTGTTCCAAATACAATTAAAGATATAATTCCAAGATACAAAACAATGAAAGGGAAATATGTTAAGAGAAATTTTGGATGGGATACTCATGGTCTACCTGTAGAATATGAAGCAGAAAAAACTTTAAGAATTTCTGGAAGGTATGAAATAGAAAAATATGGAATCGAAAAATTTAACGAAGAGTGTAGAAACATAGTTCTTAGATACACGCAAGAGTGGCAAAAAACAATTTCAAGACTAGGTCGATGGGTTGATTTTGATAAAAACTACAAAACAATGGATACAACCTTTATGGAATCTGTATGGTGGGTATTCCAAACACTCTATAATAAAGGCTTGATTTATGAAAGCTACTATGTATTGCCCTATTCTCCAAAACTCGCAACTCCTCTCTCAAACTTTGAAGTTAATCTCGGCGAATACAAAGAAGTTAATGATCCATCAATAACTATCAAGTTTAAAATAAAAGATAAGAATGAATACTTACTTGCATGGACAACAACTCCTTGGACATTACCCACAAACCTTGGAATTGCTGTTGGTAGCAACATAGAGTATTCTAAAATATTTGATAAAGAAAAAAATGAAACATTGCTCATTGGAACAAAAAGGTTAAATCACTACTACAAAGATGATCAAGCATATACAATACTAGAACAATTTAAAGGTGATTATATTAAAGGCCTAGAATACGATCCTGTTTTTGATTATTTTTTGAATCAAAGACTAAAAGGCGCTTTTAGGGTACACACAGCAGAATATGTTACAACTGATAATGGAACGGGAATAGTTCACCTTGCACCCTTTGGAGAAGAAGACTACCACATACTTAAAGGGAATACAAAGGTTGACATAATAACACCTATCGATGCCGAATGCAGATTCACACACGAAGTAAAAGATTTTGAAGGCTTATTTGTTAAAGACGCAGACAAACAAATAATAGAAAAACTAAAATCAATGAATGTTCTATTTAAAAGAGAAAACTTCTTACACAGATATCCATTTTGCTACAGAACAAATTCACCTTTAATTTACAGACCTATAAGCTCATGGTTTGTAAACATTGAAGCAATAAAAGAGAAACTCATAAAATCAAATGAACAAATTAACTGGATACCATCTCATTTAAAAAAGGGAAGATTTGGTAAATGGTTAGAAAATGCAAGAGATTGGGCAATAAGTAGAAACAGATTTTGGGGAAATCCAATACCAGTTTGGATTTGTTCAAAGACAGGCAATAAAATATGTATAGGCTCAAAGAAAGAACTTGAAAGTCGTTCAGGACAAAAGATAGATGATTTACATAAAGACAAAGTTGATAAAATAACTTGGCCTAGTGAATATGGTGGCGTATATATTCGAACAAGTGAGGTTTTAGACTGCTGGTTTGAATCGGGTGCGATGCCTTATGCAAGTAATCATTATCCATTTAAAGATAAAGATACTTTCACTAATATTTTCCCTGCTGATTTTATTGCAGAAGGTCTAGATCAAACAAGAGGTTGGTTTTACACACTTACAATCTTAGGAACTGCACTTTTTGAAAACACCGCGTTTAATAATGTAATAGTCAATGGGCTTGTATTATCTAGCGATGGAAGAAAAATGTCAAAATCACTTAAAAACTATACAGATCCAATGAAAGTAATAAATACATTTGGTGCTGACGCCTTAAGACTTTATCTAGTAATGAGCCCTGTAGTAAGGGCTGATGACTTAAAGTATAGCGACGATGGTGTTAAAGATGTTTTAAAGAACATCATAATCCCTATCTGGAATGCTTACTCATTTTTCATAACTTATGCAATAATCGATAAATTCGAACCTAATGGTAATATAAATCTACTTAAAACTAATATCCTTGATAAATGGATAATCAGCGAAATTGAAAGCCTAAAAAAAATATTAAATGAAGAAATAGACAAATATAATTTAACAAAATCAATAGAAAAACTTCTTGAATTCATTGATAAACTAAATAATTGGTATATAAGAAGGTCAAGAAGAAGATTCTGGAAATCTGAGAATGATAATGACAAACGTGACGCCTATGAAACTCTATATTATGCGCTTAAAAACTTAACGTTGATGCTTGCACCATTTACTCCTTTCTTAACAGAAGAAATTTATCAAAATCTAAAGGCAGAAGATGAGCAAGAATCCATTCACCTAAACGAATATCCACAAGAGATTGAAGAACTTATTAAAATAAATCTTGAAGAGAAAATGAACTTTACAAGGAAAGTAATATCAATTGCAAGAGCACTTAGAGCCTCACATGACATTAAAATACGAAAACCTATCAACACAATTTATATTGTTACTAAAAACCAAAAAGAACAACAAATATTAAACGAAATGCAAGACATAATACTTGAGGAAATCAATGCCAAGATAATAAAAATTAAATCTAATGAAGAGGAACTTGTAACCTACAAAGCAAAAGCCAATTTTAGAGAACTTGGAAGTAGGCTTGGTGTAAACATGAAAGCAGTATCATCAGAGATTACCAAACTAAAAAACACAGATATATTAAACATAATAAACGGAAATACACACACAATTACACTACAAGAAAGTACTTACGATATCACACTAAAAGACATAATATTGGAGAGAGAAGAAAGAGAAAATTTAAAAGTAATAAATGAAGATTCTGTTACAATTGGTTTAGATTCATTAATAACAGAAGAGTTATATTTGGAAGGATTATCAAGAGAACTTATAAGAAAAGTTCAAAACCTAAGAAAGGAAAGCAAATTTAATGTGAGCGACCGAATAATATTATATATAGATAACAATGAAACATTAAAAAAAATAATAAGTCTCTTTGAAAGCTACATTAAAACTGAAACCTTAACACTCAAAATAGAAAGAAATAAAGAGAAGGCAATGACAAAGGTAGAGCTTGAAGATGAGATACTCATAATGATAGGCATTGCAAAATGTTCAAGTTAATTATTAATTGCTTAACAACTACTCTTTTTGTAGGATGTGCATCCTTAACTTACCATTCACCTACGAAAAAGATATCTTCAATTATGTTGCTAGATCCCTTATCTGACATATATGCTTACATAAACCTATCTAAAAACAGATTCATCTATGATGACCTAAACGTAAAATACAAAATCGGGCTTAATACTGTTGGCAATCTATACTTAAGCTATACAAAAAATCCAGAAAGTTTTGCATCAATAATAACAGGAAATTTTCCCAAGAATATTTATTGGGGAATGCAAAACAACTCAAATTTTGAGTCTAAAGGTAATATCTTTACAAGTCCAAAGTGGAAGATAAAAAACTCTAATCTATACATCACTCCTACTAAAGATAAAAGTGGAATCCTAATAAATCAAAAAGAAATAATACAGAAAAACGATAATATATTAACAACAAAATACATTGATATACTTGACCAAAATGAAATGTTTTTTTGGACAAGAGATATCACAATATTAATGCCAAATAACGTAAACAGAACAAATTTGATTCCATTTAATGGCGTAATCTTACTCGTAAATAGTGCAAGTGACATTGATTATAGCTTAAAGGCTTACTTGAAAACCAGTAACCCAGCAGTACTATCTATTTTATCGAAAAAATTAATTCCAACTCTCCTAGCAAATATAACAAAATTAATAGTTTCAAGCTCCATAAAGTCTAAGATACAAGACCAAGATACTGTAGAGCTTGAGTTTACAATTGAAAAAATCAGTGCTAAGCACTTTATATCAAGTTTAATATTAAGCAACAATTACGAATAAGAAGATTACTTAATGCAGTCTTCTTACCTTCCATATATCTTTAACATATTCCTCAATAGTCCTATCTGATGAGAATACAGAACTCTTAGCAATATTCACCAAACATGAAGAAATCCAAGAATCTGAATCTTGATACCTAGACTCAACTAACTTATGAGCATTTATATAACTTCTAAAATCCTTTAATACAAAGTATTGATCTGGAGATCCGCCATAAGACTCATAAAGTAAACTATCATGAATTTCTTTATAGACCTCATAATGACCCTTAAAGAGACTCCCATCAACCAAGCTATTAATAATTTCAGAAAATTCAGGATCATCCTCTAAAATACGGCTCGGAACATATGAATGATTCTCGTTATGTTTAATAACCTCATTCTTTCTTAAACCAAAAATAAACATGTGCTCATCGCCTACCTGATCATAAATTTCAACATTAGCACCATCCATAGTTCCTAAAGTCAAAGCGCCATTCATCATAAATTTCATGTTACTTGTCCCTGAAGCCTCCTTACCTGCCAAAGAAATCTGCTCAGAAATATCAGATGCCGGAATAATTTTTTCAGCCCAAGAGACATTATAATTTGGAATAAAGACAACCTTTATCTTGCCATTAACATTAATGTCATTATTTACCTTATGGGCTATATCATTAATAAATTTAATGATATTCTTAGCCATTCTATAGCCTGGTGCAGCCTTCGCTCCAAAAATAAAAGTTCGAGGATAAACATAAAAATCTTTATCCTTCCTTAATTTACTGTAGAGATACAATATGTGCAAAGCATTCAAAACCTGTCTCTTGTACTCATGCAGTCTTTTTATCTGAACATCAAAAATTGAACTAGAGTCTATTTTAATCCCAAGTTCACGGTAAATAAGGTTAGAAAAATCTACCTTATTCTCATGTTTTACTTTTCTTAATGAAGATATTACATCCTTATCATCCTTAAAGGCTAAAAGCCTTTCAATATCTTCAAAATTCTTTACCCAAGAATCACCTATTTTAGAACTTATTAAATCTGACAGTCTAGGATTTGCCATCAATAGCCATCTTCTTTGCGTTACCCCATTAGTCTTGTTATTAAATTTATCAGGATAAAGAGAATACCAAGTTTTAAGTGCATTTTCCATCAATATTTCTGTGTGTAATTTTGCAACCCCATTAATAGAAAAACATGAATGTATAGCAAGCCATGCCATATTAATTACGCCATCATTTATTATTAAATAGTCATCATAAATAAAATTTGAACCAGACTTATTTTTAGCTTCTATTTCTTCAAAAAATCTTTTATTTATTTCTTGAATTATCTGATAAATACGAGGTAAAAGTTCTGAAAACATGCGCAAAGGCCACTTCTCAAGTGCTTCTGCTAAAACTGTATGATTAGTATACGCAAAACATTTTTTTGTAACCTCCCATGCTAATTTCCAGTCAAACTTCTCCTTGTCAATCAATACTCTCATTAATTCGGGAATTGCAACAACAGGATGAGTATCATTAAGCTGAAAGACTACATATTCTGGAAGTCTCTTAAGATCACTACTATAATGCTTCTTAAAATCATGTATTACATCTTGAATTGAAGCACTACAAAAGAAGTATTGCTGACGCAGCCGCAAAAACTTACCAGCAAGATCTTCGTCGTTTGGATAAAGTACCTTAGTAATATTTGATACTTCTATTTCCTTTTTAGAAGCATCTAAATATTGCATATTATTAAATAAGCTTAAATCAAATCCATCTTTTGCATAAGCTTCCCACAACCTAAGAGTATTTATTGTCCTTGAATCGTACCCAACTATAGGTGCATCATAAGCTATTGCATTAACAACATACGGATTCTTATGTGTAAAAATTTCATTTCCAGCAGCATCACGCTCAATCTCAATATGACCTCCAAAACTAATATCATAAACCCTGCTTACATTTTTAATAAACCAAGGATGTTCGTACTCATTCCACTTGTCGGGTTCTTCAATCTGGAACCCATCAATAAAACTCTGCTTAAAAATTCCATACCTATACTTTATTCCGTATCCCAAAGCAGGATAATCAAGTGTTGAGAGAGAATCTAGAAAACATGCAGCAAGTCTTCCAAGACCACCATTTCCCAAACCCGCATCAATTTCTACATTTTCAAGTGCATTAAAATCAATACCAAGCTCATCCGCTAATGACCGCACAGTATCAAAAGATCTCATATTAATCAAAGTATTACTTAAAAATCTACCTATTAAAAACTCAGCAGAAAGGTAACACACTTTTTTTACTCGTTTTTTATCAATATCTATTTTAGTATCAGCCCATTGTTCTAAAAAGTAATCAACCACTGTTCGTGCAAAACAATTATAAAGTTCAATATCGGACAAATCTTTAACGCTTTGAACCTGATAATAATGTTTCAAATTTTTATTAAAACTTATTTTAAAATCTTCTTTACTAATATTCATGATTTACTCAACCTCCACCTTAACAAAACTACAAACTTAAACCACCAACAATAAGTCTCCCATGATAAGCTTTGGCGCCTAAAATAGAATCAATACTATCAACATTGTCTTTACTTACCTTACCGGCAACAACAATTTCCAATTTCTCTCCAGCCATTAATATTAAGTCTTTCAATACCATAAGCGAATCCTTAGCTTCAAGTCCTCCTCCTGAAGTCAATATCCTATGAATACCAATCTCTGCAAGTCTTAATACAGAAGCCCTAATATCACAAGTGCTATCAATTGCCTTATGAAAAGTAGCCTTTAAAGGCTTAGTCAAACTTACTAATTCCTTAGTTCTAGCTATGTCAATCTCATTATTTTCCTCTAAAATCCCAAAAACAACACCTTCTACCCCAAGACTCTTGCAAACCTTAATATCTTCCTTCATAGCTTGAAATTCTAAATTAGAATATACGAAATTCCCACATCTTGGTCTAATCATTACAACAATAGGAATGTTCAGATTTTCCTTTAAAATTTTTATGGTGCCATAAGAAGGCGTAGTTCCTCCACAAACTATATTTTCACAAAGCTCAATCCTATTAGCACCAAGCTTAAAGGCATTTATAGCTTCTAGTATATTCAAAACACATGCCTCTTTTATCATCAAATACCTAAGCTGGATAGTAATTTATTTTCAGAAAAATAATGATATAATGCCCCAATTTTGCCAGAATCATTATTAAATTTAGTTGTCTCAAGTCTAACAAGCTTCCTTATATCATGCCCATAAATATCAGCCAATTCTAAAGACCATAAATTTTCCAATTTCTCATATACCTTACCTACTAAATCGGGTCTTGAACTTATTCCGCCTCCAATTAAAATTTTTTCAGGATTTAAAACAAAAGTTAAATTAAAAATTCCAAATGATAAAGTTTCAAAAAATCTTTCAACTTCATTCTTAGCATGGATATTGCCACTACTTGCAAGTTCAAAAACACGCTCCCCAGATACCTCCTCAAAAGGAACCTCTAAACGCCTCGCAACTCTCTTTCTTAAAGCGGCAACAGAAGCTATAGACTCCCATCTGCAGTCAAAAGGTATATTATTATCAAGTCCTCTAGTAATCATAAACCCAATCTCACCAGACATAAAAGAATATCCTCTTAAAAGTTTCCCATTCATAAATATTCCAGCGCCAATTCCTGTTCCAAGAGTTAAAGCAATAAAATCATTAGAATAAATAGCATTACCCTTAAATTTTTCTGCTAAAGCCACACAATTAGCATCATTCTCAATCTCAATATTCACCCCCGTTAAAGTTTCAAGCCTTTCCTTTAAAGGATAATTAACAAATCCCTTAATAGCATTAACTCTAATTACAATTCCTTCAGGATCAACAAATCCAGGCATGCAAATTGCAACGCCCCCAATATTCTCTTCTTTTTTATAAGAATTAATTATATCGACTAAAATCTCAACTTGTTCATCAGGAGTAGTACCAGACTTAACTTCATTCCTATCAAGAAAATTACCGCCACCATCTGAGAGAGAGTACTTAGTGCTAGTGCCTCCAACATCAATTGCTACATAGCGTACCATAAATTCTCCATATTTTAAAATATTAAATTAATTATACAAAAACCTATAAACTTTCTACAGTAATATTAGAAATTTTTGAAATTTTATTTATAATAATTTGTGATTTAATTTCTTCTTTTAAATAAGCAACGTGAGAAATTATACCAATCTGACGCCCATCAATACGCTGAAATTCAGCAATTTTTGGAATAACCATCTTCAAAGTATCCTCATCAAGGCTTCCAAAACCTTCGTCAAGAAAAAACGCCTCTATTTTAAGCTCACTATCTCGTATCATGTCTGAAAGCGCTAGAGAAAGTGACAAAGATACAAGAAACTTCTCACCTCCTGAAAGAGTTTTAACACTACGAGTAGTGTTACCATCTTTTTTATATTTAACTAAAAAATCAAAATCTTTGCTATCTGTATTAATTTCAAGCTCAAAATCGGGAAGGATGACACTTAAATACCTTTTATTTGACACACTTAAAATCTCGTCAATCAAAAAACTCTGAACATAATACTTCAAACTAGGAGAAGTGGCAACAACCTTCTTTATAATTTCCAGTTTTTCATTTCGCTCATTAACGCTACTTAATTCATTTTTAATATTCCTTAAATGACTCTCTTGTTTGAGAAGCTCTTTCTTCAGAGTCTGAAAGCCTGAAAAATTTGTCTCATAATTACTAATATCTCTGGACAAAGACTCAATCTGAGACATTAAATTAGATTTTAAATCTAAAAAATTATGTAAACTATCTTTACTAGGATCTAAAGGACCCAAGAATAGCCAACGTCTTTGTATATAAGAACTATCTTGAATTGACTCTCTTAAGTCGAAAAAACTAACATTCAAATTATCTCGTTCATCTTTAAAATCTGTTTTCAAAGCTGATATTGTTTGCACCATAAACTCAATTTGACTTTCAAGCTTAATTTTTGAACTGTTTATATTATTCAGCAGTAAATCTACTTTTAAATACTTACCTTCTATTTCCTTTTTAGTCTTTAAAAAACTCTCAAATTCTTTCTCCAATAAATTAGATCTAGCTAAATTCATATTTAAATTCATATCAGATAATAAAACCCTTATTTTATCTAGATTTTCTCTCATCTCTGCATCTTTTGAAACAATTTTAGACTTTGCTTTACTTGAATCTAATTTTAAAATTTTAGCTTCTTTAAATTTATTTTCAAAAATAAGAATCCTATCTTTATTAGAATAATCTATATATCTATTAAATAGATCTTTTCCAATTCTTTTTAAAATTTCTGCATTATTTCTATTAAAGTTGAAAACTTGACTTTCCCATTTGATTTTATTTTCCTTTCTATGAAAGATATCTGATCTAATAGTATCCAACCTAGATTGCAAACCTTGCAGTCTTGAATTGAGCTCCAAGAGATCATGTAGACTACTGATTCTTAATTTTTCCTTTCCTTGATGTTTATTATATGCAGCCTCAAGATACTGCAAATTTTCTATGTCTTGATTAACAGACTGGTTATTATTATTCAGATCTTCTAAAATTTCTTTATATAGCCCAATTTGAATATTAATACCGACATCTTGCAATGAATTACTATTATTTGTTTTTGATAACAACTCCAGTTCACTTCTATATTTACATATCAATTCTTCAGTAAAGCTTTTCAGTAATTTTAATGCCTCATAATAAATATATTTATCCAAATCAAATGTTGTTTCTTTTAAGGCAATACTCTTAAGCTCTACATTTTTTTTACTTTGCTCTATTAATAATTTTTCTATTTCGTCTTCCAATTGCCTATCTTCTAAAAGTAAACTATCATAAACTATCTCATCAAAATTCACCTCAGAAAAAAGAACATTTTCATAATACAATTCTTTGATATAATCAAAATCAAAATTGTTCAAATTGTCTACATCCAAATGCCCAAATTCTAATAAATCTTTCATAATAAGTGAATACTCGTGTAAAAGCCGTTCCTTATCATTGAGGAGTTCGCCTTGCCTTTTAATAAAATTATTCAAATCCAAAAATTCTTGAGAATTATAAAATTTAAGACTTTCCCCTAATTTTGTTCTATTCTCTTCCTGCAAAGAATACTCACGGTCTAAACTCTCTTTACTACTAAATTTAGAGGATAATTCCAATTTTAAATTATCTATCTTACACTCTATATCTAAATACTTCTGATTACTATTTATTATTTTCTCACAAATAGATATTTGCTTATAAACACTCTCAAGACTTTTCCTTGACTTTTCTATATCCGTCAAACCCAAAAAATCAGTTATTTCATTCAATTTTTGCTTATCAATATCAACTCTCTTTTGTTCTTCTGTTTCTAAAAACTCTAATTTTTCTTTATTTAATTTCGCAACTTCCAATTCCCTTTTTAAGAAAATTTCTATATCATCATACTTTTTCAAATTAAAGATATTGTCAATTATCGCTGTCTTACTTTTTGGTTTTGAAGTTAAAAACTCCTGGAAATGCCCTTGGGGTAAAATAACAGTCTGACAAAACTGTTCAAAATCCAGCCTGCAAAGACTCTTTATGTAAACTAAAACATCGTCCCGATTATCAATCAAACTATTATCACTCAAACACTTCAATACCATATTTTTAGGAGTTTCTTTTTGCTTTATGTTAAGCTCAATAAATGATTCATAAACCTTTCCAGCAACAGTAAAGGTAAGCCTAGCATAAGCACTATTCAAACCTTTCGAAATTGCATCTGAAACATTCTTATCAAGTCTATAAATTCGTGCATAAAGAGCAAGTGTTATGCAATCAAGAATTGTACTTTTACCAGATCCAGTATTTCCAGAAATTAAAAAAATTCCAGAATTTTTCAAAATAGAACCCTCAAAATCTATTTCATATTCTCCTTTATAAGAGGCAATATTCTTAAATATAAGCTTATTTATCCTCATATTTTCCTGTTCTTCCCTTAAGCAATACTTCTTCAAAAAGAGCAATAATTTCCTCTTCACTAAACTTATTGCCTCTCCTAAAACCATTCATAATATCTCTTCTTAATTTCTCTTGGAAAAAATACTTCTCATCTCTGCTTAAAACCTCATCTCTGCTAATCAACTCTCGTCTTCTACTTGAGGGATTCTCGTCTGAATTTAATAAATGATAGTAAATGTCAATTATATTGATTAAACTAGATTTTACTACATTATAAATTTGCTCTTCAAATTCAGCATCTATTCTTTCATTAAGCTCAATTTTTAAGTAACAAAGACAGGAAAGATCTCTCTTAATCTTATATAAATCATTTACAATCTCATTAAAAGAACCTTGTAGAAAGCGTAATTCACCAAATACAGGAATTAAAACCTTATCTTGAGAAACTAATTCACCGTCATCAAAAACCAAAATATTAATATATTTCCTAATATCCTCATCAAATGAATATTGGATTGGCGAACCTGAATAAACAATATTATCTTTCAATTTTTTAAAATCATGAATATGCCCAAGCGCAACATAAGAGAAACTATTCCCAAAAACACTAACAGGCAGAATAGAGCTATTTCCAATGCTATCAACAACCCTACGATTACAAAAAAAAGAATGTGCAATCAATATCCTAGGAATACCAATATATTTATCATCAATGGAATTAACAATATCCGATATTTTATCTCTATAAGCATTTTCAAGCTTACAAAGAAAGACATCATTATTAAGTCCTATATCTCCATAATCTTGATTTACAATAAGCCTTTCGTTGATGTGGGGAACACAAATAACAACAAATTTAACATCGCTATCGTCTTCTAAAAACACTACTTGCTCATCAAGTTCATCTTCAGTTACTAAAAAAATATTAAACTTGGAGAATATTTTTTTATTAATGCTAAAATAATCTTTTTTATCATGATTCCCAGCAATAACTACGCACCATCTGCAAGAAGTAAAAGATAATTCATAAAAAAAATCATTTATTAACTTTTGCTCTTCAAGTCCCGGTCTCTTTGAGTCATAAACATCACCAGCAATAAGTAAAAGATCAATTTTCTGAAGCCTAATAAATTCTAATAGAAAAGTTAAAAATTTCTGTTGCTCACCAAGCCGAGAAAAATACCCAATCTTTTTCCCAATATGCCAATCAGACGTATGTAAAACCCTATAGTTACTCATCAAGATCATAATTATTTTTATTAAAAATTACAATAATTTTACATTATGTTATATTATATACATATAAGGGAATTATGCAACAAGAAAAATTAATCATAGTAGAATCACCTACAAAAGCAACAACAATAAAGAAATATCTTGATGGCTCATTTTTAGTGGAAGCGTGTATAGGGCATATAAGAGATTTACCAAATAGTGCTAAGGAAATACCTGAGGAGTATAAAAAATTTGAATGGGCAAATATCTCTATAGATTATAACCATGATTTTAAGCCTCTGTACATCATCCCAAGCAACAAGATTATAGTGATTGAAAAACTTAAAAATCTTATTAAGGGAAAACATGAAATATATCTCGCAACTGACCAAGATAGAGAAGGAGAAACAATCGCATTTCATCTAAAAGAAGTTTTACAAATTAAAAATTATAAAAGAATGGTATTTCATGAAATTACAAAAAGTGCAATAGCTGATTCACTTGAACATACAAGAAAAATCGATATGAATCTTGTTAATGCCGGTGAAGCTAGAAGAATGTTAGATAGGCTTTATGGATATACTATATCTCCCCTACTTTGGAAAAAAATTGCTTATGGACTCTCTGCCGGCAGAGTACAATCTGTTGGACTTAAACTAATCATAGAAAAGGAAATGACAAGAGTAAATTTCAAGAAAGCTTATTATTACTCAATCACACTTGGATGCAAACATAGTAAAAATGATCTACAGATTGAAACAAAACTAGAAAAGATTGAGAATAAAAATGTAGCTGAGAGCAAAGATTTCGTAAATGATACAGGTGAACTACAAGATCCTGATAGTACAGTCATAATAAACAAGACATTAATGCATACCCTCGAGCAGGAGTTAGAGCGGGCAAAAGAAATAGAGGTAATCTTAATTGAGAGTAAAAAGATACAGCAAGCCCCTCCTAAACCATTCATTACATCTTCACTACAACAAGACGTGAACAGACGACTAAAAATAGGTACAAAGCAAATTATGAGTTATGCACAAAAACTATATGAGAGTGGATACATAACTTATATGAGAACAGACTCTCATAGCATTGCAAAAAGTGCAAGAGAAAAAATAAAAGCTATTATCAAACAAAAATATGGCGAAGAATATGTAGAAATGAATGATAGAATATATGCTAAAGCAAAAATGGCTCAAGATGCTCACGAAGCTATAAGACCTTCTGAAACGTTTACTCCTCCTGAGAGGATAAAAACAGAAAGCGAAACTGCCAGAGAAATATATAAAATCATATGGGACAGAACTATTGAATCAGCAATGAAAGATGCCATAAAAGAAGTTATCAAAATAACATTTAAATATAAAAATTTAACTTTTAAATCAAGTTTTACAAAAATAATTTTTGATGGCTTTCTCAAAAATAGTAGAGAACCTTATGAAAACAGTGTCATAGACTTTTCTTTAATAAAACAAGGTGACAAATTTATCATATTGAATATAAAGCCAGAAGAACATGAAACAAAGCCCCCATTTAGATATACAGAAGCATCCCTTGTACAAAAGCTTGAAAAAGAAGGGATAGGACGTCCTTCAACTTATTCTACTATCATCTCAACACTCTTTGAGAGAGAATATGTATTTAAACAAAATAATGCACTAATACCAACAATAAAAGGAGCAGCTGTTATACAGCTCTTAGAAAAATATTTTCCAGTACTAATTGACCTCAAGTTCACATCCCACATGGAAGAAAACTTAGATAAAATCGCAATAGGCAAGTTAGACAAAATAAAATACTTAAGTAAGTTCTACAATGGAGAAGAGGGCCTCAGAAATACAATAAATAGAATAGAACCCATTATTAGTCCAGGAGAATTTAGAACCGTTTATGAGTACAAGAATGTCAAGGGATTTAGTTATGCAATAAACATTGGAAAATTTGGCCCTTATTTAATTTCTAATGGAAATAATTATTCGATTAATGTAATAACTCCACTAGAGAGCTTATATAAAGAAGATGAAATAAAAAAAATGATAGCAGAAAAAGATGCAAAGCCCAATATACTAGGTGTTGACCCATTAACAGGACTTAATGTAGTATACAAAAATTCAAAATACGGAGGTCTTATCCAACTTGGCGAGGATACTCATGCGCCACAAGAATTTACAAAGACTGGAAAACCCAAAAAACCTAAAATAATAAGAGCAAAAAAAGTTTCAATCAAAAACATAGAATATGAAAACATCAACTTAGAATTTGCACTCAAACTACTATCACTACCAAAAGTAGTTGGCGAATATCCAAAAACCAATGAAAAAATAATTGCTACAACGGGAATTTTTGGGGACTATATTAAAACTGAAAATGACAGCATAATATGCCCACTAAAAAAAGACATAAAAGCATATGAAATAACACTAGAAGAATCAATCAAAATTTTAGACGCAAAATTAGAAAAAAACGGAATTATTGTCAAAACAATACCTTTATTAAAAAATAAAGTTGGCAATAAAATATATGTTTACAAACAAAATGATAAATTCTATGCTAAAATTAAGAGAAAAAAAGTTGACTTACCTGATGATATTGACCTTAGCCAGATAGATGCAACTTATGTTTTTGGACTAATGTAAAATATGAATGATTTTGAACTTCCTATTTATAGATACAGAGATGAATTAATTGAAAACTTAAAGTCAAATAGCGTTTTAATAGTGGAAAGTCCAACTGGCAGTGGAAAAACCACACAAATACCAAGAATAATATATGAATCAGGGTTTGCAAGACTTGGCAAAATTGGTGTAACACAGCCAAGAAGAATAGCTACCGTATCGATAGCAGAATATATTGCTAAGCATCTTGGCGTACACCTTGGAGACGAGGTAGGCTATAAAATAAGATTTCAAGAGATTACAAGCTTTAAAACTAAAATTAAGATAATGACTGATGGTGTGCTTTTGCAAGAGCTCAAAAAAGACACTTTGCTTTATGAATATGATATAATCATAATAGATGAAGCTCATGAAAGAAGTTTAAACATAGATTTTATACTAGGTCTTATTAAGGATATACTAAATAAAAGAGATGATTTTAAAGTTATAATTTCATCTGCCACAATAAATACACAAGTGTTTTCAAAATACTTTAACAATGCCCCAATACTTAAAATAGAAGCAATTACTTATCCGGTACAAATAATTTACAATCCACCACTACTCAATACATCAAAGGGAATGATATTAAAAATAAAAGAAATAATTAGTAGTATAATCAAAGAAAAAAAAGAAGGTGATATTCTCATATTTTTATCTGGCGAAAGAGAAATAAAAGAAACAATCAAAGAAATTTATGAATTAAATTCCAAGAAAGATTTGATTATATTACCTTTATATGGCCGGATGGCAAAAGAATCTCAAGAACAAATATTTATGCCTACACCTAAAAATAAAAGAAAAATTATAGTATCAACTAATATTGCAGAAACTTCCATTACCATTGAAAATATCAAAATAGTCATTGATAGTGGAAAGGTAAAAACAAATAAATTCCAAATGAAAACACACACTTACTCACTTCAAGAAGTACCAATTTCAAAATCATCCGCAACACAAAGAGCAGGAAGAGCAGGGAGACTTTCAAAGGGGACATGTTACAGATTGTATAAAAGAGACGAATATCAACTACGAGACGAATTCCAAAAGGAAGAAATATACAGGACAGATCTCTCTGAAGTTATACTAAGAATGGCAGATATTGGAATTAGAAATTTTACAAAGTTTGACTTTATTTCAAGACCCTCAATTAAATCTATCCAAACAGCAAGTACTATATTAAAAACTCTAGATGCAATAAATGAAAAGAATGAACTTACAGAAATTGGGAAATATATGATAATATTCCCCCTAATACCTATACATTCAAGAGCTTTAGTTGAAGCAATGCTAAACTATCAGCAAGCAATATACCCAACTACAATTGGCCTCTCATTTTTATCCACAAGTGGTGTTTTTTTATTGCCTCAAAACGAAGAAATAGAAGCTAGACAATCCCATATGAAATATAAAAATCCACTAGGGGATTTAATAGGATTTATTAAAATATTTGAAGATTTCAAAAACGCTATTAACAAAGAAGCCTTCGCTAAAGAGAACTATTTAGACTTACAAGGCCTTGAGGAAATTACTAATGTACAAAGACAACTTGAAAACATTGTAAGTAGCTTTAACATTCCAATAGTACATAAATCTGCAATTGACAACGAAGGCTATTTAAAATCTATCATGAGAGGCATGAAAGATTATATTTGCTTTAAAACCTCAAGAAATAAATATAAAACAATAAAAGCCCAAAATATAGTAATACATCCAGGATCACTTATCAATACAGAATCTGTAAAATACTTTGTTGCAGGCGAAATAATAGAGACAACTAAAAGATATGCTAGGTCAATTGGTGTGCTTAAAAGAGAATGGATCAATGATATTGGATTTGAAGAAAAAGGAAATACACAAAAAAAACCTGCCAAAGAAAATAAAGAACTAAATAAACCCCATAAAGAGACTCACAAAGCTACAAGAAAAAAAGATAAAAACCTTTTATTAGACAATGAAATAACTATTGGAAAAAAGAAATTCAATATTCAAAATGAAAACAACAATTCATATATAACGCTTAGCTTAAAAGATGCTAGGGAATTAACCTTAGTGAGTCTTAAAAGCTCAGAAGAGCAAGCAATAAAAAGAATTCATGCAAAATTAACATATGAAAATTTAACAATATTTAAAAACAAAAAATTAATAGAAATAATGCGCATAGTGAATAATATGGAATCAGACTGGACTCTCGTGGAAAAATACGAAAATTCGAATATCAATATTAACGAAATTGATAAAATCAGAAATATTTTAGAATGCACTATGCATTTTGTTAAGCATCCAAATAAAAATTCCGTCTTCTTTTTATCACTTAGGAGTGATTACTCTGATAACTTTTGGCTAAAGCCTCAAAAAAGTTTTGTCATAGCAATTGAAGATTCGATGGATAGCCTAAAAAGCTTAATTGACAATCAAAACATAATTAATAAACTTACTGCTATTAAAAAAACAATAAATAAAATTTATAAAAAATTAAATTTCTTTTTCTAAAAAGAAATCCAACGTTTATAAATTCCATCCAATATTTCAAAAATAAATTATTAATCATTATAAAAATATAATTAAAATGTTGAAATTTTAACTAGTTATCATACTTAAAATTAAAGTAAACTTTAACTAACTAATATAAAAGTAATGGAGGAATCATGAAAAATGTAATGAAAAATTTGCAAAATCTGGGAAAAGCCGTTCAAACTCCTGCAGCCGTATTGCCAATTGCTGGACTTTTACTTGGATTTGGATACTTAATCATAGAAGCTACAGACCCCTCTGGAATGCTGAGACAACTTGGAAAATTAATGGAACAATCAGGTGGTGCTATTCTTGGGAACTTGCCAATACTATTTGCAATTGGAACTGGAATGGGGTTATCTAAAAGCAATAAGGCGGCAGCAGCTCTCGGAGGAGCAGTGGGCTATCTAATTTTAAATGCAGGACTATCTACATTTACGATAACAATTAACGAAAAAGTAGAGCCTGTTAATATGTCCGTCTTGGGAGGTATTATTGTAGGAATAACTTCGGCTATGCTTAGTGACAGAGTAGTAGGCTGGAAAATACCACAATTTTTAGGATTTTTCTCCGGACAAAGACTGGTACCAATAATGAATGGAATACTGTCTGTAGTACTTGCCGTAACATTTGGTTTCCTATGGGCACCACTACAAATCGCTATTAACCAAGTTGGTAACTGGATGGTAGAAGCTGGACATTTAGGGTTATTTGTATTTGGTTTCTTAAATAGGCTCCTTATAATAACAGGCCTACACCAGCTCTTAAATACTTTAGTTTACTTTGTATTCGGAGACTACACCACACCTGACGGAAGTATAGTTCAAGGAGAAATTACAAGATATTTAAATGGAGACCCAAGCGCTGGAACATTCACAGCTGGAATGTATCCAATGATGCTATTTGGACTGCCAGGTGCGGCTATTGCAATGTACCTAACATCTAGAAAAGAGAAAAGAGAAGAAGTAGGTGGTCTTTTATTCTCAGCATCACTTACTGCATTTTTGACAGGAATTACAGAACCAATAGAATACACATTCATGTTAATAGCACCTTTCCTTTACCTAATACATGCTATCCTAACCGGTATATCATTAATCATTACTAATATATTTGGAGTACACATAGCGTTTGCACTATCAGCAGGAGTAATAGATTACTTTTTAATGTTTCCAAAATCAACTAACGCATTGCTAATATTCCCAATAGGACTTGGAATTGGAGCTACTTACTTCATTATTTTCATAACACTAATCAAAATATTTAAAATCAAAACACCAGGTCGTGAAGACGCTACTGGAGAGCAATTAATCTCTAAGGATATCTCTAATATTTCTGAAAAGGAAGCTTTTGAGGCAGTCATTGAAGCCCTTGGAGGGTTGCACAATATAAAAACTGTTGATGCATGTTTTACAAGACTTCGAGTAGATGTAGAGGATGGCAAATTAGTAAACAAAGATTTAATGAAAAGTCTTGGTGCAAGCGGAACAATCATCGCATCGGGCAATCAAGCTCAAGCAATATTCGGAGCGAAATCCGAACATATTGCAAATTATATAAAATCAAAAATTTAAACAGCAAAGAATAAGAAGGAAAAATTTTACCTCTTCCTTCTTATTTTTATTGAAAATAAATACATGATTTACAATAATATCATCATGAACGAAATATCGCTTACAATATTACTAACCTTGTTAGTAATATTCCCTCTTGAGTTATTACACAGTACAGAAAAAGAAAAGCTTGAAAAACTTAATAAGCTATACATGCTATACGACCTAAACAATAATTTACCCAAAGAATTTGAAACAATAAATGAAATCAAAAATCTAAACTTAGAACACTATTATTTACTCATGGCTAAATATTTACTTAAAATAAAGAAATATAAGGAAGCTAATAATTGTTTAGCAAAAATGAAAGGAACTCAGGATAAAAATACAAAAAATGAAGTTTTGCTATTAAAACTCATAATCAATGAAGACAAAATAAGTGAAGAGGAAATAAATGATATTTTAAAAAGACATAAAGAGTTAGATGTAAAAATAATTTATCAAATATATAATATTACAAGAGTAAAAAATAACAAAATCTCTTTAAAGATTAAAAATATAATTTTAAAAAACTACCCTAAAAGCATTTATTCTTATAAAATAAAAAGAAATGAATAAATACTTCTCCTACTTAAATAAATACTTCTCCTACTTAACAATATTGATTTTAACGTTAGGTGCCTTATCAGCATCAAGATTACTCAATTCAAAAGAAGAGAGATCTCAATATGAAATCATTCAGGGCTCTTTTATGGAAAGTAATTATGTCATGCTCAAGATTAAAAACAAAAATTTAGAATTCATAATATCAAAGCCTATTTATGATAAAGCAACAAATAAGCATTACTTCGAAGGTCAAACAACAAGTCAATTTTTAATTTCTAACGAAGTGGATATTGCTATTAATACTAGCCCATATGGGATTAAAAACAACATGTTCTATCCTCGTGGTCTATACATATATGATAAAAAAATCATCTTCAATGAAAGAAAAGATTATGGTGCAATTATCATCAAAAACAATGAAATAATATTAAACCCTAAAGACGACGAGATAAAAAATTCAGAATATGGCTTTAGTGGCTTTTTTCCTTTAATCAAGAATGGAAAATATATTAAAAATTTTAAAGAAAATAAACATCCAAGAACAATCATAGGTACCGATAAAGGCAATAGTTACTTATACCTCATAACAGTCGAGGGAAGAGGTACTAACAATAGCAAAGGAATCTCCTTAAATGAGGCAATAGACCTATCGCTCAGCTACGGCATAATCAACTCTATTAACCTAGATGGAGGTGGCTCAAGTACACTTGTAGTCAAATCAAACAGTTCCCCCTATAAACTTAATACCACATCTAATCTTTTTGGAAAAGAAAGAATAATCCCTTTTCACTTAGGAATAAAATTACCTAATCAATAAACTTCCAACCAATGTTAATTCCAAGCGTAATTTCGGTTGTTAAAGAAGAAAAGTTACCTACGAAAGCAGATGTCGGTGAAATTGAAAGCATCAATAAAGGTCTCAGATAAAGTCCCTTAATCTCAGGTATAAAAAGATCTGCAGCAAGTCCCAAAGATATAAAAAATAGATTTCGTTTTTCAGGACTTAGATCAATTGTATATTTAGCCCCCAAAAGGGGAAATAATAGTCTAACATATTCTTTAAAAACAATCGGATAAATCCCATAAAGTCCAAAAGAAAAATATTTACTATTATGAGTCGATATAAAAGCATCCTTATAAGACATGTCAAAAATAACATAATTAGCATCAAAGAATAAATTTAGATTTATTCCATTATCTACTCTATTAGAATTATGTTTAAATTCATTTATATCACTTTTGCCCGTATAATTAGTAAATTGATAAGATAATCCTCCTCCAAAGAATAATGGATATGAAAATACTAAATCATTCGAAACCAAAAACAAAAAAAACAAAAAAATATACCTTTTCATTGACAATCCTTAAACTTTCTAAAAAAATATTATATTATTATATATCAAGTAAATTATATAAGAATTAAGGAAATTATGAAAATAAAATTATTATACTTAATCTCCATAATGCTATTAACGTGTAGCAAGAGATCGGAAATTTCCTTAATAGAAAAATTTAACTTACCAAAAAGTAGCATCTTGGGATTTTCAAAAAAAGTAGGAATAGTCACAAAGAACTATGCTATTTTAAATAATGAAATTAAAAACCCCAACTCTAATTACGATTATCTAGCACTAATTAGAAAGGATGAAATAGTAAAAATTGAAAAAATACTGCAAAAGACAGTAAAACATGGACTTAAAGGTACATGGATACTAGTAAACTATAAAGATCAATCGGGCTATATTTTTAGTCAAGACATAAACATAATAGACAATATAATAATTGAATAAATTGCCTATTGTTAAATGTTAGCTAGATAAAACCTAACTAACATTTTAAATATTATTTATTCTTCTTTTTGTGTCTATTCTTTCTTCGCTTTTTTTTTCTTTTATGAGTAGATATTTTCTTTAATTTTCTCTTTCTTCCACAAGGCACCCCTTATCTCTCCTTATTAACCAAAAATTAAACTCAAAATTTCCCCTAAATCATCATCTGGATGAAACCATAAAACATTAGGAATTTTATCGAAAAAAGCCATTTGTCTTTTTACATATAAAAATGAATTCTTATTTATCAAGCTTATTATATCATTTAACATACAATAAGGTCTACTCTTCCATAATAAAAATTCACGATACCCTATTCCCTTAAAAGCCGGAGTGGTTTCATCATATCCTTTTGCTAATAACCTCTTAATCTCTTCAAGCAACCCGTAATCAATCATATTCTTAACTCTAGCTATTATTCTAACTTTCATCTCCTCCATAGGTCTTCTTAAACCAATAGATAAGACGTTTTCAAGCATCTGACCTCTTCCCAAAAACTGACTAATTGGAATACATGTTTGATAATAAACTTCAAGGGATCTTTTAATCCTATAAATGTCATTTTTACTTATTGACTCATATCTCTTAAAGTCAACTCTTTTAAGCTCCTCTAACAGATAATTTTTTCCCCTCATATTTAAAAGATTGTCTACATAATTCCTTATTTCAGACGTAATAGCTGGCGTACTGGGCATTCCATATTGTAAATGTTTAAAATAAAAAGCGGATCCTCCTACAAATATAGGTATTTTCATATGTTCTCTTAAATTATCTATGATTCTCCATGCTTCCTTATAAAAAACTCCAAGAGTATATTCTTCAGTTGGTGCCAAAAAATCTACTAAATGGTGCTTGATATGAGCCTGTAACTCCCTACTAGGTTTACAAGAAGCAATATCAAATTCTTTATATACTTGAACAGAATCAACATTAATTATCTCAGCTACACCTTTAGGAAAATTAAATAAAATATCACTCTTACCTACAGCCGTAGGTCCAAATATAAAAACTATTTTATCTTTCTTCAATTGAATATGTGAATTTACCTGTTAATATATCATTAAAAGCTTCGCCAACTACCTTCTCATCAGAAATAGCATGCTCTGCTAAAGAAATCTTATCAATAATCTGATCTGTGCGAATTATTACTGCCATAACAAGTTCATAATAATTACCATCAAAATCTTGTATTTTTTCTAAAGGCATCCTCATCCCTTAAACCTCCTTATTTCATTTATTTAACCTATATAAACCCCTCTTCCCTAGTTCACTTTTGATTAAATCAAAAACTCTATTCGCAGACCTATCGGTTGTATCAACTATTAAGTCAGCTACATCCAAATAATTATCAACATTTATATTATACGCAGATAAATATCTCTTTGAATCATGAGAATCCCTATTAAAAGTAGTGCTTAGAATATCAGAATACATACCACCTTCTCTACTTATTATTCTTTCAGCTCTAACTTCTATTTTAGCATAAAGATATATCTTGAAATCAGCATTCTTTGAAAGCCAAATTGCAAGACGAGACGCCAGAACTGTATTATCCTCCTTTGAAAACTCTAATAACTTATTATCAAGATATTCATCCCAATAATAATCATTTCTACCTATTATCTCCTTCTCATAAAATGTATCAAAAGGTATATTCTTCTCTCGAGCAATATCATGGAAAGTATAATTGATAAGCTTTAGACCATAATACTTTGCAAGCATTTCACTAATGGTTGTATTTCCACAACCACTCTTACTAGAAACAGCTATCCTCATTCAATATTCCTTACCTGTTCTTTTATTTTCTCTAAATTCAATTTCATGTTTAAAACTAAATTTCTAACGTCAAGATCAATTGCTTTGTTGCTCATTGTTGTAATTTCTCTATGCATTTCCTGAGTAAGAAACTCCAATATCTTACCACATACCTCACTCTTTATGCTTTTATAAAAATTACCTATATGTGAATATAATCTCACTATTTCCTCATTAATGTCTAATCGGATTGACATTTTAGCAGCCTCTTCTGCAATATTAATATTATTAACATCATCCAATAACTTAAGTAGATTTTCCTTTAAAGTCACAAATAGTTTAGTATTTATGCTATTCTGGGATTTTTTTAAACATTCTAAATCTTCCTGTATTAAAGCAAGAATCGAAACGATATCTTGCTTTGTATTCTCACCCTCAAAAATTCTGCTCTTATCATAACTTAATAAAGTTTCTTCTAAAACCCCCTTAAAAGTACTATAAATCATCCCCTGATTTCCATCATCCTCATTAATAACTAAAGCTCCCTTTAAAGACAAAAAATCACCAAGACTTATTTCATCCTTAATATTTAAGTTACTATGCAATAATTTATCTCTAAGTCGAGCAATAGCCTCAACATAGTTAGGATTTAAATTAAAATCGATATTTGGAACTATTTCCTTGTATCCTACACTTAAGAAAACATTACCCCTACTAATATAGCTTGAAATAAGATTTTTTATCTCAAGCTCATAAGGATATAAAACCTCAGGCAATTTAAATTTAAATTCTAAAAATTTACCATTATAAGATTTCAAATTAATACTAAACATATAATTTGCAACAATTTTTTCCAAATGAAAAAATCCTGTCATGCTTTTCATTAAAAGTACCTTTATAAAAAATCATGTAAAATAGAATTATTGCCAGCTCCCATTGTAATAAATAAATCATTTCCCTTTAATAAACCCTTTACAAATTCAACGGAATCAACTACTTCCTCAAAAAAATAAACATTCTGATTTAAATTCTTAAGCGCTAAAAACAATTCTCTAGAAAGTCTATCAGGTTCAAAATCTTCTCTAACTGAGAGATATATATTGTGTAAAACTAATACATCAACATTACTTAAAGCCTTAACAAAATCATTAAAAAGAATTTCTGTTCTTGTAAATGTATGTGGCATAAAATCTAAAACAATACGCCTACCCTTATAAAAACTCTTTAGCCCTAAAAGTGTATTCTCAATTTCCTTTGGATGGTGCGCATAATCATCAAGATATATCACATCATCTTTTTCTCTAATAAATTCAACCCTTTTTTTTATTCCCATGTATTCTTTAGCTACTACCTTTATCTGCTCCTCCAAATTAGAAACTATTTTTTTTTCTCTCTCTAAAAATAGTTTTAAAGCCAAAAGTGCAGATGCAAAATTTAAAACATTATGAACCAAAGGCGTCTTTAGACTAATATCGATAATCCCTAAAAAATCAAATCTAAAAAACTCGTCTCTTACGTAAAGATTCTCAATCTTAAAATCAGATTGAGAACTAAGACTGAAGCTATAAACCCTAATATCTTTTCTTGCAATTCTATTTTTAATTTTAACTAAATTAACCTCGTCAGAATTTATTATTAATATCCCCCCTTTCTTTAAGTTATTAATATATTGCAAGAAAATATTCTCAACTGCTTCATAATTTTCAAAAAAATCAACATGTTCATAATCAATATTAGTTAAAACAATCATATCCGGCAAAAAGTGCAAAAAATGATTTCTATATTCACAGGTCTCTGCAATAAAGATATTGCTCTCACCAACAAGGCTAGACTTGTCTCTAAAATCTTTAACACTTGCTCCTACTATTACATTGGGTTTAAGCCCAACACCATTAAACAGCATCCCCAAGAATGCTGTTGTAGTAGTCTTCCCATGAGAGCCTGCAACTCCAATGCTATAATACTGTTTTGAAATCTCGCCAAGAACCTCAGGATAAGACAAAATAGGAATTCCAAGCTCACGAGCTTCGATTAAAACACCTAAATTGTCCTTATCATAAGCTGTTGAATATATTAAAATATCATATAACTTGTTATGCTCCTTTAGTGAAAACTCATAAATACCCTCATAATAAGTTATGCCATTATTACTTAATACATCATCTGTATAAAATTGGGAAGAAACATCAACTCCTTCTACAAAATACCCTTTAGAATTTAAAAAACAGGCGAGGGAGCAAAGACCAGAGCCTTTAATCCCTACTAAAAAGAAATTGCGCACTTTATCAAAATCAATATTCATCTTCTTTAAAATCACCTTTTTTGTCATAAAATTTATGTATGATGATATCAATAGTAGATATATTGATTATCGTATATTTGAGTACATTCCCAATAATATAACTCCTAAGCATTTCTGCATTATTAAGCAAGTTATTTCCAAGTGGAATATCTAAGAAAAGCTTAAAAGAATAACTGGCTTTATGTTTCTTAATTTTTAAGCTATAAACAATATAATCTCTATTATATTCAGAAACACAATGTTCAATAATTTGTCTTACAGCATTCTTAGAAACAGATAAAACCCCTTCTTCATGAAAATGAGGCTTTACAACAGAACGAACATAGTTTTTCTTTTTTGAAAAAACCCATTTACTTTTGAAAAAAACTCGAATTGAATCTAAGAATAGATTTGGCTTCACAGATGTTATTTCAAAGGCTGCTGCTGGTACAACATGCTCACCCATTTGTCTTGAAACTTTAGCCTTTTCCATTTCCTGCTTAGTAGAAATATCTGTTATATAAATAATCTTAAAATAACTAGGCAAGCAAAGTTTAGTTGTTATTTTGTCTATCATTCGAACACTTGTTCCCAATATTAATATCTTGCTGAAATCTTCTCTGCGAAGAGCTTCAATCATTTCATTTTTATGAGCATCGTCTTCAAAAAGAGAACGTCTTATTGCATCAAATAGATGCTCCTCAAATTTAGCAGAGCTCCCAGCAATAATTTTCATATTTTTTATTAAAACACCATCATCAATTATTAAAGGAATAGCATATTTATCCGCTATCAAATGAGACCTAAAGCTTTTCCCAGTACCAGCTGCACCCACTAAAGCATATACCCTAATCTTTACAAACTTATGCTTAATCTCAATTGAAATCTCTTTAATCGTGTCTACAACATTTCGAAATGTTAATTTACTAAATAAACCCTTTAAACTCATATATACTAAAAACATTACTTATCTGCTTTAAAAAATCTGAACTAGGTTCAACAAAAAATTCATTTTTCAAAAATAAAGACTCATTAAATTTTATCAAAAAAGAATGTAAAAAGTAATTGGTTTTTCTAAATTTAGATTCATATTTCCTATCATTAATTAAAGCGTGGTTATTAAAAGCACATTGAGCTCGTATTTGGTGGGTAAACCCCGTCTTAATTGAAACTTCCGCAAGAGTAGAAAATTTAGAAGTTAAAATTGGCTTAACATAAGTTATAGCATTAAATTTATAAATATTATCAGTAACTAAAGTTCTTCTCATTCTATGATCTCTATATAAAAAATTCTTATAAGTTAAAGGTGTTCTAATCTCACCATCAAGTAAAGCTAGATACTTCTTAGTAACACTACCACTACTAAATGCTCTGCTTAAAATCCTTGCAGAATCTATGTTTTTTGCAAAGATAACAAGCCCTGAAGTATTTCTATCAAGTCTATGAACAGCTGAAGGCTTAAAGCTAAGAGACTTAAGATTTTGATTCAAAAGATAAGTATTAATCATATCATCAAGTGAACATTTATCTCCATGAACCAAGATTCCTCTCATTTTGTTAATTACAAGCAAATCCTTATCTTCATAAATTATCCTATCTCTAATATCTTTTAATATAGCACTATCTTTAGTCTCAACTTTCTTTAAACCAAAGCTTACACCTTGCATTAAGGGCTTATACAAGTAAATTTCATCACCATTAGAAACTCTATGAGAAAAAGGAACCTTTAAATTATTTAAAAGAATATCTCCATTTCTAATATGTTTTATTACTTTAGATTTAGGAAATTTTAGAAACTTTATTAATACTGAATCAAGTCTTTTACCATCATCATTCCCTAGAACATTAACTACACTATACTTATTCACATTTTTAGTATTAAGAGATGCCATAAAACTAAATTTTACTATATTTATTACAAATAAAATTCACTATCAAAAATGAACACACAGAGATAAAAAGTGATGGTACAACGGGGTGAAAAGAATAACTATCTATTTTATAAAGGATTATACTCAAATAACTTAAAAGTCCCAAAATTTGTGAAATAAAAGCCGCTATTTTGCTTACAAAATCAAAATAGAGTCCAAAGACAATAATAGAAAAGAATGAAACTTCCAAAGCTCCAATTGCAAAAATATTTAAAAAAAGTAAAAAATCAGGTGGATTTAAAGATATAAAAACTATTATTAAAATAAAACAAACATTAGAAATAATAGTAATCTTATTAATTCCAAACCTAGTCTCAATATTCTCATTTAATGCCAACAGTGTTTTTACCCAAATCGACGAGAGCAACAAAAATCCTGAATCTATTGTAGACATTATTGCGGATAAAAGCCCTACAAAAAATAATATAAATACCCCAGAACTTAATACCTCTAAGGCTACGTTCAAAATAACTTTATCATTTGGTTCAAAATTAGGAAAAATCACAAGAGAGAAAAATCCTATTAAATGCATAATAAGAACTAAAAATCCTATTACAAAAATAGAAATAGGAAGAGACAACCGAATAGCTCTTTTATCTTTAAATGCTATAAAGTTATTAACAAATTGTGGTACCCCCAATGCTCCAACCCCTATTAATATCCAAAAAGAAATTATATATTCAATTTTTAAATCCAATTTATATGGTAAAAGTAAATCACTCCTAAGATTCAGTTTCGCCATCTTAAAGATATTACTAATTCCGCCACCCAAATCAATCAACCTTGAGAATAAAATCATAGATGCTATAATCATAAAAATTCCTTGAATTAAATTCATATACGCTATCATCTTAAACCCTCCCAAACAAACATATAAAAAAATAAATAAGGAGAAAAACACAAGAGAATCTCTATAATCAACTTTAAAAAATACCTCTAAAAGTTTAGCACCTCCCATGAGTTGAGACGATATTAAGAACAGCGAGAAAAAAATCATTACAACACTGCTCATAAGCGCTAAAGAATGACTAGCATATCTATGTCTAATATAATCAATAATATTGATTGCATGAATTTTCCTGGACTCTGTATTCAATCTCTCACCAACAATAATGAATGAAATTAAACTTGTAGGAATTTGAATAACCGCCAAGAATATAAAAGATAATCCATACTTATAAACAGCCGAAGGTCCTGAAATAAAACTACTAGCACTAATATAACTAGAAGCAACAACTAATGCCATTACAAAAATATTTAAATTTTGATTTGCAAGAAAATAATGATGCAAAAATAAAATTCCTTCCTTCTTTTTTTTTAAAAAAATACCAAAAACACAATATAGAATCAAAAGTATAAAAAATAAAAAAAAACCTCTAGTCATTCTTCAAAAAAATCACAAAAATACAAACTAATAACAAACTTAAAATAGAAAACAAGATACATGATAAAAAAAACCAAAGAGGCATACTAAATATAGTAATACCGTAAGATGCAAAATAAGATGAAAAAAACCACCAGATAAACAGAAAAAAATATATTACACTTGAAAATAATAACTTATTTTTCACTCAAAAATCCTTTTGAAAATATTAAATATAATTATATAATAATGCATGTAATCAACATGAACAAAGATAAAAATATATTGATAGGTGTATGTGGTGGCATTGCAGCTTATAAGTCAGCTTACATTATCTCAAGTCTAGTAAAGATGGGATATAACGTCAAAGTAATAATGACAGAAAATGCAACTAAATTCATTACTCCACTAACACTAGAAACTGTTTCTAAGAATAGCGTAGTTAAAGATCTCTGGAATACAGCTCATGAAGAAGTAGAACACATAAATCTAGCAAGATGGGCAAATTTAATATTAGTTATTCCAGCGACATACAATATTATTTCTAAAATTGCATCAGGCATTGCTGATGATGCTTTAAGCACAATAATATCTGCAAGTGTAGCTCCTACATATTTTGCAGTAGCAATGAACAACATAATGTATCAAAATCCCATTCTAGAAGAGAACATTACAAAGCTTAAAAAATACAATTATAAATTCATTGAACCCGATGAAGGATTTTTAGCATGTTCTTCAAATGCTATTGGCCGCCTTAAGAATGAAGATGATATTTTAAAAATAATATTAAACGACCTAGAGCCAAAATTACCCTTAATAAACAAAAAAATACTAATAACTGCCTCTAGAACTGAAGAAGCATTAGATCCAATTCGTTACTTTTCAAATAAATCAACAGGCCAAATGGGATTCAGTTTAGGAATTGAAGCAAAAAACCTTGGTGCTGATATAACAATCATTACAGGTCCCAGCAATGAAAAAACACCTGATGGAATCAATGTTATTAGAATAAAGACAGCGGCAGAGATGCATAAGCAAGCAATAAAAATATACCAAGAATTTGATGCAGTAATTGGTGCTGCCGCTGTTGCTGATTTTAGACCTGAAAAAATTTATGCAACCAAAATCAATAAAAACGACATAAAAACCCTGAATATTAAGCTTATTAAAAATCCAGATATAATAAAATACATGGGTCAAAATAAGACTAAAGATCAAGTTATTATTGGATTTTGTGCTCAAGACTCTGAAACCCTAATAGAACAGGCAAAAGAAAAGCTAAAAACAAAAAACTTAGATTATATTATTGCAAATGACATAAAATATTTTAGTTCAAGCTTAAATAAAATTTACATAATAGACAAAAATAGCGTACAAGAACTTCCTGAGATGCCAAAAAAAGATGTGGCAACGGAGATTTTAAAAATACTATATCAGTAATCTGTTAAAAGACCTCTTAAATATTCTGAACTAGTTGTCTTCTTTATCTCTTTAAGCCTACTTGAGAGTGCCGTGGATTTATTATAAACAGCTCCCTTAATTGCAAGATTCCTTAAATCAACATTTCGACTACTAATAATCTTAGAATAAAAATCATCAAAATTACCCTTCCGAGCAGCAAGAAGCATAGCAACATCTGTTAAAACCTTTGAGGGTTTATGAATATTCTCTATTCTCAAAAGTTCTAAAGCAATCAATCGTGCAGAACTCACATCTTTATCTAAAAGATGCCTAAACATGGTAAGCTTAAAATTATTTTCAGTGGTAGGGTTAAGTATTATATTTTTTATCTCCTCATAACCGGAACCCATATCTATTAATGCTTTGCCAGATACTTCTCTGACCTTCAAAGAAGGATCACTTTTAATTTTATAAATTAGTACCTCTTTTGAAATAGTGTCTCTATGACCCTGAATAGCATTGATGGCTTTAACTCTAATATTATCATCAGAATCTCTTAAAAAGTCCTGCAAAATCTCTTTTGACTGTAAAGATACATCTCTTGAAAGTGCTTCAATAAGAGCAATTTTAATATTGGAATTATTATTATTGTCTTGTAGATACAAATCGGCATTCGCTGTTATTTTTTCAGGAACAAGATATGATAATGCCCTTATTGCGGCAGCTTTAATTGCCGGATTCTCATAATTATCTAGCGAAATCTCATAAATCTTATTTTCGTATTCAATAGCATTAGATTTGCCAAGAGCAATAAGTATCGCAGATTTAACTCCATCATTACCAGAGTATTTATCATAAATATCGATCATATTCTTTGCATACTGAATAGAAGATAGCTCACCAAGATAATACGCAGCTGTAGCTACAATATTGCCCTCCTTATTCTCAAGAATATCAATGAGAGTTTTCTGTAAGAAATCCCTCCTACCAAGTTCTTTAAGGTATAAAATTGCTGTATTAATCAAATTGTTAGGATATCTCTTGATCTCGTAATTATCAAGGATATAATTAGCAACATTAACTCCACCTACGTATTTAAGCGATAAAAACAAATCAAGAATCTCACGCTTAAGTTCAACATTAAAAGTTTTCTGTAATCTCTTCTCAAGCAAAGCATTGTATTCCCCATCACCTGATTTTTTAAGCCTCTTAACAATTTCAATAACTTGAACATCAAGACCATAAGAAATAGCATCATTTACTTGCTTAACATTCAAATTAATATCTTTAATATCAGAATTTTTAGTAAAATTACTCTCAAAAGTGTTTTCATTTATTTCCTTATCAGTTCCAAATTCAGGTGCCACCGGTGCTAAAGGCTCAGTTGGTAATATTGGAGCCTTTACAGAAAAAACATCAAATACAATAAAAAATAAAAGAATAAATCCCAAATACCTCATATAATCTTCCTATCAATAAACTTAAAAAACTTACTAACTCCAAGTAAATAATAACACGCCATTAAAATAACAATACTAATAAAGCCTGCAAAACTTAATAGATAAAAATTATTAAAACTAAACCCTATATCCCATCTTAAGCTCTTAAAAATCATATAAACTAAATATAGCGGAATAAGAGAAATACATGATTTTCCAAAAGCTACTAAAGCTCTAAAAAATTCAAGTCTCATCCCATTTTTGAACCCATTGAGATAGATAATACCCACACACAAGGCAAACGAAGTTGATTGTGCAATCGGCATAATGTCTACCTTATAAGATCTAAGTCCAAAAACTGAAATTGCAATATCAATTATAGAAAATAGAAAATTAAAGTAAAGAGGGGTTCTTGAATCACGAATAGAAAAATAATACTTTTGAAAAAATCCAAAAATCGAAGAGAATGTCAATCCAATTAAATAATATTGCAGTACGCTAACAGTTCTTTGTGTATCATACACGGAAAATTTACCCCCTGTAAGTAATAAATTTAAAATAGGCTCAGCCCAAATATACATTAAAAATGAAATTGGAACCAACAGAAAAATTAAAATCTCAATTCCCTGATTTAAAATATCATTTAATTTTTTCCCATCTCCCAAAGCAGCATACTCAGCCATTTTAGGAAAAATAACTGTAGAAATAGAGACATAAAAAATCCCAACGGGAAGTTGATAATAAACAATTGCATTACTTAAAACAGAAATACTCCCAACCTCCAAAGTTGACGCTAACGCAAATGCAATTTGCTGTGTAATGATAGAAATTAAAGCTGATAAAATCATATGCGACCATCTCTTTAAAAACCTTAAGAATGCAGAATCATTAAAACTAAATATTGGTCTATATATAAGACCAATATAAATACAATTTATCAGCTGAACTAGAAATTGTAAAATCCCGCCAACAACCACTCCAATAACCGCACTATATATTCCATATTGCCTGTAAAGTAAACATATGCTTAATATAACACCAATAGAGAGTATGATAGGTGAAAAGGATGGAATGAAAAAGATCCTATAAGAATTAAGAACTGCAGCAAATATTGATGCCAAGCTTATAAGCAGTATATAGACTATTAAATATTTAAACATATGACTAGCTAACTCTAAATCACTGCTCCTATAAGAAGATACATAATATATAATCTGCCTAGAAAACATAATCATAATGAAAATAATAAGACTAATACTTATTACGTTAAAAGTAACAACTCGTCTGAAAAAAGAAACAGCATGCTTATTAGACTTATTTTTTTCATGCGTAAATTCAGGCATAAAAGCTGAAGTCATTGCACCCTCTGAAATAATTTTTCTCAAATTATTTGGAATATTGAAAATATAATTAAAAATATCTGTTTCAAGATTTGCCCCAAAATAATAAGAAAATACCTTTATTTTCACAAAACCCATTACACGTGAAAAAAATACTGAAAGCATAACAACAATTGTTGCAACAATATCTTTACTCATAAAACCTGCCTTCATCACATTCGTTCAAATAAAGTTCTCTAAACATTGAAGAGTTATCATCCATACTTACAGATCCTTTATCATTTTTAACAATATTAAATATAAACCTTCTTTAGATTTACTACTTACGCACAAAATTATAAATAATAAAATTAATAACGAGAAACAAAACAGTGGTAAATGAACTCGCAACTACTATAGGCAAATATCCAAGATCAGCTAAAAAGTTAAAAATCACAACTGAAATAACATACACAACTGCAAAAGCAATGCTGTTTAATAAACTAAATATAAAAATATTTTTTCTTAAAGCAAGACTTATAAAACCAACGGTAAAACTAAGAAGTATCAATCTAAATGAAAAAAATATTCTATTTAAAAAATCAAATAAAGCCTCGGAATAATCTAAATTTTCTCTCTTAAGAGATCCAATCCAACTGATAAGTCTTGAGAAATTTAATGTTTTTGAAGATAACATAAATACCTTAACATATTCAGGTTCTAGATTAACAATTCCCTCACCATCAAGAACCTCGTGAAAACTCTCTATAACCTCTCTTCCTACCTTAGAAAATTCTCTCACACTATAAAGCTTCCATTGATTATTAATCCACTCAGCTGTACCTATATCATATCTCTTCTTAAAAGCATCGTTAGTATCTCTTAAAATAATTATCAAGTTAGAAATAGAATCATTATCGATATTATAATGCCGAATATTGTAAATTTCTCTTGCAAAATCCCTAATAATTACTGTCCTATCCGATGAACCTTTACTGCCTATACTATTTTTAAGAAAAGCATCTCTTTTAGCAACAGTATCTATGACTAGATAATTATCAAAAAAAAAGAGAATTATTGATATTACAACACTGATTATAATTATTGGTTTTAATATTCTAGAAAGAGAAATTCCACAACTAAAAAGTCCTATTATTTCATTTCTCATAGAAAGGTTCCCAATAAGATTAGAAACAGCAAAAAGGAAAGACAAAGCTACACCATCTGAGAAAGATTTTGGGAGATAAAGATAATAAACATACACAATATCATCAATGCTAAGCTTATTCTCAAGATAATTTAAAAGATTTACAAATAGATCCCCAAGCACAATTAAAATCATGAAAAGAAAATTCATAAACAAAAAAGTCAATGATATATTCTTTACAAAAAGTTTATCTACTCTCATCTTTTTAAAAGTCTCAAGAAAAGCACAACCCCTGCAAAGATCAATAACACATTTGGCAAAACAGCAACAAGAAAAGGATCTGGCGCATTCTGGACAGTATAAACTTTTCCTCCAATAAACATTACCCAATATGCAACACAAATAAGTATTGAAATCACAAGCTCAAGGATGATAGAATATTTTTTATTTGAATACATACCCATACCAAAAGCCAAAAAAATAAAAAATAAAACCGACACTGGCAGACTAATTTTTTGATAAAGTTCCAGAGAAAAAAGAGCATAATTCCTCTTAGCGGTCATATCCTCATAAGGAGTATAATTTAGCTGCAAATTATACATATAATTCAAGTTTTCAAGAATAGACATCTCATCTAAAATTTTACTCTTATCATATAAATAATTTAAATAAGTAGTTGCAAAATTTAAATTTAGAAAATCTTCCTCTAAACCATTTTGTATATTTAAATCGTCAATTAATTTCTCTTGATTATCAACAAGCTTTATAACATCTCTTAAGCTCATCTGTGATGGGGTTACATAACTTAACAAAAAATTATTACTAAATGTGACCTGATCAATTGAATACTTCATTCGATCAGCATAAAAATAATCATAAAATCCACTCTCATCATCTGTTAGGGCAATTGATAAAACATCATTTAAAATGAAATATACCTGATAATTTTCTTTCCTAATAATCAAATCTTTTGCCATAAATATTCTGTCATAACCCTTAAGCCTAGTATTATCAAAAAAAGTAACATTTTTATATCCCATATCAGACTTTTCTCCTGATACAAATATCAAGTCTCCATACTGCTTGCTTGAATAAGGTTTTAATACTAAATGAGGCACTTCTTCTTTTATTTCATTAAAAATCTTCAATCTACCAATAGAACCCAAAGGAAGCAGAAAATCATTTGAAATAAATGATACAAACGCAATAATTACCCCTAATTTAAGAAATGGAACTAATAAATCAAAAATAGATATCCCAATTGACCTGAAAGCTAATATTTCATTATTAAGTTTAAATCTATGAATAGTCAACACCACAGAGATTAAAGCTGCAAAAGGAGGAGAAAGTGCAATTACCATAGGAAGAGAATATATAACAAAAATAAAAGCTTTCAAAAATGGAACATAATTTTGAAGAAGTATCCTCATAAAAAAAAGTATTTGATTTATAAAAAATACAAAGAAAAAAAACAAAAAAGTAATTAAAAAATACTTACAAAATTCAATAATTATATAAGATTCATATCTGTTTTTTAATACTTTCATCTACAAAAACCAAACCATTATTGAGAGTGCCAAGTATAACATAGTTATTAAAGCTTAAAACTTTTATTAAATTCAAATTGAGAAGCCCATCACGAGGCCCCAAATAATCCCAGTTATTATTTATCATATCGTAAATTAATAATCCATGTTCAAAAGTCGCAAACAACAATTTATTATCTCTAATATCCATGTCAAGAAAATATTCAATACTAGAATCATTGTCAACGTCATATTTTACATATGTATTATCATCTAAATTTAATCTAAAAAGCCCACCTCCATAAGTCCCTACATAATAACTATCACCATAACTTTTTATAAAATTAATATTTTTCTCATTATCTCTCTTGCTAAAAAAGTTTAAATGCTTAACATCATTAAAATTAGCAAGATAAATACTATAAATGCTCTTATCCATGGTTCCCACTAATAATAAATTTTTTCGTTTATCTAGATACATCGATGAGATTTTATTAGATCCAAGTCCTATATAAGTCCATTCATCTAAATCAGAATAAAACCACAATCCAGAACCCAGCGTACCAACAAATATTCCATCCTTAGCACTCATCAAGACTTGTATACTATTCAACTTAACTCCCAAAGGTATCCTAACTTGCTTAATTGCCCCTTCAAGATCATCAATGTAATAAAGCGCATTATTTCCACCAATATATATAATTCCCCTATGCTCCGCAAACCCCCTAAGTCCATTTAAAACAATACTTTTCTTGTCTTTAATATAAACCCTATAGTCATTACTCTTAATATCATACCTTAAAAGGCCACCAAATATATTTGCAACAAAAACATTGCTACCCAAAACAAACATATCAAAAACACTATTATCTAGAAATCCCAAAGATTCTAAATTTAAATACTGTACTCCAAATTTATTATTTAAAAAATTATAAATCCCTTTATCATACTCCAATTCAATAGAAGTTTCATCAATATTTCTTAATGCAGAAATTGCACCCATTCTATCTTTAACAAAATATTTAAGTTCAGCAGCCCTAAGACTAGCATGAGAATATTTATAGTTTCTTAAAAAATAATCAAAATTATACTCAGAAAGGTCATAAACACCCTTATCATAATTCACATAACCAAAAAATAAATTGGTTTTAGAAAGCAATTCCTTACTATAACTTTTCTCATCAGTGATTATTTTTTCCAAATAATAGCTAGTCATCCCAAGATTCCCTTGGGCATAACTTTCTCTAGCACTTCTAAAATAAGAATTGGTTTCTTTTAAAAAAGCATCACTTAAAAAAAAAGATTCATCATCTCTTAATCCCACTAAATAATTATGTTTCGCAATCTCCAATTTGTTCCCATCTTTGACAAAATCAAGAGACAAATCAATACCCCTATCAGTAAGACATGAAATAAACAAAAATAAGCTTAAAAAAATAAGCCTATTTTTTAAATTACTACCTAATATGAATCTCATAATGATTATTAATCCCTAACGAGTTCAAGCTCAATCTTACCAAATTTATCTATACCAGTTACCTTAACCTTAACTCTCTGTCCTTCTTCTAATCTTGGAGGACGCACTCCTGACTCTCTTCCGCCATCCCTACCACCTCTGCCATATCGAGAATTTCTACTATCCCCATATCTATCATCTCTAGGTTTTGCTCGAGTACTTAAAAACCCTTCCTTAGTAGGAGTAAGCTCAATGAAAGCTCCAAAACTGTTAACCTTTTTAACAATCCCTTCATAAATTTCGCCAACTTTGGGTTCCTTAACAATACTCTCTATCTTCTCCTTTGCTTTTTGCATTTTTAAATCATCAGCACCAAAAAGAGTAATTCTTCCATCTTGCTCAATTTGCACTCTAACTTCAAATTCATCTGTAATTGCTTTAACTGTCTTGCCGGTAGCCCCAATGACAAGAGAAATTTTATCAATATCAATTTGTAATTGAATAATCTTGGGCGCATTAGAAGATATATCGATCCTTGAACTGGAAATTACAGAATCCATAATGGATAAAATATGCATCCTGCCGGCTCTCGCCTGTTCAAGAGCATCTCTCATTAACTGCTTTGTAACATTTGCAATCTTAATGTCCATCTGAAACCCAGTGATTCCATTCCTAGTCCCAGCAACCTTAAAGTCCATATCACCCAAATGGTCTTCCTCACCAAGGATATCACTTAAAACAACATATCTATCGCCATCACTAATAAGCCCCATAGCTATACCTGCAACCTGCTCCTTAACGGGGACCCCCGCAGCCATCAAAGACATACTCCCAGAGCATACTGTAGCCATTGATGATGATCCATTTGACTCCAACACCTCAGATACCACTCTAATAGTATATGGGAAATCATCTTTCCTAGGCAACATAGCCTCCAAGGATCTCTGAGCCAAATGCCCATGTCCAATCTCGCGCCTTCCAGTCATCAGCCTACCCGTTTCTCCCACAGAAAATGGAGGAAAATTATAATGAAGCATAAAATTAAGACGCTTATCCCCATCAATATCGTCCATTATCTGCTCATCAATACTTGTTCCCAAAGTAGTTACGGCCAACGCCTGGGTCTCACCTCTTGTAAAAAGAGCAGAACCATGAGTTCTCCTTAAAAGATCAATCTCACCAACAATATCTCTTATTTGTGTAGAAGTACGACCATCAGTCCTAAGATTATCTTCAAGAATTGATTTTCTAACAATTTCTTGTTCAAAATCATCAAAGGCCTTATAAAGGAGTCCTTCATTCTCATCATTAAGCTTTCCAATAGAGGAAAAATGCTCATGAGCTTTCGTCTTAAGTAATTTTATAGCACGATTTCTATTAAGCTTACCCTTTACAAAACAAGCTTCCTTAAGCTCAGAGTAAATTAAATCTTTAAGCTCATCCCTAAATTCAAATACTCTCGCCTCATAAGCAAGAGGTAATTTTTCTCTCTGGTCTATAATAGACACAAGCTCTTTTTGAACATTACAAATTTGTTGAACGTACTTATAAGCTTCATCTATTGCATCAAGTAATATCTCCTCCCTAACCTCATGAGCGCCACCCTCAACCATAGTAATTCCATCTAAACTCCCTGCAACAACAATATCAAGGATAGAATCCTGAATCTCTTCAAAAGAAGGATTTACTATAAATTTATCATCTAAATATGCTATCCTAACAGCCGCAATTGGACCACTAAATGGAATATCTGATAAAAAAACTGCTGTAAAAGCAGCATTCATCCCAACAATATCAGGAGGATTCATCTGATCCGTAGATAAAGTTGTTGGAACAACTTGAATTTCTCTCCCAAATCTCTTATCAAAAAGAGGCCTCATGGGCCTATCTATCAACCTAGAAACAAGTACTTCCTTATCTTTTGGCTTACCTTCTCTCTTAATAAAACCCCCAGGAATTTTTCCAGCAGCATAGTACTTTTCATTATATTCAACTGAGAGAGGCACAAAATCTAAACCTTCACGGACTGAGTCTGAACAACAAACCGTAGCAAGAACAGTAGATCCACCATAAGTCGCAAGAACTGCTCCATTTGCCTGTTTGGCCAATAACCCTGTCTCCAAAATTAAATCTTCTCTCCCTATTTTCAACTTCAAAATTTTTCTCAAAATTAACCCCTTATTACTTCCTAAGCCCAAGTTTAGCTATCAAGGTTCTGTAAGCTTCCAAATTTTTCCTCTGATAATATCTCAACAGACTTCTTCTCTGCCCAACCAACTTCAACAAGCCTCTTTTTGAACTGTGATCTTTTTTATTTACTCTTAAATATTCTGTTAAATACTTTATTCTACCCGTAATTAACGCTATCTGAACCTCAACAGAACCTGTATCATTTGTATCCTTGCCAAATTCTGAAACTATTTTTTGCTTTTGTTCCTTACTAAGCATAAAAGTGACTCCTATACCATCATAGCAAAGCCTAACGCAGACCCCTTGCTATAATTACAAATCTTTATATTAAATTATAATATTTTTTCATTAAAATAACAAAAATCAAAGGCTTTTCCTCAATTTACAAAAACCACCAATTAGATAAATTCCGTTAATTATTAAATAAAAATTTAATTTAAATAATCTCATGTCTTATTAAAAATGCCATCAATAAGTCACTCTTGAAATAAACTATCAAAAAATAATAACATACTTATATTTACTTAAACCAATGCCACAAATTACCGCTAACATCTCTTCATTCCTAGATTTGAAAATCTTAAGTTCATCCAAATTAATTGCAACATCAACATAAGCGCCATTCTTAATAGATATAATCATATTATCGTCAATGTAAATTACCTCAAAAAGATTCAAAGACTCTAAACTTATCAAAGAATTTTTATCTAAATCACAATCAAAACAAGCATTACCCAATCTAAAATCCCCAATCTTAACCCTCTCAAGATTCTTAACATAAGCCAATGAGCCTAAAGAACATGCCAAGTCTCTTGCTAAGCTTCTAACATACGTTCCCTTAGAGCAATTTATTTTTAAATTCAAAATATGAAAATCAACATTGTAACTTAAGATTTCAATATTATACACATTGATCTTTCTAGCCTGAATTTCAAAAGACTCTCCACTAAGAGCCAGCTTATAAGCTCTATTACCTTTGACATGAACTGAGGAAAACCTAGGTGGAACTTGTTCAATCTCACCTATAAAGGATTTAATGCCAAGATTTAATTCCCCTAAACTTGGAATATAATTTGTTGTATTTATTACTCTACCATTAGGATCAAGGGTATCAGTCTCAATTCCAAACTCAATCTCTGCTATATATTCCTTATCTAGAGATGTAATATAATTTGAAAGCCTAGTATATTTACCAATAAGAACAATCAAAAGCCCACTTGCAAATTTATCAAGAGTCCCTGTATGCCCAACACGGCTTGTTGAGAAATATTTCTTTAAAGGATAAAGAGCCTCATAAGAAGTTGTTCCAATTCTCTTATTTAATAAGATAATTCCATTCATTAAATTCTATTGTTCTTTATTAATACTTAAATCTTCAATTATTTTATTAACATAAAATGCCTTAGAAATAGTATCATCTCTTAAAAAATTTAATTTTGGAGTATTCCTAACCTTAATCCGCTTAACAATTTCCCCTTGGATAAATCCTTTAGCATTATTTAATGCCCTAATAGCATTATCAAGGGATGCGCCTTCTTTAATAGATCCAATAAACACTCTAGCATTTATTAAATCTTTTGAAACTTCAACTCTCACAACAGTTAAAAACTCATGCACTCTAGGATCTTTAATGACCCTAGTCACTATTAAATTGCCAATCTCTTGAACTAACAAGCTCTCAAGTTTTGATCTTTTTATTTCCTTTTCCATACTATAAAACAGTGAAGCAAACTCTTACAAGCCAATCCGTCTCTTTATTTTATTAATTTCAAATGCTTCAATGATATCTCCTTCCTTAATATTAGAATAATTATCAATCATAATTCCACACTCATATTGCGCAGCAACTTCCTTAACATCATCTTTAAATCTCTTTAATGAAGAAATCTTGCCAGAATGTATCTGAAATCCTTCTCTCATGATATTAGTTATAGCATCCCTCTTGATTAATCCTTGTGAAACGTAACATCCAGCCACTACGCCAACCTTAGGAACGCTAATAACAGCACGAACCTCAGCAAATCCAATAAATTTCTGTTCAACATCCGGCTCAAGCATTCCTTCAAGAACTGATTTAATATCATTGATTGCATCATAGATTATATTATATTTTCTAATTTCAACTTTTTCCTGATCAGCCAGCAATTGTGCTTTTACCGTAGGTCTTACATGAAAACCAATAATAACCGCATCACTTGCTGCTGCAAAACTAATATCAGTCTCCGTTATTGCCCCTGCTGACGAATGAATAACCTTTACTCTAATCTCATTATTGGTTAATTTTTCAAGAGAATGTTTTAAGGCCTCAACAGAACCTTGTACATCAGCTTTCAAAATTATCTTAAGTTCCCTTAGTCCGCCATCCTTAATTGAATCATAAAGATTTGATATAGTAATTTTTTTAACGTTCTGAGCATTCTCATATTTCTTAAGGTCTTGTCTTTTAGAACTAATTAATTTAGCTTCTTTTTCCGTTTTTGTTACCTGAAATGGATCACCAGCCTGAGGAATTGATGAGAAACCCAAAACACTAATAGCTTTCGCAGGACCAACACTCCCAACAGATACGCCTCGCTCATTAATTAATGCCCTAACCTTACCATAATATACGCCCCCAACAAAAGAATCTCCTATAGAAAGAGTTCCATCCTCAATTATAACAGAACAAACTATCCCTCGCCCCAAGTCAATCTTAGCATCAAGTACTCTACCAATGGCCCTTTTAGCTGGATTTGCTTTCAATGACATTACTTCAGCCTGTAAAATAATCATATCAAGAAGTTCCTTGATGCCAATGTTTTTAAGAGCTGATATTGAAACAAAAATTGTATGCCCACCCCAATCCTCAGGAATCAAGTCATATTCTGAAAGCTGATGTTTAACTCTGTCCGGATTCGAATCTGGCAAATCAATCTTATTGATTGCAACAATAATTGGAACTTTTGCTTCCTTAGCATGACTAATAGCCTCGATAGTCTGTGGCATAACACCATCCACAGCTGATACAACAAGCACTACAATATCTGTAACTTGAGCACCTCGAATTCTCATCATTGTAAAAGCCTCATGACCTGGAGTATCTAGAAATGTTATTTCATGGCTATTGTAATTAATAGTATAAGCACCAATATGTTGTGTAATCCCCCCAGATTCTGTTTGATTTATATCAACATTTTGCAACACTGATAAAAGTCTAGTCTTACCATGGTCAACATGCCCCATTATCGTAATAACGGGTGGTTTTTCAATCCTCTTACTCTCATCTTCCTGTTCTGTCTCTATCACTGTTTCATCATAAATTGACACAACATTAACCTTAGAACCATATTCATCAACTAAAATAGTAGCAGTATCAGAGTCAATTTTCTCATTAATAGTTGCCATAACGCCTAAATCCATTAATTTAGCAATTAAATCTGATGATTTTAAATTCATCTTCCTTGCAAGCTCGGCAACAGTAATAGTTCCCATAATATCAATTGATTTAGGAATTGGATTCACCAGATTCTCTTTCTTCTTCTTCTGTAACTGTTCAAAAACTTTTTGTTCTATTGTCTTAGTTTCAGTTTCCTCTTTTTTCCTCTTATAACTTTTTTGACTTTCTTGTTGTTGTTTTTTTTTCTCTCCAAGTTTTCTATTAAGACCCTTACTATCAGAATCAACAGGTGCCGGAGTAACACTAGGGGTAACCTTAGCTCTGATCACTCGTCTAAATGTCTGAAAGCCATTGCTACCCTGACTATAATTTCTACCAGAAGGATATCCCCTACTATCCTGTTGCTGCCTTCCAACATTATCCCTATCCAAACCACCAGGTCTCACACCTCTATTATCTCTACCCTGACTATAATTTCTACCAGAAGGATATCCCCTACTATCCTGAGTATAATGCGAGGAATCAATAAAATCATTTTTGAATTTATTTAAATTTCTATCAGTATGAGCTACGACCTTAACTACTTTCTTGCGCAACTTAACAACTTTAATTCTTTTTTCATCTTCGTTTCGATCATCATCACTATTTTCTGACAAACTACTACTCCTCTTCAAACTCAAAGCTGAGTCCTATCTTACAACCTGGACAAAAAGTCATATTTTCATTAATAACAGTCCCACATTCGGGGCAAAGCAACTCTTCCTCTTCTTTAATTCTCTCAATAGATTCCTCATCATTGGAAATGATTACCATGCCTTCCTTTAATATCTTACCTATTTCACCTTGCTTTTCATAGCTTATCCCAAGCTCAAGAAGTTTTTCTTCACTCGCCTCTAAAAAATTATCAATCTCATCAAGACCTACCTCAATTAACCTATCAACGATATCACTCCCAAGAACCTTAAGCTCACTAATCTTATTTATCTCCTCAAATTCATCTTCTTGCACAGTGTCTTGAATAATTTTGTCAAACATCTCAAAAGTTTCTTTTTTAAATTCGCCACTTACTTTCATCTCCGCAAACTGACTATTAGTCTTAACATCAATTGCCCAATCAAGCAGTCTATTTGCAAGTCTAACATTTTGCCCCATCTTACCTATTGCAAGTGAGAGTTGCTCATCACTAACAACTACTAAAGCCTTATGCAAGTCTTCATCAATAATATAGACATTATCTATTTTTGCAGGTGTCAAAGCATCTCTAATAAACTCTTTAATATCCTTAGAGTAAGGAATGATGTCTATTTTCTCGCCCTCAAGTTCTTTAATTATTGACTGAATTCTAACACCCTTCTGACCAATGCAAGGTCCCACAGGATCAATCTCTTCCTTTTCAGAATAAACAGCAATCTTAGTCCTATAACCTGGATCCCTGACTATCTTATGAATCTTAATAACACCTTCTTCAATTTCAGGAATTTCAAGAGTCAAAAGTTCTTCAATAAACTTAGGATGAGTTCTTGATAAAATGACTTCTATGCCATTCTTTCCCTTCTTCACACCCTGCACAAGAACCCTAATTTTTTCATTAAGGCCATAAACTTCCCTTGGGGATTGATATTTCTTAGGTATGACACCATCGGTGCTACCAAGATTAACATAAAGATCTCCATTCCTATTCTGCTGAACATATCCAATAATAATCTTATATAGCTTGTTTTTAAACTCTAAGTAAAGTTCATTATCTTCAATTCCTTGCAAATCACTTTTAGTTCTCTGTTTCGCAACTTGAATAGACAGCCTATCAAAAACCTTAGGATCAATCTCAATATAAGCGTATCCATCCTCCACTATCTGAAATTCTCTAGTATCACCTTCCAATATTTCAAGTGTGTCATCTTTAACTTCTTCTACAATTCTTTTTTTACAATAAACCGTCAAATCTCCAGTATTCTCATCAAATTTAATGAAAGCATTCTCACTCGTTCCAAAATATTTCTTATAGGCTATTACTATAGATTCCTTAACTGTCTTTCGAATAGCCTCCACGCTCATTCCTCGCTCACTAGCAATATTGAAAATCATTTGACCAGTACCCTTTATCATCTCCAAGACTCCTTTATGATAATTTAGCCTTCCTTACATCACTATAGAGAACTCTTATCTCTTTACTATCTGTTTTAAAAATAAAACCATCTGTTTCTGCTTTAAAGATCAATCCTTCTTCAAAATCATTATCTAACATTAGCTTAATCTTCTTACCCTCAAAAATTTTAAACTCTCTATCATTCTTAATCTTTCTATTGATTCCGGGCGTAGAGATCTCCAAACTAAAATTATACTTAAGAACAGATTCCAAGCCTAACAAAATTATCTTATGTAAATCACAAAGCTTATCAACGTAAAAATCATCATCCCCATAAAGGACTATCTGAATCCTACCTTCATCTCTTTTCCTAAAAGCATTAATTTCTACAATTTCAATTCCCAACTGATCCGTTACATTCTTTATTAAATTGTAAACTTCATTATCATCAAAAGCCTTACTCAATCACATTCCTAAAAACAAATAAGGCTCTTTTAAAAAGAACCTTCTTAAATAGAATAATTACACAGCTTAAAAGTAGCATTAATGTCAATAAATGTCAAGACCGTGATAATCAATTATACTTTCAATATTGATAGTTTGATCACATTCCAAGCTCCATGTCTTATTAAAATATCTTGACAAAAAGTCATAGATGATCCTGTTGTAACAATGTCATCAATGAGTACAATTCTTTTAAGCTCAATATTTTTATACCTTAATTTTAATTTAATTTGATTTTCTAAATTTCTAAGCCTTAAGCCTCCACTCAAGAGCTTTTGACTCCTGCCCAATCCTCGCTTAAAGATATTGGCATAATTTATCCCATTCCTACCTAATAAATTTCCAATATATTCCATATGATCAAAACCATAAAAAGCCCTTCTCTTGAAACTACAAGGAACACTGACCGCCAGATCAAAATCAATATTCTTCAAAAATTTCAAAATCTCTGCCGCAAAAAACTGTCCAAGTGATTTTTGTCCGTCTTCTTTATAAGATAAAACCAATTTCTTATATTCATCTCTATATTCAAAAAAATATAAAATATCGTCTTTTGATCTAATATCAAAATTAAAAGATTCAAAGCAACTCTTGCAAAGAGCATAGGAATAAACATACTTTTTACTACAGCAAGAGCAAAAGGGAAGAAATACACTTTTTAAAACAACCCAATTCCACATTAAAACATCTATGCCTTAATCTTTGCAATTATCTGATTAAGTAAATCTATCGCCTGAAAAGGAGTAGTATTGTTGATATCTATTTTAGAAATAAAATCCTTAAGCTCCAAATAAGAATTAAGCTCAATTTCATAGTTTGTATCCTCCTCTACTGCTTCCTCATTATTATCAGAACTAACCAAAGAGAGAAGCTCAGGAACACACATGCGCTCTCGACTTACTAAGCTCTTAAGAATAATATCAGCTCTCTTTATAACTTTCAAAGGTATTCCAGCTATGCGAGCAACATAAATTCCATAAGAATTAAGCGAAGGCTTCTCCTCAACCTCTCTTAAAAAGATAAGTTCACTACCTTGTCTTTCAATTTTCATTGAAAGATTAACAAAAGAATCATGTTTAATAGCTGAAAGTTCGTGAAAATGAGTTGCAAACAAACTCCTAGACTTGATGTGTCCTAAAATGTATTCGACGACGGAATACGCAATGGCAAGACCATCATTAGTGCTAGTGCCCCTTCCAACTTCATCCATAATTATTAAGCTATTAGGCGTCGCATTTCTTAAAATATTGGCTGTCTCATTCATCTCTACTAAAAAAGTAGATTCGCCCTTAGAAATATTATCACTGGCCCCGATCCTACAAAAAATCTTATCTGTAATTCCTATTACGGCTTTAGAGGCGGGCACAAAAGAACCAATATGTCCCATCAAAACAACTAAAGCAGTCTGGCGTAAATAAGTTGATTTGCCAGCCATATTAGGACCAGTAATTAGGCAAAAATATTTCTCATTATCAACCCTTACGGAATTTTTAGTAAAAGCCTCCACTCCCTTCATGTAATGCTCAACAACAGGATGTCTTGCACTCTCAAGAATTATCTCCTTTTTGTCGGTCAAAATGGGTCTCATATATTCATTTTTCTTTGCTAAATATGCAAAATTAGACACAACATCAATATATGCACAAAATTCAGAAACTTTCTTAATAACTGCACTATGCTTAGCAATTCTTAAAGCTACTTCATCAAATATTTCTTGCTCAAGAGCTGATAAATTATCTTCAGCATCATTAATATCTCTTTCAAGTTCAATAAGTTTGTTAGTTTTATATCTCTTAGCCGAATTTAAGGTTTGACTTTCCATAAAATGAGACGGAACTTGTCCATAATAACTCTTTGTAACTTCAAAAAACAAACCTCTAACATTAGTTTTCCTTATTTTAAGACTATTAATTTTGCTATGATTTCTCTCAAAATTAAGATAGTCATCAACATATCTGCTTGCATTATTTTTTATCTTTCTTAAATGATCAATCTTAGGATTATATCCATGCTTAATAATCTCATCTTGCTCCCTTGAGATTGACCCATTTATTAAAGAATAAATTCCCTTTATATTATCTTCATCATTAGCATCAAATATCCAATAATTAAAAAAATGTTCATTAAACAATCTCTTTGCCAAAAAAAATGCTATTAAAGCCTCTCTAATAAACAAAAAATCTTTTTTAGCATACTTTTTCATTTGTAGCCTTGAGATTATTCTTTCGACATCCCAAACATTACTAAGAATATCTCTTAGTTTCATAGTCAAATTAACATTATTATTTAAAAACTCTACATGAGCTAATCTCTTATTAATTTCAGGAATATCTAGAAGTGGATTTAATATATACTCCCTTAAAAGCCTCTTCCCCATTGGAGTTTTGCAATCATTTAAAACTGAATAAAGGGAATAGCGAGAAGTTAAATCATTATTATTTTTAACAAGCTCAAGATTTATTTGAGTAACATCATCAAGAAACATATACGCAGAATCATTCTTAATATGAATCGTATCAATATTACTCAATAAATTTTTTAAATTGTTTTTCATATAATCTATTACTAAAAAAGACGAAATATAATAAGGCTCATCTTCTTTAAATCCAAGTGCGCCTAAACTCAAAATATTAAAATGCTCTTTTAGTGCTTTAGCGGCAATTTCTTTGTCCAAATGCCAATTAGGGGTCTTATTTACTAAAAATCGATCAAGGACAAGTTTTTCTAAATATTTATAATAGAAATTTTCTGAGACTATTATTTCTTTTGGAGAATATTTTTCAATATCCCGTCTCAATTTTTCTAAAAAATTTCCCTCATAAATAATTATACCAAGTTTAGATGTTGACAGGTCTATATACGAGAACGAATAATGGCCTTTGTAATCACTAATGGCAACTAAGTAATTATTAACATCATCCTCTAGGAAATCTTCATCAACAACAGCGCCAGGACTTATAACCTCAATAACTTCCCTCTCTAGTGGACCTCTAGCATCTATTTGTAATCCTTGCTCACAAATTGCAACCTTTCGATCAAGCAAAATTAACTTTTTTATATATTCTTTACTTGAATGACAAGGAACTCCACACATAGGAATACTTTCCCTTTTAGTTAAAGTTAAACCTAAAAGCTTGCTTCCCTCAAGAGCATCATTGAAGAACATCTCATAAAAACTTCCTACTCTAAAGAATAAAATAGCATCTGCATACTTATTCTTAATATCTAAGTATTGCCTCATCATTGGAGTAACATTTTTTCCCATAAAATAATATTGAATTATAATTGATATTATTAAAACTTTACAATATACTTGAAACTGAAAAAAGAATACAAAATGGAAAAGGATACTTCTAAAGGCAATGTCTTTTATACACTCAGAGATGATTCGATCTTTGTAAAGTTAATTAATAGACTTACTGTCATACACTCTGTCAATTTTAAAACATTTATTAAAAACATTTTCATAAACAACAACGATAAACTCCAAAACCTATACATAGATTTATCAGAAACGCTTTACTTGGATTCAACCTTTATGGGAATACTTATACATATTAATACTGAGAGCAATGACCACAAAAAAACCTTCAAAATCATAAATTCCAGCAAAGAAGCTCTCGAAAATTTAAGATCTCTTGGTCTTGAAAAGATATTAAAAATAGAGAATAGAGAAGCAAACTTTAAAAAAAGCGAAATGAAAGAATATTACTGTTTCAGCGATCAAAAAAACAAAATATTTAAATCAATGTTAAAATCGCATATTTTGCTCTCAAGTCTTAGTAGTAATAACAAAAAAGAATTTTGCACTCTAATTAAACGATTAAAGAAAGAAAACTATAATTAAAAGGCCTTAATAGCTTTATTGCTTATTTAAATGCTGAATAACATCATCTGTTATATCAACTGTACTATTGTAATAAAGTATATAAGGATTTTCCTTCTTTATAACTAAAGAAATACCGTTAGTCTCTGCAACATACTCGATACCATTGAGTATCTTACTCCAAAGTTCACCATCACTATTTATACTATTTATATTGATCTGCTTCTGTTGTTCAAGATTACTCTTTGCTAAACTTGTAAGCTTCTTAAGTTCATCAATCTTTGAGTTATATTGATTACCATAAGATCTTGCATTCTCTAAATCATGTATACTAATGGCCTCATCATACATTTTCCTCAAATCCTTAATATCAGAATTCAAGACATCAATTTTTTCTTGATAATGAGCTTTTAACTGCTCAAGATTAGACTTTAATTGTGGATTCAAAAATGTAATTACGACTTTTTCAAAATCTACAATACCTACTTTTGTAACATTAATTGAAAAAACATCAAGTGATAATAAACAAGTTAATAAAAGAACCATTAAAGACATAAAATCACCTCTTGTAAAGACTAAGCTAATTTTTAATAACTATATCAGTACCTCATATCAATCGCTAAGAAAAATTTAAATCCTCCAAAATAATTATAATGCTTACGAACACCTCCATTATCAAAATAAAATGGATAAGCTATTACGAGAGCTAAAGGCAACTGAGGCAATAAACTTCTAAGCCCAAATCCCCAACTAAAAATAAAATTACTAAATGGAGCAAGTAAAGAATTTTCTTTTTCTTCCAAAGAATACGAAGCTATGTCTAAAAATAAAGCATCCCAAACTAAAATATTCTTAATTAAAATCATTGATAGCTGCGCAGTATTAACAAAGGAACTATAAATATTTTTTAAAGTTCCCCATCCTCTTGCAGTCATAAAGTTTTCACTAAGCATAATAAGATGATGTGGCTGTGTTTCTATTTCAAAACCATTTCCAAGTGGTGGTAAAATATTTGAATAAACACTTCTTAGAGTTAATATCAAATCAAAATATGGAGTAAAAACATCCTCATATCCTAAAAGTGAGAAGTATCTCTCAAATGTTGTTGTGGATTTGGTAAAGTGACTCTGGCCAAATAAAAATCCACCAAAAAAATCAAATTGTTGCTTAAGCAAAAACCCATTATTAGACAAAGTCTGAGAATTTCTCGTATCCCAAGCAAAATTAATGCCAAGAGAATTCTCAAATCTAACAGTCTTATAATTGTCTCTCAAATAGTAGCTTGAAGGCCTATTAACATTATCATCATAATATACATACTTCAAAGCAGTTTGAACAGTCCCAATAAATGATTGCCTGCCAAGATAATTAGAAAAAGTATACCCAGTAAATCCAGCAAGACTCAATTTAGCCAAAGAATAATTCATAATATTAAAATCTGAGAAATTCTTAGCATTATGATATTCTTCCCAGCTTCCAAAAGGATCTGGCACCTCCTTTTTGCCTGTAAATATAGGGCCATTAATATCTTGATAAGCTGTGTTTATAGAATGTGAAAAATCAAGAAATCCTCCAAGAGTCCATCTGGTCTGCATGAACCAATTATCTTCAAATGTCAACCTAAAACTTTGCTCTGAAAATGCAAGATTAAGTCTTGCAGAGAAAGAATACCCTTCACCCAAAAAGTTAGATTGCTCCCATTGCCCAAACACTGAGAATGGCAACCAAGAATTACTAAACCCTCCAAAATTCATACCAAATCTGAAGCTTGCTGTCTCTCTTTCCTCAACGGCAAAATTTATCCTCATCAAACCCTCAATGCTACTTGGAACAACATCAGGCACAACATTCCCAAAATAGCCAAGTCTTTGCAAATTAAGCATTCCCATCCTAAGTCTTTCCAAGCTAAAAACATCACCCTCCATTAATGGAATTTCTCTAAGTATTACATGAGAGGCTGTTTTCTTATTACCCGAAATAGTAATAGATTCAATATGAGCTTTATCTTTTTCTATTATATTAATAGAATAATCTACAAATTCGCCCCTTATCTTTCTAGAAGGCACAATCTCTGTAAATATGTAACCATCTGAATAATATTTTTCTCTAATTTTTGCAAAATCCTGCTCAAATTTTGAATCATCAAAAATATCTCCTTCCTTAAAAGTAATAAAAGGTTGTAATTCCTCTAATTTAAAAACTAAATTACCAGAAATATCAAACTTGCCAAATCTAAAAACATTACCTTCTGAAATAAAGTATTTTAAGAAAACTTCCTTTTCCAATTTTCTAGAACCACTAGGTTCCCGTATATCTATGGTATTATTTACAACTTTTGCATTAATATATCCATTATTTCTATAGAAAGATTCAAGTTGAATCTTATCCTTATCAACATTTGACTTTAAATACTTCCCATCAGTGAATAAAGATGCAGTTTTTGACTCTAAATATTTCCTAAGGGCACCACTCTTAAAATTCAAATTTCCCTCAAAGGAAACTTCTTTAACAACATACTTAGAACCAGCATTAATTTCAAAGACAATTTCTACTAAATTATCTTCCTCTTTAGTCTCAAATTTAACTACAGCATCAAGATACCCAGCATCTTTATACATTTCTTCAAACTTAACAACACTTCTCTTAACATTTGCAAGATTTAAAGCCTCATTAACCTTAACATTTGATTTATCACGCAGTTCACTATTCCAAAAAACCTTACTATCATCAACAAATGTAATAGTTTTTATTAAAGACTTTTCTTTTACAAAGAATGTAATAAAAAGTTTATCATCCTCTACTCTAAACTCAGGTCTAATAAATCCATCAAAATAATCAAGAGCATAAAGGTCAACCTGTAACTTATCAAAGGTTTCATTAGAGTAGCTTTTCCCCAAATAAGAATTTAAAACAGAAGCAAGATCACTTTCTTGTATATTCTTAAGTCCATTAAAATCAATGCTTTTAATCATTTTACCCTTATAATTAACCTGAGAATAAACAAGAGTAGTTGCAAATAAGAAAAAAAGCATAAAAATAAAAATTCTAAAAGACTTCATCTAAAACCCCTTAACAAGTCAATATGTAAATTTCCAAGAAATAGATATTTTATTTCCTATACCCTGTATGCTACTTTTCATAAAATCATAATCAAAACTATAGTCAATAAAGAAAAATGGTGAATCAAGTTCAATGCCAAAGTTAAAGCTAAAATTTAAATTTTGAGATAATGGTGTTACTTGTTCTTTTAAAAATCCAAATCCTGCCTTAGCAAAAACACCATCGACAATATACTTACCCACCTCAACAGTTGTATTATCAAGCACACTAGCAAAAGTAGGACTGCCTAAGATAACAATAGCATTCCTTAATATATCCGTCTTTATACTTAGCAGGTCTAATTTTAATACAGAACGCATATAATCTTCAATAGGCTGTACTACCAAATCAACAAGAATATTACTAGCAAGTCCTAGTGCCATTTCAGCCGTATTTGTTCCTGCTGATTGTAATCCACGATCGCCTCCAATTATTGAGCTTGACAAAAGATATTTTATCTCTTGTTCTGTTCGCGGAGGATAAGAGATAAACCTAAGATTCCATAAACTCAAAGGGCTATCCATACTCATCGTCACAAATAACTTGTCATTACCATCTTTAATAGTATTTGTTGCCTCAATCTTTACCCACGGATCAAATTTACTCTTATTTTCATTAAAAGATATATATGAACCACCCTTGAACATAAATTTCTTATTATTATAATTAAAAGAACCGCTTCCAATATTGACATCTCCCTTAAGGATAAAATCATCTGTTTTGGTATCTGATTTAATTATTAGCCTATTCCCCCTTGCAATAGTAGCATTTAAGAATGAGATCTTATTATCCGGCCAATGAAAAGCAACATTACTGTCAAAATTTATTTCAAGATCTGTAACAATATCAAAATTCTTAGAATTAGCATCCCCCACTTTAAACCTTTTTGATTTTTTAAAAGGATTAATTAAGAAATCTACTATCGAATTTTCAAGCAAGTAAACTGAAGAATTTGAAGTATTTAGGTTTCCTTTAAACATTATCTCTTCGGAATTCCCCTCAATAAAAAAATTACCGGAAACATTCCCAACAAAATTTATAACTACCTTATCAAATTTAACAGGCACCCCAGTACCACCAGAAATATCAATATCTACTTTATAATAATCAACAACAGTATCACTTAAAAAGTTTAGATTCATACGAGCAGAGACATTAGCATCCGAATAATAGTCTAGATTAAATTTATTTCCAAAAATCACTTTATTATCCTGAACCAAAATTGGCACATTCAATAATTCTAAAACCCGACTCTTCCCATACTGTTTAGAAGATCTTAAATATTCAGTACTAATTGATCCATTTAGCATATTAAGCTTCCCATTAAGATTGGGATTGTACAAATCACCATCAATGCCCAACTCGCCAACCAAATTAACATCATAAACAATAAAATGTTCATCAATATTAAAAAGCATATTTGATTTCAATATATCTTCTGTAATTAGCTTGGAATCAAATTTAATATTCTGAATATTACCAGTAATTTTATTTCTAAAAATTTTACCTGATGCATCAAAACTAAGAGGCACATAATCATTTAATTCCATATGAAAATTGCCATCATCATATTCATATAAAACACTAAGAAGATCATATTCAACTGATGCTATAATCATCCTTTCAAGATTATCGTTAAATTCAATCGTAAGATTAGAAAGATTCTTATCTTTATATTTTATATCTCTGAAAGCAATCTCTCCATCAGTTTCACTCTTCAAGATGCCAATCTCTTCCTCAAATTTATTTTCAAATTTCTGAAAACTTGCATTAACCCTTGAAGAGAAAAGGTCACTATTAATATTTAAATTAGAAACCCCAATAGAATTCTTAATATCATACCTAAAACTACCTGCAATAATTTGCCTTTTGCCCTGATTTGCCTTTATATTATATATATTAAGATTATTATCAACCAATCCCAAATTCAGAGACAACTTCGTAGGGACACCTACTAAAGAAAGTCCATCTGTTTCAAGATAAGCACTAAGAGAATAATTAAATAGATCATTATCTTTAAAATTGAGTATAAAATTACCATTAACCTTCCCATTCAAAATTGATAAAAGTTTAAAATTATCAAAATCTAACCCCTGAAATCTTCCCAGAAAATAATGTCCATCCTCATTGGAATTAACACCAAAAAAATAACGTTCTGAATTTAGACTCGAAAACAAGTTTAAATCACCACTAAGCTTATCCTTTAAATTAAAATATCCCTGCCCTTGTAAATTCGAAAGTCTATTTATAAATCTAATATTTGAAAGACTAACTTCTTTATCTTTGTATGAGCCCTCAAAGCTAAAATTAAAATTATAAGCAGAATTCTCAGAGATCTTATCCAATCTAAATTGATTGATTGTAACACTTAACTCATTATTATTTCTATCATAATTCCCATAGGAATTAATATTTAACAAAACATCAGAATATCTATTATAAAACCTAAAATCATTAACACTTAAAAAATAAACTATAACTGAGCTAGCATAATTTAAACTGGCTCTTGCCTTAGGAGAAAACTCAAGACTAACATATTTATCTTTAAAATTAAGCTCAAAATACAAGGGATACTTTCTATCCAAATAATTAAAATTAGTGTTAATCTTAAATCTATCATCAAATAATTGTATTAAAAAACTAGATTCTATATTATAATCGCCACTTCTATAATTAAAGTGTGTTACCTTATAAATATTCTTATTGCCACTAGCGTTAAGCATTAAATTAAACTCATCTAATTTTGAAGAGATAGAAAAATCAAGATTATTTAACTTACCCTTAGCATAATCTGCAGTATTTAAATAAAAATCCGAAGTCACATTCAAATACTTTCCTGACAATAAATGCTCAGGAATAAACTTAGTAACAGCAGATTCTGGGAGAACATCACCTAAGAAAAGCAGTGGAAACTCTTTAATTCTCAAATTAAGTCTAAAATTTTCCTTATCAAAATTACCCTTTAATAAAATTTTAGAATCATTGTTCGCAAAATTTAGCAAATAATCAACATAGACGCTATCTTGCAAAAACCGCGTTTGCAGCTTTAAATCTTGAACTTTAAGCTTCCCAATTCTAAAATTATCGGACTTTACCCAAAAAACCTCCTTTTTCTTACTAAAATCTAGATGTCCATTAATATCCTTGAAATTTAGAATCTTTGCAGACCTAAAATCAAGTCTTCCTATGGGAATTAAATCATCCAGGGAATAATAACCTTTATAGTCAATAAAACCTCTCTTAAGTTTTAAAAAAGCATGTTGTATATCTACAATTCTTTCATTACCTTTAAGTTGTACCCTTATTCCCTGAACCTCTTTGTCTATTGTATTGTCATTTGAAGATGAGCTTAATAAGAATGCATATCTTAAATCATCAACTTTAAAATCATAAGAAAATGCCAATTGACCATTTAAACTTATATCAAGGTAATCCTTATAATTATTAAAATTCTCATGAAGACTCATCCAATTTAAAGGATTTACATCAAAGAACAAAGCATCCAATCTTAAAAAATTTTTATTAACATCATAACTTAAATTAAAATCCAAATTTTCTCTTCTAAGATTAAAAACTTCAAAATTTCCCTTAAAATAATTTATTTGAAAACCTTGCTCAAGCAAAGTAAAGTAAGTTGTGTTCAACTCCAAAAAACTGAAATTAACATATCCATCTTCAAGATCCTTCTTAAACTTGCCTTCAAAATAAAATGTTGAACTCAAAGAATTTTCAATACTAATATCTGTTTTTAAGTCTGGAAAAAAACTAAAATCAACAACAGAGCTAAATAAAAAATCATCATCAATAGTTTTTAATGCAAAACTCTTAACTTGAAATCTCAAAAATTGCTCATCACTTAATTTAAGATTAATATTAATGTCTTCCATATTAATATTAAGCTTATCAAGATAATTAGAAAGCTCACCAAGTATTGCATAACTATTTGTAATAGAATCATTTACTTTTAACTCATTAGAACTTTTAGGGTTTTGAGATTTCAGAAGATTAAAGTCATCTAAATCAAAATTCAGATTACTGCCTTCCACAAAAACATTTATAATAATATTTTTGTCTCCTAAAATCAATTTTAATAAATCCAAATTGATTTTAACAGTACTCATTAATATTTTATCTCGATCATTTAAACTTAATTCTAGATTATCTATCTTTATTGAAGAAAAGAAATAAGGAGCAATTCTATCATATTTTATTTTAAATCCAGATTTCGATTCAAGATAACTTATAATTAAAAATCTTGCAGAATAAACCTGAGTTTGGATAAACAAAATAAGAACTACAAGAATTGCTAGGAAAGCTAAAACTGAGCAAACAAAAGATAAAGCAATCTTACTTCTTACAAAAACTAAATTCATATATCTATGTGTATATTATATAATAATTCCTAAGCATCTAATTGCTCAAAAAATATCCAAGGAGACAAGTTTTTGTGAATAAGATTCTAAAAAATTTCTACTGCATAGAAGGAATCGATGGAAGCGGGAAAACAAGCATAATTCAAAGACTTCAAGAACTTTGCAATAACCAAAATCAACTAAAGTACTATTTCACAAAAGAACCCTCTCAGGGAGTTATTGGCGAACTTATCAGAAATCAATTAATTAATTTTAAAAATCCCCTAAGAGATGTTTCACTAGCGCATCTATATGTAGCAGACAGATATGAGCATCTTTACAACACAAAAAGCGGAATAATGAAAACATTAAACTTAAACAAAGGTAAAATAAAAGTAATAACTGACAGATATTTATTCTCATCTATAGTATATCAAGGAGACTTAGGATATCAACTAAACAAGAATTTACCGCTTCCTGAGAAACTTTTTTTCATAAAAATAGATCCTAATGTTGCATACAATCGCATTCAAACAAGAATACAACCTGACCTTTTTGAATTAGATTTAGCCAAACTGAAAAAAATTAATTCCAGATACATAGAAGTACTTAAAAATTTTGAACACTTAATTGATATAATTTATCTCGAAAATTCAAATGAAGAAGACCTAGAAATAAGCTCAATGAAAATTTTTAATTTAATTAAATTCTAATATAATTAAATCAAAGGAAAGTGATATAGTTATGCTTCACAGAAAATTGTTTACTCTAAATGTAATTGCATTCTTAATTTTAATCATAATTAATACAAATGCATCATCAAAATTTTTTTATGCTGAACAATGGTATGTAATTTTCAATGAGCAGATGAAAAGAAAACCTGCAAATCATAAAAGAAATATATTTTTCCTACAAAATGCATTAAAATACCCTTTTGGAAATCCAGACTACTCTTTAGCAAAAGTAGAAACAAGAGAAGAGTGGGATAAATATAAGCTTCTTTTTAAAATGCATGTAAATCTGCTTCTTGTCAAGCAATATCTATATTTAGGTGACTTATTTGATACAAGATATGTATATTTTTATAAATCTCCAAAAAAGAATGGAATTCTTGAAAATCTAAATAAAGCTACAAATCTCTATAAACTAGCTATTACTTACTATACAGAAGCTTTAAAATACCACGAGAAATTGAAGAAATATCAATTCATTACAATGCAAAGCGATGGAATAACAAACTGGGAAGACGAATATTACAAAATTGAAATTAAAGAACTTGATTACTACAATATAATTGACAAAGAATTAATGCGCATTAAGAAAACAAAGGATTTCTTTAATAATAACCCAAACTATTATTAATGCCTGTTTTCAAAAAGCCTCCTTTATTTTCTTTTGAAACCAATATTTTTCGAATGTAATCTTTGCTAAGAACAAGCTTATTAACAAGTTCCTTAAAATCACTTTTACTTAAAATATTGTATTCTGATGAAAGTGTGATTAAAGCTCTTTCTGCCAAAAAAGGCAACCCCATCACATTCTCTAAAACTTCAATCTCATATCTGCCTCTAGACTCAATTAAAAGAGACTTTTCAAAACTTGAACACCTAACATCGTTGCTTAAATGCACAATTTCTCTCTCAAGCAATTCTTTATCGCCTTGGGAATACAATAACGCAAAAGGCTTAAGGACAGTAAAAAAATATTCCCTACCCACAAGATAATGATGCCTAGCACACCTTGTAGCATAATTCGGATAAATAGCAGACTCAACAGTTTCATCACCACCAACAATCAAGAGAGGGTCAAAATAAGGTGCAGCTATTTCTTTTCCTCTATAAAGATAATATCGATATGTTAAAAAAGACTCATCCATACAATTAACATTTTCACAATAAGCACCAAGACGGCAAATTTTATCTGAATACTCTATTAAAAGTCTTGCAGTATTATTAAAAATCTCTTTTCTGAAATTATAAAGCAAGGTAGGAAATATAAATAAAACATTTGTATCTAATGAAATTTTATCTAAAATAAAAACCAAACGTTCATCATAAAAACAAGTCTCATCAATAATAAAAGTTCCATATTCAGGATTATCATCTATTAATTTTTCAACGTCAAAAGAACTGCCTGCAAAACCAACTCCATCAATTCTATCACTCCCACCTCCCCTATAAGGAATAACATCCTCAGGATAATCCTTAAACCTCCTCTTATCAAGAACATTTCGAATAAAAAACACATTAGCTCTATTTCTAAGTCCCTTAGTAATAGAATCTAGCACCTCGTAAGATTTATTCTTAATAATAAGTGAATCCTTATAAATCTTGGCGGCATATTCTGTCTTCCCACTACCCATAGGGCCAATTATAAGCATTAAATTTAAATTATCTTTAAAGTCGAAATGACTAATAGAGAGAATATTATCTAGCTTGGAGTCCGTCTTCCCATTAGCAAAATTTAAATAAAAACTCATAAATAACCCCGAAATAACTTAAAAGATTTTTATACAAATGCAAGAGATTCAAATGGAATAATAAGTTGTAAAGGAGCACCTAAATATCCCGAAAACAACTTTTTAGCATAAAGCAATAAAATAAAAACTCTCTTATCTTTAATATATTGAAAATCGTAAATAAAAATTTCATCATTCACTTTAAAATTAAGTTCACTTCCAAGACGGTTAGGAAACACCTTAACAACTCTATACTCTCTTCCATAAACCAAATTCAAATTTAACCCCAAAAAGGCTCCCATCAAATTCTTAAAAGAATCACTCTCCATAATATTTTCAACAATATCTTCTGGTCTGTCTTGCGGATAAAGATAACTTTCATACTCCTCATTATCTCTTCTATACTTAATTTTTACCATAGATTTTCTTTGTAAAATATAATATTGAAGATCCCTTAAGCTTTCAAACTTTAAAGAATTAACGTCAAGAATAGAATCGCCACTCCTCAGTCCTCCAATATCTGCAGGGGATTTAGGAGCTACATATGATATTTCTAAATTTTTTAAACTTTCAGAAAAGATAACCCCCAGCCACTTATTCCTTAAAAGCCCACCCCCATACATAAATGGCAAGACTTTCAAAACCCACTTTGAAGGTATAACAAAGTTAAGACCCTGAGAATGCAGAATTCCAGCAAATGTAATTCCAACAAATTCCCCATTTTCATTTACCACAGGTCCACCGGAATTCCCCTGATTAATAGCAGCATCAATTTGATAGGAGTCACCAACAGACAACAAATTTCTATTCTTACCAGATATTATTCCTGAAGTAATAGTTTTCTCAAGTCCCATAGGAGAACCCATAGCATAAATCCTATCTCCAATATTAACATTTGAAAAATAATTTAAATCAAACTGATTCTCTACTTTGAAAGTAATCTCAATTAGGGCAAGATCCATCTCCTTTGAATAAGAGATTACTTTTGCAGGGAGTTTTTCACCCTTACCTCTTGGAAGTCTAACATAAAGATTTGAAACCCCATTGTAATCCTTATCAACTTGAGAGCTAATTACATGATAATTAGTCAAAGCATAGCCCTTAAGTTTGTCAATAACAAAAGCAGATCCCAAAGAAATATTTGGCACCCTATGTCCGTTTAGCGGTTTAGTACCCATATCTACCCAAACTGTCAAAACAGATGTATCAAGCAATACATTTTTTGAAGGAGGTTTTTCATTAATAATAAATCTATTAAAAGACTCAAAAATGCCATCAAATGAATAATAATTTGCAAAAAAACCTGCAAGCATTTGATCTTCATTCTTTAAACTTTCAAGGTGCTTTAAAATCAATTCCTCTCTGCTTTCATTAAGCATGATTCCAAATAAATTTAAAGTCTCAAGCTTAGATAGTGCCATATCATAATGTTTTTTTTCATAAAAACTGCGATACTCATCTTCAATCCCAGATAGAGCTTTTTCTCTTAAGTCTAGAATATCTTGATCAATTTCAAAACCATTATTTTTCAAATTATAATAACTTGAAAGGGCAATTTCAAAATTCCTGTCCCCAATTTGTTTATCTATGGCTTTAGATGGAATATAATAAATCTGTTTGTCATCTATCTCTTTTATTGTTTTGCATGAAAAAATTAATATTAAAATAAGGAAAAATTTTTTATGCATCAATAATTTTTAAAAGCTACTCAATACTATGATAGATGTCAAAACTATCATCCAAGATGACTCTTCTAGCTTTTAAAGCTCCTTTATCATAAATTTCAACATAGTTAAATTTTTTAGAGCCATTGACTTTTCTATAAATTGAAACTAAATCTCCAACAGAATAATTTCTAACCTCAACAACATCAGAATGATTACAAGTTTTTCTCTCTATTAAACTATCTTTGATGCTTAACGCAGAAAGTCTTTTAGGATTCAAACTTAAAATACTGGGTAGAAAAATCTCTGTAATATTAGACATCAAAAATTCATTAATGCCTACATAATCCAAATTATAGCTAAAATTATTAAAAATTTCATATTTAAAGGAGCTTAAAGCAAAAGTATATATCTCTTTTTTATCTGAATAATCAACCTCAATCATGCTTACATAAGGATAAGCAGAATAAATAACCTTATAACTAAGCAAGCTATTCTCATAATAAACAGGAGCTTTATCTTTGAAGTAAACTTTATTAAAATACTCCTCACCCAAGCTTGAATCTACAGAATAATCTACTATGTTTGAAAAAAAACTTATTAAAATACCATCCTCAAATGCTGCAACACTATTTTTATTATCTATAAAATAAGTGCCAGATAAATTTTGATAATTGGTTATAAACTCTTGCCTTATCTCAGGATCCAGAATGAGATCATAAAACATTTTATATTCACCTATTGTTTTTGGAGGATCTTCCTTAAAAAACATATACGCTTCGTCAGGTGTTAACAGCTTATACCTCAACAAATAAGCACTCTGAATACCATTTAATTTCTTACTCTTATTTTTTAAAAAAGTGAACAAAGCAACAGAGTTAGGATCATTTAATTCCGTGTTTTTAAAAATATAATCAACATTATCACTATCAAAGAAAGAATCTTCCTTTAATTTAAGCTTGCTAAAAAGGCTCGGAAAAAATTTATCTTCCTTTAAAAACCATTTAAAAAATTTAAAATCATCGCTATACATAGCAAAAGAATTTGTTAAAATCCTACTAAAATTCCCATTAAAATCTCCAAGTCTACTTGAAGCCTCAAGTCTCATGTAAATCAAATCCCTATTATTTTGTAGATCATTATCCAACTTATCATAAAAAACAAGAATTTCTCTATTCTTATTTACATCTTCATTTTGCCTTAAAATCAATGAAAAATACTGATGATATAAATCCTTAAGCTTGACAACTGTAAAATTATTAATATCTATTGCCGATTTTAATAAATAAATCCTATCTAATAATGAAATATCACTCCTCAATGAAAGCTCATAAAGAGAATCTGAATTCCTTAGATTAAAATCAAGCGAACCATAAAGCATATTGAGCCCTCTTTGAGTGCCTGCAAAATTTATAGCTTCATTGAAAAGAATCTTTGATATGTTTATATCCCCTTCCGTATTTAAATTAGCGCTTAAGCTTGCTACACACAAAAGGAGAAGAAAAATCCTTAAGATAAACATAAACCCCCTTCAAAGTTTTATTTATTCACTCACTAAATCAAGCTTAGACTCTTCTGATTTTTCTTCATACTCATCTTCAATTATTTTAAAACCTAAAAGCTCTCTCACTTCCACGTCTGTCAAAGTTTCTCTTAAAACCAAGGCTTCTGCAAGTTTAACTAACTGATCCTTATGCTTCATCAAAATATCTGAAGCTTCTTTCAAGCACCCTTCAAGAATCCTTTTAACTTCTCTGTCTACTCTATCAGCAGTATTTTCAGAATATGCTTTTGACTTAGAAAATTCTTTAGGCAGAAAAATTGGTGCATCATCATCTACCAAAAATATTGGACCCACATCTTCCCCCATACCCCATTCCGTAACCATTTTTTTCGCCAAATTAGTTGCTTGCATTAAGTCATTCTGAACACCAGCTGTAGTAAAGCCTAAATTAATCTGCTCACTAGCATACCCACCATAACATATCTTGATCTTATCAAGAAGTTGATACTTATTTATTGAAAGTCTATCCTCTTTGGGAAGAGAAAAAGCAACACCAAGTGCTCTACCTCTAGGAATAATAGTAACCTTATGCAAAGGATCCGCATGTTCAAGATAATAATGAAGCAATGCATGCCCTGCTTCATGATAAGCTGTTTCAAGTTTCTGCCTATCAGTAATAGTCATAGATTTTTTGGCAACACCCATTAATATTTTATCTCGAGCTTCTTCTAAATCCTTCATTAAAATTTCAGATTGATTATTTCTAGCAGCAATCAAAGCACCCTCATTAATTAAATTTGCAAGATCAGCACCGCTAGCACCAGGAGTAGCTCTTGCTATCACCTGTAAGTTAATATTCTTGGAAAGCTTAGTTTTCTGAGCATGAATATTTAGTATCGCTTCTCTCTCTTTAATATCAGGAAGAGTAACCGTTATCTGCCTGTCAAATCGTCCGGGTCTAAGTAAAGCAGAATCAAGAACGTCAGGCCTATTTGTTGCTGCCATCACAATTACATTAGTATATGTCCCAAAACCATCCATTTCAACTAATAACTGATTAAGCGTTTGCTCCCTCTCATCATGTCCACCACCAAGCCCAGCTCCACGACTCCTCCCAACAGCATCAAGCTCATCAATAAAAATAATACAAGGAGAATTTTTTCTCGAATTGTCAAACAAATCCCTAACACGGCTTGCCCCAACTCCTACAAACATCTCAACAAAATCAGAACCTGACATATGAAAAAAATTTACGCCAGCCTCCCCTGCGACAGCCTTAGCAAGTAAAGTCTTGCCCGTTCCAGGAGAACCAACTAAAAGGACTCCCTTAGGTATTCTTGCACCTATCTTTTCAAACTTTTTAGGATTTTTCAGAAATTCTACCACTTCATTCAATTCCTGCTTGGCTTCTTCTTGACCAGCCACATCTTTAAAAGTAACCTTATTCTTCCCTGCCTCATACTTTTGCGCATTGCTTTTTCCAAACGAAAAAACCTTCCCACCACCACCTTGAGTTTGACGAAATATAAAGAAAAAGAAAACAAAAAATAATATCCATGGCAAAGTTTGCAAAAGAACACTAATTAAAGACGCTTGACTCTTCCCAGAACTTACCTCAACTTTCTTGCCTCTAAGTTCAGCAAGCAGATTAATATCAAGATAAGGAATACTAGTAGAGAAATAGGATTTGCCCAAATTTGGATTCTTTACAATAAATTGAATTTGACTCTTGTCAATGATTACAACTGATTCAATCAAGTCACTATCTAAATAAGTCTGAAATGCGCTATAAGGGACAGTCTTATAACTTTCTCCACCCCTCAGGAAATAAGACATTAATAATGCTATAACTAAGAAGACCACAACAACACCTAAAATCCAATTCTTATTTTTCTTTTTGTTATTCGATTTACCATTATTATTCAAATTATTATTGTTAATATTCATTCCCTTAAAAATCCTCCATCAAAGATATATTAATTTTTCTAAGAATGCTCTTATCACTCCAAATTAAGTTTAAAGTATTTAAATCAATAATCCCAATTATTTTATTATTTAACACTAACAACATTAAATAAAGCGGATTATATCTTATAAACTTATAAAAGAACTTCTTTGATTGCAATTTATTTTTAAAAAACCTATGTTTAAACTCATAAGAACAACATCGCAATTTTAATATAGAATTATCCTCACACTCTAAGTATTTTAACAAAATCTTACCTAAAGATAAACTATGGCATTCATTAAGTTTTAAGGTAAAATCAAATGGCTCATACAACTCCTCAACACGCTTCAAAATAAGATTAATTCTATCTTTGCGCTTTTCCAAAAAAAAATCATTAGTTCTAAGTAAAATTCTACTCTTTTTTTTATCCAAATCTACTTTAAAAATCTCTCCAAGAGCTCCATATGATAAATTTGACGTAATCCCTTCTAAATTTAGAATCTTGAAAATACTTCTAAAACTTAAATATTTTGGTAACTGAAAAAAAGTGACAGCATCAAAAGAATAATAATAATTACCCTTAGTAAAGGGCAGTAACTCTTGCTTTTCAAAATAAGCTACAAATTCACTTGAAAATTCAGATATTCTGTTAAGACCTCTTTCATATCCTTTAAAAATCTTACCAATAACAGGCATTAGATTATTTCTAATCTTATTTCTTAAATACAAATCTTGATAGTTGGTACTATCAACAGAATAGATAATATTATTTAAAGAAAGAAATTCTTCAATCTCTTCTCTCGATACTTCAAGTAAAGGTCTAGTAATATTTCCATTAATGGCTGGAATGCCAGAAAGTCCATCTAAGAATGAGCCTTGAAAAAATCTCATAATTATAGTCTCAAATTGATCATTTTTATTATGGGCAAGTGCAATATAACTAGCATCATTCTCTCTAAGAGATTGAAACAAACCCTCGTAGCGATATTTCCTAGCCAACTCCTCAACTGACACATCAAGTTTTCTAGACTCATTCTTTATATCAACGTTGCACTTTTTTATTTGAAAAGAAATATTATAAAAATTACAAAACTTCTCTATGTGCTCTATTTCCAAATTTTGCTCAACCTCTGGCCTTATACAATGCGCAAAGTAAAGTGCAACAATATTATTATTCAAATACTCTTTTAAGCTCAGTAACAAAGTAGTAGAATCTGCACCCCCAGAGAACGCAACAATCACCTTCCCTTTAGTTAGAGAATTTTTCTCATAAAAATCTTCTATTCTTAATTTTATATTATTCCAAAACATCAGAAACTACTAGAATTAATACTTGCAACCTTATGTTCAAAATTCACCTCATTAATATCCATCATCTCTTCACTTAAAAAATCAAACATATTCTCAATACGCTTTAGCTCATTATCGCTAAATTTTGAAAGCACAAAATCTCTAAGCCTATATTCATTACTATTATTATTGCCAACACCAATATAAAGCCTACTATAGTTCGTGCTCCCAAGACTCTCAGAAATAGATCTAAGTCCATTATGCGTAGAAGATCCACCTACCTTCCTAAGCTTGCACTTTCCTAAAGGCAAATCAACATTATCAAGCACAACCAACATATTAGTTATTTGCATATAAAATTTAGAAAAAACAGAAGGAAAAATGTTTCCACTCAAGTTAATATAAGTTAAAGGTTTAATCAAAACTATTTTTCTATTATTAAGATTAAAATCAGAATATTCATAATTTTTTGTCTTCTTGAAAGAGAGACCTTGCTTTAAGGCTAATTTATCTACAAGGGCAAAACCGACATTATGTCTAGTATGAAAAAAATTAGACCCAGGATTACCTAGGCCAATTATTAACAAATTCATAATTATTTATCTTACAAGCAAAACAACTAAACTCTCATCCTCTTCAGAAAGCTGGACATTATCAGGAAGCACAATATCCCCCAAAGTTACTTGATCACCCTTCTTAATAGGTGTCAAATCTACCTCAATAAATTCTGGCAATTCTAAAGGCAAAGACCTAACTCTAATTTTGGTTCTAATCACACTCAAAACTCCACCTTCCTTAACACCAATAGAAGCTCCAATAAATCTAATTGCAATATCTCTCTCAATATCCTGATCTCTATCAACCTCATAAAAATCAACATGATAAATAAATCCCTTAGTAAGACTTTCACTAACATCCTTAATAAATACGCATCTCTCAGCTTGTCCATCACTTAAAATTAAAACAGTGTTATCTGTAAATTTTGCAAACTTCTTATTAAACTCACTGTCCTTAATTTTTATATGAAAAACTCCACTCCCCTTTCCATAAATAACAGCTGGTATCTCAGACCTAGATCTTATTCTGCGAGCACATGAAGAACCAAAACTCAACCGCTCCTCATAGCTTAAAATCTTACTACTCTCCACAATGAAACTCCTAACCTAAAAATACTGGGACGGAAGGATTCGAACCCTCGAATGACTGGACCAAAACCAGTTGACTTACCACTTGTCGACGTCCCAAATACTTAAATTATATACAACTTAAAAGCATATAGAATACACTACAATTTGTCAATAACACCCATTAGCTTAATTCAAGCTCAACATTTGAAGGATTTTCCTTAATATATTCTTGAAAAATAGAAGTCTGCAGAATCTCTCTAAAACTTTGATTAATAGGATGCACAATATCCTTATATTCTCCTACCTTAGTTCTTCTATTAGGCATGACAATAAAAACACCTTTCTGCCCCTTAATAACTCTAATATTATGCAGAACTAAACAATCATCAAAAGTAACTGTAACATATGCCAATAACTTAGAACCGAGATTTTTATTATCAACTCTCCTAATTCTTATATCTGTAATATTCACCTCTAAGCCTCCCTAAAAATACATGCTTTAAATCTAGAATATTTTTAATTTTTTGTAAATAATTCTTGCGACATTTTTATTTTTTTTAATTAAATAACCCCTAAGGATAAATGATCTCTCCTCTATCCCATAGTTTTTCAAGTTCATAGTACTCTCTGGCCTTCTGACTCATTAAATGTATAACTAAATTTTCACATGAAATAATTGTCCAATCGTACATAAAACCCTGGCCTTGAACACAATAATTAAAATCTTTCTCATTAAAAAATTTCACCAATCTCTCAGAATGTAAAGCTTCCATATGCTTAAATGACGAACACGATACAATAATAAAAAAATCTGCCCAATTGCAAACAGATCTAACATTAATACCTAAAACCCTAATTCCATCAAAATCAGATATTACCTTGCATAATTCCTTAATATCATCTATGTTTAACATATCTTCCATCAAAATCATCCCCCAAAATGATTATTACATCAGGACTGACATCAGACCCATAAAGCCCTGAAGTATCTATAGATACTTCAGAAATTGGTTTAATATCTCTCACTCTAATAACATCTCCAGCTTTCATAGCCATCTCCAAGTTATCTGAATTATTTATTACCAAAGTATGCAAATAATTATCCCTATCTGCATTTGCAAACTTTACAACCTTAAATTTTAAGGAATCAAAAATAGCAGATGCATTTCTTGCAAGTCCAGAAGTTTTAGTTCCATTTAAAATAACAACCTTTACTATCTCTTCATCCCTGCTTTTTTCACTTACTAAATCTCTATTTAAGTTTTCTATTGTTTCCTTAAGCACTGCTCCACCATAATAAGGAAAAATAACCTTTATTAAGCTATTCTCATTATCTTTAAATATCTCCTCTTGTCCTTTAATGTTGATAAAAATAATATTCTCATTATTTATTTTATAATTAGTAAAAATATATCTAAATACCGTCTCAGAAAGACTAGTATCTAGCATAGAATACATTTTGAAAAAATATTCATACCCCTCATCAAAACTAGAAAATTGTGCTAAAGTTTTTCTAAAAAACTCCTTAAAAAATTCAAACCTTTCATTAAAATACCTAATATCTCTGAAATAATTCAAATAATCATAAGCCTTATCGCCATCAAAAATAGAATTTCCAGAAGGTATTAAAATAGGATTTTCTATACTATATACCTTAACAGGATCTTTAACAAGAAGCCTAACCCCACCCAGATAATCAATAAATTTTACAAAATTATTCTTTTTGAAACGGATATAATAATCGGGCTCGTGATTTAATTGTCTAGATATTTTAGATAAAAATCCATTAAAATTATTATTTGCATATAAATCTTCAAACCAAGACACATTTCCCTTTAAATCTTCATAACCCGTATAAATAGGAATATCTAAAAATCCAATATTCCCCGTTTTTATATTAATAAAAATTTCTTGCATACTTACAAGATTTCCAATATCATCTTCTATCAAAAACAAAAAGCTAATATTGCTCTTAGTATTCAGCTCAAAATATACTTGTTCTTTCTTGGAACTATCAACAAAAAATATTACAACACCGATCACTATTAAAATGATTAAAACTAAAAAAACCAACTCTTTCTTCAACTATTTACCTTGAATATATAAGTTATTATCTTGAATATATCTTAAAACACTGAAGGGAAGCAAGTAATCAACAGGTAATCCATTCTCAATTCTACTTCTAATCTCTGAAGAGGAAATGGGAAAAATTTTATTATCAATATAAATATGTTTAAAAGGGCTAATTATTCTTTCTTCATAAAACCTGTGAACCACTACAAGATTGACAGATTCAGCAATAACCTCTGGATTTTTCCATGAAGCAAAATTTTCAAAAAGATCATCACCAATGACCAAGTAAATATCATCATCAACATATCTACTCTTCATGCAAACAATAGTATCAATAGTATAAGTTATCCCACCATTTGCTACGTCACATTCATCTATCAACATACGATCCTCGCACTGTATTGCCAATTTAAGCATTTCTATTCTATCTTTAACGCTAACATTTCCTTCAATAAGCTTGTGAACAGGCTTATGAGTAGGCACAAATATTACCCTCTCAACATCCAGGAAATATTCTACTTCCTTTGCCAAAAACATATGCCCAATATGTACAGGGTTATAAGTACCACCCAATACTGCTATTTTCATAAGCCTCCTGTAATGAACGATATATATTAAATCTTGAAAAAATGTTAATTGCCAATTTAAAATTAATTTTCACAAATTTTAGCTAAAATAAAAAATTCCCTAATAAGCTCATCTATTCCTCTATTCTCATAAATAGAAATTCCTAAAACTTTTTCACCATATAGAAAATTTTTCAATTGCTTAAAATTCTCATTTGCACCTTCTAAATCAAGTTTATTAGCAACAATTATTCGTCTCTTATTTAAGAGTTCCTCATTATATGCCCTAAGTTCATCAATAATGATATCATAGGTATTCAAAAAGTCATCCCTAGATACATCAATTAAGAAAGCCAAAACTTTGGTCTTTGAAATATGTCTCAAAAATTCAAAACCAAGCCCCGCGCCTCGACTTGCACCCTCAATTATTCCAGGAATATCAGCAATTATCAAATCATGATGAGAACGCCTAAGAACACCAAGATGAGGTATTTTAGTAGTGAAAGGATAATCTGCAACTTTTGACTTTGAAGCAGTAACTCTAGAAATAAGAGAAGATTTGCCCGCATTAGGAAGTCCAACAAACCCAATATCAGCTATTAAAAATAATTCAAGATGTAGCTTTAAGGTAGCTCCAGCTTCTCCGGGTTGAGCAAATCTTGGAGCTTGCTTTGTAGAACTTTTAAAGTTTGCATTTCCAAGTCCACCTCTTCCACCCTTTAAAGCAATAAATTCATCATCAAAATCGCTAAGCTCCAACAAAACAGAGCCGGTAGAAGAATCATAAATACGAGTATTCGGAGGAACAAAAATAATTAAATCTTCTCCAGTAGCTCCACTCTTCCTCAAACCCATTCCAGACTTGCCATTCTGAGCAATAAGTCTTTGACCATTCTTATAAAGAGACAAAGATCTAAGATTTTCCTTGACCCTAAAAATTACATTCCCACCTCTTCCTCCATCGCCCCCATCAGGTCCTCCCTTTGCCTTAAATTTTTCACGCAAAAAAGAAACACAACCTGAACCGCCATCACCTGAAGACACAGTTACAGTTAAAGAGTCTTTAAATGTATGCAAATTAGCCTCAACTAGCAAATACTATACAATATTTATATATTTCCGACTCCTAGAAGTTTTAAATTCCACTATGCCATCTTTTAATGCATATATTGTATAATCCCTACCGAGTCCAGAATTTTTTCCCTTATGAAACTTTGTACCTCTCTGCCTTACAATAATCTCTCCGGCTTTCACAAATTGCCCACCACTTCGCTTAACGCCAAGCCTCTTAGATATAGAATCTCTTCCATTCTTCGAACTACCACCACTTTTACTTGTTGCCATCCATTTCCTCCAAGATTAATTTAATATCACAAGGATATTCAAAACACAAATCTGATATACCCCTTATCAAGAATATACTATGATATAAAAGACTCTCCTTACTCAAATCCTCAAAATAAGCCTTAAATTCCAAATAACCCCTTAAAGAATTATCTACAATAAAAACTTCCTCCTCACAATCAAGAACGCTCAAAAAAGTCCTTAAAATAAAAGAAAAGGAAGAACAAACCACATTAACACAAGCACTTCCCTTAGCATGTCCATTAGCTAAAATATAAACAATTATATTTTTACGAGTCTTTATTAAAACATTGATCACCAATTAAACTATATCGTCAACCAAAACATAAGAATAAGGCTGGCGATGTCCAATTTTTCGCTCACTAGACTTTCTTCTCCTATATCTATAAGAGATAACCTTTTTGTCCTTCTTGTTTTCCATATAAGTACATTTCACACAAGATTCCAAAACATAAGGTTTACCTATCTTTACATTCCCACCCTTATTTACAAGCATTACATTACTAAATTCTAATTTCTCACCTTCACTAGAATCAATCTTATCTATCTTTAAAATTTCTCCCATAATAGCTTTATACTGTTTACCCTTTATTTCTAACAATGCATACATCAAAACCACCCCTTAACATTCAGCTAAGTATTATAAAGTTAATAAAATTTAAAGTCAATTAGATAATATGGATTACCCCTATTTAATGACCAATTAAGGATATTTAACAAGAGTATTAAAACTATACTTCTCCAAAACATCTCTACCATTAATCCCTAAAAGCTCAATGAAACAAAATATATCAGATACTATCCCACCTGCCTTCTCAAGCAACACAGCGGCTGCCTTTACAGTGCCTCCAGTAGCCAAAACATCATCAACTAATAAAATATTTGAGTGCTGCTTAACATCATCTTTATGCACCTCAATACTACCAACTCCATATTCAAGTTCATACTCTTCTCGCAAAACCTGCCTTGGAAGCTTGCCTTCTTTTCGAATCAATAAAAGAGGCAGTCGCATTTTTAAAGCTAACGGTGCACCAATAAGGTACCCTCTCGATTCAATGGCGGCAATACAATCAACCCTTCTTAATGAGTAAAAAGAATGTACATCTTCAATTAAAGACTCATACACTTCTGGTTTCAACAAAACGTTAGTAATATCATAAAAAAGTATACCCTGTTTTGGAAAGTCAGGTACTTTCAAAATAAATTTATCGTAATATTCGGTCTTATCTTTCATTTAAATTCCCTATATATAAATATATATAATAAAAATTACACATTTATTATTCCTCTGCAACAGGCGGAGCTGGCACTATATTCTTCACATCTAATTTTGGTATTTCATCCTGATTAGCTCTTGTCCAAACCTTACTTCTACCAAAAATCCACACCTTACCCTTAGTAATAAGATTCCCAGTTTCTGGATCTACACTCATCTCAGAACTATAAATCTTACCATTTTTAGGATCAATGATGTTACCCTTATCCCACTTATCATTATTTGCAAAATACTTAAGTCCCCACATAAAATCAAGCCCTTCGGTTGTCAAGTGCTCAAAACCTACAACTTTAGAACCCGAAGGGTTCTTAACATCATGAATATTCCCATCTTCTATTATATTCAATATTCTACCATAAGCTTTACCATTGTATTTATAAACATAAATTACAGAATTTTTAACATTTGTATCATCATTATACCCAACCCAATATCCTAAAACTTCACTACCATCTTTTGTATGCTCAGTTATTTTAAATTCTGAGTATGCAAAAGATGCACAACAAAGCCAAAATATAACCATCCATGCCCTTCTGTCCATAAAAACTCCTAAAATAAATTTATGCCAAAAATTATACACTTGTTTTACACTTTTTCAAAAGAAATAGCCTAAATTTAAATAACAATAGTTGATACTTCAACTTTATACAATTAGAATATGTGAATCAATAAAAAGATCAAGATTGATATATAACTGTTTTGGTGCTAACATTGATGATATAAATAAAAATAATCATGTAAAGGATTTAGGTATGGTAAGAGGGATTTATACTGCTGCTAGTGGTATGATGACACAAAGACATAGGTTAGATGTTATTGCTAACAACTTAGCAAATATTGACCTTACGGGATTCAAAAAAGATTTATCCATTCAGAGGGCCTTTCCTGAGTTGCTCATTAGGCGACTTAATGACGATGGTCTTTACAAGTTTCCTAAAGGTTACCTTGAGATAGCGCCCGTCGTTGGCAAGCTTGGTGTGGGGGTTGAAGAGAATGAAATATATACTTCCTTTGCACAAGGTCCAATAAAGATAACAGGCAATCCTCTTGACCTAGCATTAACTGATGTAGGGTTTTTTGTTGTGCAAACACCAGAAGGTGAAAGATATACAAGAAACGGTTCTTTTACACTTGGAAGAGAAGGCATACTTGTTACAAAAGATGGATATCCTGTTATTGGAGAGAAAGGATATGTATATTTGAAAGACAATAACTTTAAAATAATAGACGGGGGGAAAATATTTCATAATGCAACATTTGAAGGAAACCCCAAAAGGCTTGTAAGTGAACATGAAAACTCTTGGGAAAATTATGAACTTCTTGATACTTTAAGGATTGTAAATTTTGAAAAACCAAGATTTTTAAGAAAACAGGGTAGCTCACTTTGGAACAGAACTGAAGTATCTGGGGAAGCTAAAGATGTTACAATGGATTTACGGCCCAAGATTAAAACTGGTGCTTTGGAGGGTTCAAATGTAAACGCCATTAACGAAATGGTATTAATGATTGAAGTTAATCGAGCTTATGAGGCAAATCAAAAAACAATACAAACCGAGGATGCGCTCCTTGGTAAATTAATTAACGAAATTGGTAAATTTTAAAGGAGTTAGTTTATGATGAGAGCACTCTGGACCGCAGCTAGCGGCATGAAGGCACAACAATATAATGTAGACACAATTGCTAATAATCTTTCAAATATAGACACCACGGGTTTTAAAAAAATAAGAGCTGAGTTTGAAGACCTAGTATATCAGACCCAAAGAAGAGCGGGAACTCCTGCAACTGAGGATACGGTACGACCTCTTGGAAATCAGGTTGGTCATGGAACAAAAGTATCAGCAACACATAGGATTTTTGAACAAGGAAAACTGAAAGTCACCAATTTGAATACCGATGTCGCAATTGAAGGTGACGGATTCTACAAAATGCTCCTACCAGACGGAACTTACGGATATACCAGAGACGGTTCATTTAAAATTGACGCCAATGGAGATCTTGTAACAAGTCAAGGATACAAATTATTGCCTGAGATATCCTTTCCTGAGGAATATATAAAAGACTCTATTACAATATCTCAAGAAGGAATAATATCTGTAAAAGTTAATGGTGATACTGATCCGGTTGAACTTGGACAAATAGAGATTGTAAGATTCGTAAATCCAGCAGGTCTTATTGCAATTGGAAGCAATGCATTTAAAGAAACAATCGGTTCTGGAGAAGAAATATCAGGAACCCCAGGAAGCGATGGGATGGGTAGATTAAGACAAGGCATTCTTGAAATGTCAAATATATCAATTGCAGAAGAAATGGTAGCAATGATCGTTGCACAGAGAGCTTATGAGATAAACTCAAAGGCAATTCAGACCTCAGATAATATGCTAGGGATTGCTAATAACTTAAAGAGGTAGTGAGAATACACATAAATAAATTTATATTTATCTACCTATTTATAATGAATTTATCACAAATCATTTCTATTCCTTATGATACCTGCTTTAAAATTTCTCCTATCAAAGTATATTTCTTTTCAAAGGGATATTCAAAAATGTGTAATGATAATAACTTATCACAAATTTATATAAGTTCAAATTTCAAGCAAAAACCAATAATATTTGAAATGATTAACTACATTACAAAAGATCTAGCAAGCAAGAATGCTTATATACTAAGATTTAGTTTTGATGAATCAGAAATTAATATAGAAAACAAGTTCTCTAACCAGCTAAAATTTAAAGTAATAAAAAGCACAGCATACAAAAACATACCCACGCAAAAAACCCTAGTTTATTATGCAAAAAAATTTGAAGACTATAAGAAACATAACAAAGTAAATGTGTATATTGACATAATAGAGCCTATCATATTTGCAAAAGAAAATTTAAAGGTAGGTGTAAGCTTAAACGAATATAATGTTTACTTTAAATACAAAATAAGCACAACTAGAACCAATGAAATTTTAAGCCTAAATGAACTAAACAAAAGCAACTACATAGTGCTATACGACATAATGAAACATGACAAGATAAGGCTAGACAGAATACAAAAACAAAAATAATATAATTTACTTACAATCTAAAAGAAGAATTGTCTTCATCCTAATATCACACAAGCATTCATCAATTGGGGCAAGTAAACTTTGCAAAGGCATAACTAAATGTAAAAATTTATCTAAAAAGAGGTTCAATAAACTAATATACATAAAATCAAAACTGCAATTAATAAACTAGAAAAAATTGCAATAATATTACGATAAGGGTAGACTATATTTCTTATACAAGAGGAACAATGGCATGATAAAATTGATAGTATTCATTGTATTAAGTTTAAAAATAATTTTTAGTTCATTCGCACAAGAAAATCAACCTCTCAAAAGCTTCTCTGATGAGAACAATACTTCCAACAAATCAAACGAAAAAATAAAATTAAAAGATCTTGCAGAAATACAGCCTGCCAATACAGTTGTATTAACAGGAATTGGAATAGTAGCCGGCCTTACTGGAAAAGGCGACTCTTTGAGAGGCAAAGAAATTCTAAATAAAGCTTTAACCAGAATAGGAATAAATGAAATAGACTTAACCAATATAGAGAGCAAAAACATCGCCTTAGTAAGTGTAGAGCTCAAAATAAATGGCAATATGGTTAAAGGCACAAGCAAAAATGTTTATATAGCATCTATACTAGATTCAAAAGACTTAACAAATGGTATACTTTTAAAAACAGAATTGAAAGATGAGACAGAAAAAGTAATAGCAACCGCATCAGGCTCAATAATAATCCAAGAAAAATCGAAAGGTACAGGATACATACTAAACGGCGCAACAATACATGAAAATAATTATTACTCTAATTACAATATTATCCTAAAAAAGGAAGATTACACCTTAGCAGATTCAATAAGTAAAAAGCTAACAAGCAAAGACATAAAAAATAATATAAAGTCAGGGAACATAATAGAAATAGAAGCCAAAAATATTGAACTGCTAAGCGAGATTGAAAAAATAGAAATAGAAACCTCTCCGAAGGTTCTAATAAACGAACAGCACAAAATTATTATGGCAAGCAGTAATGCAGAGATAGGTCCTCTTATTCTTTCAATTGAAAGAGACATAAAAAAATCACTAAGCAATAAAAATAATGAAAAAGTAACAGTCGAAATACAAAAGATGAAATTAAATGAATTTATATCAAAAAATTCAAACACATTCAGCAATGAAGAATTAATACAAATAATTAAAGCATCTAAAAAAATTAATAAATTAAATGGAGAACTAATTTTGGAGGAACAAAAATGATAAACAAGATTAACCTACAAGCATTGGGTACAAAAAATCTAGAATACAGAATAGATCAAACAAATAAACATAAAGACAATAATGAACTCTATAAAGCCGCATTAGAATTTGAGGCAATATTTGTCAATCAAATGCTTAAAAGCATGAAAAATTCCCTAAATAAAGAGAATAATTTGTTAAATGGTGGTCAAACAGAAGAAATTTTTGAAGACATGCTTTATTTAGAAAGCGCAAAACAAATAGCAAAATCCAAAAGTTTTGGGCTTACTAATTTAATCTGTGATCAATTATCAGAGATTAATAATCTTAAGAAATAATTCACGTTTAATAAAACAGTTAGTTATTTCTTTCGTTGGCACACTTTTTGCCTGGCTTTAGGGGGTATTGATATAAATTTAAAGACAGGGAGACCATTGTGAATATATTTAGTAATGAAGATTTAAACCTATATTTAAAATCTGTACGAGAACACAGATTAATAACCCATGAAGAAGAGATTGAACTTGCAGAGCAGATTAAACGTGGCGACATGAAAGCCAAAAATAAAATGATAAACGCTAATTTACGTCTTGTATTAAAAATCATTAAAAGATATGCTGGAAAAGGTTTGAAAGTTGAAGATTTAATACAAGAAGGAAATTTGGGTCTAATCAGAGCCGCTGAAAAATACGATCCAAGCAAGAATACCAAATTTTCAACCTATGCTTCATTTTGGATTAAGCAGTCTCTTCAAAGAGCGCTCAACACCAAAACAAGGCTTGTAAAAGTGCCGTACAGAAAAGAGAATTTAATACTACAAATAAACAAGTACCTGATGGAGGAAGAAAAATCACCAAAAAAAGAAGATATAATGGATAAATTCAACCTAACTCCTTCCCAATATATAAAAATCATTCCTTATCTTGAAAAAGAATACTCTCTTGACAAGGAAATTGAAGGGTCTGAGAATTCCACTCTCTTAAACCTTTATGAAGATAATTCTTTCAATCCTGAAAGTACCCTTGAGCAAAATTCTACCCTAAAACACCTCAATCATATATTAGAGACAAAGTTAAACGATAAAGAAAGATACATCATAAGAAAAAGATATAACCTAGACAATAGCGATAAAAAAAGCACTTTAAAAGACATTTCAAATGAGCTTGGAATATCTTCAGAAACTGTAAGACAAATTGAAAAGAGGGTACTCAAAAAGCTTAGAGAAGAACTTTATCAATAAACATTGACATTGATGCTAGGTTTTGCTTTACTAGTAAACTGGTAAGTATGAATATTGAGAATATTTCTATTTTTTTAGTAAAGAATAAAATAAAAATCACAATATTAGTAATTCTTATTACAGCCTTTATGGCATTAATTTTGCTCTTTTCTAGTCTCGTATACATAAGACAAAATGCAAAAAAACTCAATGTAAGTTTTAAGGAAAAATTAGAAAGAATTAGAAAAGAAAATTTAATGAAAAATAAAAACCCCCTTAATAATAACTCCTTAAAACCTGAATTTTATCTCATAATCGATGATGTTGGGTATGACAATTTTATGCTAGAAGAATTTATGAAAATTGATTTAAATATTAACTTCGCAATTATCCCTTTTCTACCCAAATCACTGCAATCTTATCAAAAATTAATCAGTCAAGACAAAATTATAATGCTTCATTTTCCAATGCAGTCAAAGCATAAGAATTCAATAGAAAAATTTCACATAAACATTAATGATAACGAACTTGCAATACGAACAAAAATTGGAAAGGCATTCAAAGAATATCCTAATACAAAAATAATGAATAACCATATGGGAAGCCTCATTACCTCCAACGAAGATATAATGAAAATTATTTTAATCAAACTTAAAGAAGATAACAGGTACTTCTTCGACAGCTTAACCACCAAGGAAAGCATGTCCGGAAAGGCAGGAAAAAATCTGGGAATCAGGGTAGAGCAAAGAGACATATTTCTTGATAATGAGAATAACGAAAAAGCAATAATTAAAGAGCTAGAGAGAGCAAAACAAATAGCTAGAATGAAGGGAGTTGTCAAAGTAATAGGCCATATTTGGTCAAAAAATACTCTTAAAATACTCAAACAAGAATCAGAAAACCTAAAGCAAGAATTTGAATTTAAAAATTTACTAAACCTTTATGAGAAAGAGGACAATAATGAAAGTGCTTGGGATAGAAACCTCATGCGATGATTGCTGTGCGGGCATCGTAGAAGATGGTGTTAAAATTTTAAGCAATATTAAGCTCAGCCAAGACGAACATAAAAAATACTATGGTGTAGTGCCAGAGATCGCCTCAAGGCTACATACAGAATTCATTATGTCTGTCTGCCAAAAGGCTATAACAACTGCTCAAATAGATACATCATCAATTGATTTAATAGCAGTAACCTCTAAACCAGGGCTTATTGGCTCTTTAATCGTTGGTGTAAACTTTGCCAAGGGCTTGTCAATTGCCCTTAAGAAGCCCTTAATTTGCATTGACCATATTTTAGGTCATCTTTATTCTCCTTTAATGGCTGAGGAAATAGAATATCCATTTCTATCTCTAATCTTAAGTGGTGGTCATACAATACTTGCAAAACAAAACAACTTCGATGATGTTCAAATACTCGGTCGTACTCTTGATGATTCTTGCGGAGAAGCGTTTGACAAGGTAGCAAAATACTATGACATGGGATTTCCAGGAGGTCCAAACATAGAAAAATTAGCCAAAAGCGGCAATGAACATGCATTTAATTTTCCAACTTCAACTTGTGAAAAACGAGAAAATTGGTATGACTTCTCATACTCAGGTCTCAAAACAGCATGTATACATCAACTTAAAAGATTTAAAGCCAACGGTGAATATATAACAAAAAATAATATTGCAGCGAGTTTCCAAAGAGTGGCTTTTGAAAATTTAATCAACCCGATTAAAAGAGCAATCAAGACTACTAACATAAAAAACCTAATAATATCTGGAGGCGTTGCTAGTAACCTTTACTTAAGAGAGAAAATCAAAAATCTGGAAGTAGTAGCTTACTATCCCCCAATAGACCTTTGTACAGATAATGGTGCAATGATTGCAGGAATTGGGTATCATATGTACTTAAAATACGGATCAAGCTCACTTGAAACCGATGCACATTCAAGGATAGAAAACTATAAATATCAAAGGCAAGTAAAATTATGAAAAAAGTATTAGCTATGCATGATATTTCAACTATGGGGCGCACATCACTGACAATGTGTATACCCATTATATCATCATTTAATATGCAAGTTTGCCCATTTGTAACTGCAGTTCTCTCAGCAACAACAGCTTACAAAGAATTTGAAATAATAGATTTAACAAATGAACTAGAAAAGTTTATTTTGTCTTGGAAAAATCAAAATGAAAACTTTGATATATTCTATAGTGGATTTCTTGGTAGCAATAATCAGCAAAAAATCATAGAAAATATGTTTAAGCTGTTAAATTTTGAAAAAATAATAATTGATCCTGTATTTGGAGACGATGGCCTCCTCTATCCTATTTTTGACCAAAAAATCGTGAGTGGATTTAAAAGCTTAATAAAACACGCAGACATAATAACACCCAACATAACAGAACTTAGGATGCTAACCAAAACTGAAGAGATAAAAAATAAGGACGACATAATAAAAGCCATATTAAGCCTTGAAATAAACGGCATAACTGTAGTTACAAGCGTAGAGAAGGAAAATCTTATTGGAACCGTTGTTTACAATCCAAAAACAAAAGAATATTCAGAGTTTTTTTTAGAAAAGCTAAGTCAAACCTTCAGTGGTACAGGCGATTTATTTGCTAGTCTACTAATAGGGTACCTAGAGGAATTGGAAATAGAGCATGCTTTAGAAAAAGCAACTAAGGTAATTCATTCAATAATTAAATATTCTATCAAGAACAATATTTCTAAAAAAGAAGGCATACAAATTGAACAGTTTTTAAGAAATACTTTCTAAACTATTACAGTAATTTAAGTTCACTCTGAGATACACTCTTGCAAATCTTATAAGCTAAATAAAGTTTACAAGAGCTATTCTTTATATGTACTAAACTCAATATTTGCATTAAAATGTATTATTACATTAATATATAAGAATAACCCATGATATATACAAATTTAACCAGCGAATAAAAGAGGAATATGAAAAGTAAGAAAATAATATTTTTTACAGGAGGCGGAACCGGTGGCCATGTCTTTCCAGGAATAGCAATAATTACAAAATTAAGAGAACTTGACTCAAATATCGAATTTTTCTGGTTAGGTCAAAAAGGATCAATAGAGTACAAAATCATAAAAGAGTATGGACACATCCAATTTATTGAAATCCCATCAGGAAAGCTTAGAAGATATTTTTCGCTACAAAACCTCACTGATTTTTTTAAAGTCATGCTTGGAATAATCAAAAGTTTTTTCATAATAAAAAAATACAAACCCCAGATTATATATGCAACTGGAAGTTTTGTATCAAGCCCACCAATTATTGCAGCAAGTCTACTGAAAGTAAGGCGAATAACTCATGAACTGGATCTTGATCCTGGCCTTGCAACAAAAATCAACTCTAAATTTGCAAACAAAATACACATCAGTTTTCAAGAGAGTATAAAATACTTTAAAAATAAAAATGTCTTATACACGGGTTCACCAATAAGAACAGAGTTTTTAAATCCAAATCCAAATATCATAAAAAGGTTAACTGAAAATACAGAAAAGCCTATTATTAGTATACTTGGTGGCTCTCTTGGCTCGGAGGCATTAAATAACCTAGTCACTAATATCAAAAATAAAATTGATGTTTATTTTATTCATCAATGTGGCAAAAACTCAAATAAAAAAAGAGAGGCTAATTATTTAAGATGTCAATTTTTTAATGCAGAAGAAATGGCAAGCATAACCAAATTTTCAAACATAATAATAAGCAGAGCTGGTGCTGGTGCTATTAAAGAATTTGCTAATGCCGGTGCATGTGTTATACTGATCCCATTTGCAAAAGGCTCAAGAGGCGACCAGGTTAGAAACTCAAAACTATTAGAAGATCAAAATGCATGTTTAAAAATAGACGAAGAGAATTTAATAGAGAGCGAAATAACAAACATCATACAGGAACTCTTAAACAATAAAGGAAAATCCGATATATTAAGACATAATATAACAAAATTTCATAATAAAGACTCATCAAATCTAATAGCCAAACTACTGCTTAAAGAATTTGAGGAAATACAATGTTAGCTCATGATCCTCTTAAAATAGCTGGTATAGCCGATATATTAATAATAATAATTTTTATATCAATGGGACTTAGGGGATTTTTAAGAGGTTTTATCAAAGAAATTAGTGGATTTGTTGAGGTCTTTACTTTAATATTCTTACTCTACAACAAGACCAATGCTTTTCAAGCATTTATATCACCCATTCTTGACTTATCCTATATTCAAGCACTGCTAGTATTTTTTTTAATAATACACATAGGATTTTTAATATTACAATCTTTAGTCGAATCAATAATAAGTCATCTCCAATTAGTATTCTTTAATAGAATACTTGGACTAATACTTGGTTTATTTGAAGCCTTTGGAATAATTGCAATTGTAGTTTACATAATTCATTCACAACAAATTTTTAACCCTGCATATTTTTTAGAAGGGAGTAAATTTCTTGAATATCTCAATCCCGGAATAAACTACTTTTTCAAAATATCACCAATACAGTAGGAGAAACAACCTTATGGAAATATTGCCCAAAATAGCTCAAGAAATAATCAATGAATACGAAAAAGGAAACCTGCCAAATGCAATACTTTTTTGGGGCGAGAGATTCTCTTATAAAAAGATAAGTGCAGTTGAACTTGCAAAGAAAATTCTAAACACAAAAACTTTAACAAATCCAAATCTACTAATTCTCTCAAGTCTTAACATAACCGAAGCTAAGGCATATCTTAATGTAGCTTCGGTTAACGTTATAAATCAATATCTAGAATATGTAAAAAATATTATTTTCACTAAGTACAATTTCAGCAATGACAAGAATTTAAAAAAAATAGAAAAGAATATTAATTTTATTAATGATATTTACTATAAAAACGAATTTAACGAGCCCACCAAATCAGAGCTTGCAAAAAGAATCGAAGAGATAATTAAAGACATAAGCTTCAATATTACCATTAATGACATTCGAAAAATTCAATCTTGGGCATTCTCAGAGAAGAATAAAAGAAAGGTAATCTATATCAATGAAATTGAAAATTTATCATTCAATGTTTACAATGCATTACTGAAAATACTAGAAGAGCCTCCCTTAAACATTTACTTTATTTTAACAACAAGGAATAAAAATAAAATTCCAAAAACAATACTCTCAAGACTAAGAGTCTACAAATTTATAAAAGAAGATAGAGATTTTGAGATTAAAAAATTTAAAACAATCTTTAAGCAAAATGATGAATTCACAACTGAAGAATATTTCAACTCATTATATAGCAAAGAACACCAGAGACTCAAAGAAGAAGTAAAGCGAATGCTAAATATAATCAAAGAGAAGCAAGGCGTGTTTAATCTTGACACATTTAATTTTATAAAAGATGAAAACGCATTCAAATTATTCTTAGGAGAACTTGCAAGTCAACTTAGATACGAATTTTTAAACCAAAATTTAGAGATTAACACTTACTTAAAGAGGTTGGAATATATAAAGCATATTTCAAAATATAGCCCCTATAATCAAAACAAAAAACTAATAATAGAAAACCTAATGCTAAATTACGAGGATTAATGAGTAATTTTTTAAAAAAAGCCTTAACTAAATTAAATAAACTATCAAATGAGCAGAAACTTAAATTTATTCAAGATATCTATAAAAAAATAGAAATATACGATGGAATTTTCGCATCCATCAATGAAGGGATTCTGGTACTTGATAAGCTTAACCACATAATTTATTTAAACAAAATGCTATTTCAAATTCTGGCTCTAAGTCCGGACTCCAAACTAGAAACCCTTAACGATATTCAAATTCCAACCCTAACAAATTTAATAGAAGAACTTGCACAAAATGAAGACAAAATAATAGGATCTGAGGTTCAAATTTCAACAAATATATACATCAAAATATCATTTATGCCTTACGTTCGAGAAAAAAAACTTGAAGGAAATATTATTTTAATCGAAGATATTCAAGATAAAAAACGCAAAGAGGAACTTTTCAGAAGAGCTGAGGCTTTAGCTGCTTTTACAAGGCATGCAAGAAATATTGCACATGAGATTAAAAACCCGCTAGGTGCAATTGACATAAACTTACAGTTACTAAAAAAAGAAATAGATAGACAGGGCATCAAAAGCACTAAAGCAGATAATTATTTTAAAATAATAAAAGAAGAAATAAATAGAATGGATAAAACTGTAACCGATTTTTTATTAACAGTAAGACCAATAAAAATAATCCCAAAAAAGAAAGACATCACTGCCATTATAAAAAGTGTATACAATTTATTGAATCCAGAATTAGAGAATAAAGCTATTAAACTGCTACTCAATCTTAAAAAAGTAAGTCCTGTATTAATCGATGAAAAACTACTCAGACAAGTAATAATAAACATAGTAAAAAACGCAGAAGAAGCACTACTTGAATCAAATAAAAAAATCAAAAAAATAGACATTTCTACCTATGAGAATGAAGATAAAATATACCTTAACATAAAAGATAACGGGGATGGAATCAAGAATGAAACAAAGGACGAAATATTTAAACCTCAATTCAGTACAAAAGAGAAAGGAAGTGGCATAGGTCTTACTATTTCTTATAAAATAATAAAAGAACACGGAGGTGAAATTTTTGTGGAAAGTAAAAATACACAAGGAACAACTTTTACAATTACACTCCCACAATTAAACATAGGCAAAATGCTAATTGAAGGATGTTTAGAAAATGAGTAAGGTACTTGTAGCAGATGATGAAAAAAACATACGAGAAGGAATCGCAACTTATCTTGAGGAGGAGGGATATTTTGTATTTACTGCTAGTGATGGAGAAGAAGCTCTTGAAACAATTGAGAATGAAAAGATTGATATCATAATCTCTGATCTAAGAATGCCTCAAATATCAGGCGAACAATTATTAAAAATCGTAAAAGATAAAAATTCAAGTATACCTTTCATTATTCTCACAGCTCATGGTACCGTTGATTCGGCAGTTGATGCTATGCGAGAAGGTGCTTATGATTTTCTAACAAAACCAGTCGATCTTGAAAGACTTTTACTAATAATAAAGAGAGCCTTAAACAGGCAAAGTGAAAAAATACATGGAAACACATCCACATCAAATATTATAATCAGAAAAGATTTAAGCTATTATGAAGATGTTCTTGGCAAATCTCTTATCATGCAAAAGATTTTGGAACTTGTAAAAAAAATTGCAAAATCAAAAGCATCTGTCCTAATAACTGGAGAGAGCGGGGTTGGCAAAGAAATAATCGCAGATGCTATATTTGACTTATCAAATAGAAACGATAAGCCATTTATTAAAGTAAACTGTGCTGCATTGTCTGAAAGCATACTTGAAAGTGAACTTTTTGGTCATGAAAAAGGCGCGTTTACAGGTGCCATATCTCAAAAGAAAGGTAGATTTGAACTTGCAAATAAGGGAACAATATTCTTGGACGAAATAGTAGAAATATCACCTGAGGTTCAAGCAAAACTGCTAAGAGTTCTTCAAAATAAGACATTCGAGCGCGTGGGAGGAGAGACCACTATGCAGGTTGATATTAGACTATTAACAGCCACAAACAAAAATATTGAAGAAGAAATTCAAAAAGGAAGGTTCAGGGAAGACTTATTTTATAGACTAAATATAATAAACATTAATATTCCACCCTTAAGAGAGAGAAAGGATGACATACAGCATCTAACAGGCATACTCATTAAAGGTGTTGCAAGTGAAAATAATAGAGAAGAAAAAAGCCTATCTAATGATGCACTAAAAGCTCTTTATGCCTATGATTGGCCAGGCAATATTAGAGAACTCAAAAATGTACTTGAAAGTGCTCTTATATTATCTAAGGGAAAACAAATTGTAAAAGATGACTTGCCACTCAAAATTAAAAATAATAAAAACCAAATTGTAAAAATAACACTCCCGATAGGAATAAGCCTAAAAGAAGCTGAAAGAGAAATTATTAAGCAAACACTCCTGCATTCTAACCACAACAAGAGCAAATGTGCTGAAATATTAAAAATAGGCAGAAAAACTCTGCACAATAAAATAACAGAGTACAATATGAACTAAACCAACCCTTTAACTTGGAATACAAAATCTTATTATTAATTAATACTCAGTATAAAAAGATATATCAATTTTTTTATACTGTATATTTTTGATCCTAAAAAAAATATATATAAAAGTAATTATATTAATTAGATACAATATTAAGTAAAAAGTTTAATCAAAATGTGGCAAAAATTTATCTCTTTATGTATGATCTAATTAAGTTACCAAATAAGAATGATTATAATATAGTAAGGATACCTCCTATATATTACTAAAATAATTAATTATCTACTTCAGAATCTTAATAGGATTAGTAGGAGTATCTTTCTTCAATATTTCAAAATGCAGATGAGGTCCTGTTGAACGGCCAGTTTGACCTACCCTGCCAATAATATCTCCTGTTCGTAAAACATCTCCTTTGCTTACAATATAAGAATTAAGATGCCCATAAAGAGACTTAATATTGTTTTTATGTTCAACCACAACAAAGTTTCCATAAATATCATTATAGTCAACTACAATTACAACGCCATAAGATGTACAAAAAACTAAAGAATCCATTGGTGCTGCAAGGTCTATTCCTGTATGAAAACTTTCTCTACCAGTAAAAGGGTCTGCTCTTAATCCAAAATCAGAGCTAACAATAAATCTTTTTAAGGGAAAAATAAAATCGGAGTTTAGAAAGAAAAGCATTTCTGTACTTGAGAAAAAACTTAAATCCGGCTGTTTAACAGAATCAAAAAAATAAAACTCATAGATCTTATTATCTCTTCTAACTTTTATCTTTTCAGATTTTGCTAAATCTCTTGTAGCTAAAAGTAAATTATTAAATCTATGTTCCTTATTATCAAGAACAAAAAGACCTCTTTTACTAGGAATCAATATTTCTTGTCCTGCCTTTACGAAAGGCGAATCTAATAAATTAATCGTAGAAATACTAGCTTGCCAGCCGTTTACCTTATTTGCAATCTTAAAAAAAGTATCATTTTCTTTAACTTTATATGAATAAATAAATAAAGGAACATTTTCTTTTTTATTATATTTAGAAATTTTTGCCCTAAGGTCAGAAAAAATAGGATCTTTATTGGAGAAATTTTTTATCTCAGGATAAGAGTAAATATAGTTAAACTGTAGAAAGCAAAAGATAATTTTTAATAACAGAGTTAACTTACTCACAAATAGAACTCCAATTAATATGTATTGAGCTAAATATAATAAAAATTTAAAAAAAAAGAAATAATAGACAAACTTGTAAATAGTAGTAAACTGTATTACAATAACTTCAGTTATGGAGTTAAACGAATACCAACTAAAGGCTAAAAAAACTGCTAAATATAAAAACAAAAAGGAAGAGTTAATTCTAACAACACTAGGTCTTGCTGGAGAAACAGGTGAAGTTATTGAAAAAATAAAAAAATTAGGCCGCGACAAGGATTACATACTTGACGATGAATATCTATTGTCAATTAAGAAAGAGCTTGGCGATGTGTTATGGTATATTTCAAATTTAAGCAATAATCTTGGAATAACGCTTGAAGACGTTGCCATTACTAATCTAGAAAAATTACAAAAAAGGCATGAGAACGGTACCATTCATGGCAATGGTGATGAGAGATAGAGATCTGATACAATATTACGTTCATTAACTACACGCATCTTAAAACATTATGATTAGCATTTATATAAAGGGTTTATTAATTGGTTTTGCGAACATACTTCCGGGTGTCTCAGGTGGAACATTAGCTTTAACACTAGGAATCTACTATAAAATAATATATTCATCTGCAAATTTAATAAAATTTAAAAACTTAAAAGAAAACACAACTTTTCTTGCAATACTATCACTTGGAATATTAACCTCAATAATACTACTTGCAAAAGTGCTTAAAAACTACATTTTAGATGGAGCAATGAAAGAAGCATATTTGAGTATATTTTTTTTAGGATTAATTATAGGAAGCATATTTACCTTAAAAAAGGAAATATACATACAAGAAAACACTGATAAAAATAATAAAGCTATAAAATATTTCTTATTCTTAATAGGGTTTTTAACTATACTTACTATCTTAATGATTAGAACTTATAACATATCATTGGATATCTCAAAGTACAAGGACAAAAAATCAATTGAATATTATCTATTAATTGCTAACTCAGGAATCATAAGTGGATCTGCAATGATTCTACCAGGAATCTCAGGCTCACTAATACTCTTAAGCCTTGGAACTTATAAAGAAATTATCAATATTGTCTCACAACCTCATATAATGCTATGCACAATATTTGGAATATCTACAATAATAGGTACAGGGGTTGCAATACTGATTATTAAGAAATCCATAGACAAACATCTTCTCAAATTTCTTTATTTATCTACAGGTCTAATATTAGGCTCAACATTACAGATGCTATTTATCATAACAACTCTTAATTTAAAACCTACTCCAGCATTCTTTATACTCTCAATCATTCTATTCATCACAGGAATCTGGATAAGCAGAATGATTGAGCTTATAAAAATGCCTCTAAAGGAGTTTTGAATACCGAAGACCGGACTTGAACCGGTACGGAGTTTCCTCCTCAGGATTTTAAGTCCTGTGTGTCTACCACTTCCACCACTTCGGCATTGTTAGTAATCATATAATATATAAAATAATGATGTCAAGAACTAAATATTTGAAAAATTCATTTAATAATAATGCTCTTTGGAAAATTATCTATAGAAGAACTATCATATAAATAGCTTAAAAGAACATATATTAAAGTATAAAGAGATATTTGAGCTTGAAAATTAGAATAAACTCTATAATTAATATTATTAATTATATGCATTTGACTCATTGAATCATGCACTAAGCTAAAAAACCCACTCCTAATAACTACATCTAATAAAACAAGCTCTAGCTTATTTAAGATAAAAAGCAAATTTTCATATTTATAATTTAAATATGCTATCTGATCCTCAACTATGGAAATATCCAAATCAGCAGATATTTCCTCACTAAAATTAAAAATAACAATTCCGTAATTATGACCTTTAAACGCAAAATCAACAACTACACCTAATCTCTGCTCATAAAGTCCTTCAATGTAACTTAAAATTTGAACCCTAACCATTTCTTTGGCAAGGATGCTAATAGAATATCTTTTGTTTTGACTAATAAAATATGCATTTTTAAAACTTCCAAATGAAACCTTGTTATTAATTAAATCTAACTCCTCCTTATTATTTAAGTTCTTAATAATCACTAAATCAAAATCTGACAAAAAAAAATTATAGCTAGCATCTAATAATGAGTTTAAAGAAGTAATATGCTGAGAAGGGCTTACAACACTAAACTCCAAAATGCTAAAATCCGTTTTAGGTAGCCTACAGCCCAGAATAAGAATACTAAGAAAGAAATTTTTCAAATTCAAATCTAGTCTCAACAATCTTAAAGACAAGACCATATTTCATTGCAGCTTCACTACTTAACCAAAAATCCCTATCAGTATCCTTTTCTATTTTAGAAAGTTCTTGTCCCGTTTCTTTTGAAATAATTTCATTAAGCTCTCTTTTGAGTTTATTAAGTTCATTTGTGTAAATCTCAATATCTGTAGCAACTCCTTTAAAACCGCTTAAAGGTTGATGCAACAGATACCTTGCATGAGGCAATGAAAATCTATTCTTACAATCTGCAGCCAAAAAGATTAAAGCACCAGCACTAGCTACAAGCCCAACTCCAATTGTAAACACTTTAGGCTTAACAAACCTTATCATGTTAAAAATAGCAAACCCAGCATCGATGTCTCCACCCTCTGAGTCAATATAAACAAATATAGGCTTCTTGTAATCTGATGCCTCTAAAAACAATATCTTTTCCTGAAATAACCTAGAAGTATTCTTATTAATCTCGCCTGTAATAACTATTGCTCTACTCTTTAATGCAAACTCTAATGCTTGATTCTCTGCTTGCAGAGCCACATCTTTCACGTTCATAAACTTACCTTTTCAAAAAAATATAATGATATCTATTATAATTAAAAACAAAAGGTTTTCCAATGTCAAAAATAGTAAAAACTTATTCAACAACCATATTAATCACGGCTGGAACAAGCAAAATAGGAAAAATATTGGTTAAATCTTTAAGCACAAGATTTAACATAATTTTTACATACTGTTCCAATGAAAATGAAACAACAAAGCTAGAAAATCTGGGCAACCATATAAAATCGATCAAACATGATTTTTTAAGAAATAATAATAACAAACTATTCAGCAAGGCATTGGATTTAAGCATAAATAATCAGATAAATGTATTAATAAACAATGCGTCAATTTTTGAAAAAAGTACTCTAGAAAATTTTAATGACGAACGATTTCGCAATAATTTACAAATAAATAGCTTATCAGCACTTGAACTTGGAAAACAATTTTTAAAACAAAAACTTAAAAACTCAAGCATCATAAATATCCTAGATTCAAGCATATCCTATTATAATAAAAATTATTTTGAATATAATTTATCTAAAAAGTTACTCTTTGAGATTACAAAAGCCTTAGCATACGAAGGAGCCCCAGATACTCAAGTAAATGGCATCGCACCAGGTATAATAAAAAGTTCCGGAATCAAACTTAATAATAACCTTAAAAAAAGGAACTTATTGCTCAAATTTGGAAAGCCATCCGATATATTAAAAACAATAAATTTTCTAATTAGATTAAAATTTATCACAGGCGAAGTCATTTTTATTGATGGCGGACAAAGCTTAAAGAAAGGAATATTGAATGGAATATGAATTTGCAGTTATTGGTGGTGGCATTGCTGGAAGCACTTTAACTTATGAGATACTTAAACGAAAAAAAAGCGTAATTCTCTTTGATAATGATGACACAAAGGCAACAACTGTAGCAGGCGGACTTATTAACCCTATTATGGGAAGAAGAATGAACATCGCTTGGAGAGATCCTGAAATTTTCAAATTCGCAATTCAATATTACAAAGATATTGAGAAAAATATTAACTGTAGCTTTCTGAAAGAGAATCTCATTCTTAGACCATTCACTACAAAAAAACAAAAAGAAGTACTGGCTTTAAAAATCAAAAACGATGGGAACATGAAAAATTTCATCTTGGAAATAAAGAACGGAAAAATTCACGATTCCTCTAATGACAATAATGGAGGTATGCTAATAAAGGGGGCAGTCATTAATACAAACCTGTATATTAAAAATCTTAAAAAATACTTTATAAAGAATGATACATATATCAAAGCAGAAATCAATAAAGATAAAATCAAGATAAATGATCAATTCTTTAATATCAATGAATTTAAATTCAAAAAATTAATATTTGCACGAGGCTATAAAGAATCAATTACGGGATTTTTCTCATACCTTCCATTCAAACCAGCAAAAGGAGAAATGCTCATAGTAGAAATTCCAGAATTAAATCTTAAAGAAGTTTATAATAGACATATATCATTAATCCCTTTAAAAGACAACCTATTTTATCTTGGCGGAACTTATGAATGGACAAGCCTAGACACAAGCACAAATGAATGGGCAAAATCAGAACTTCTAGACAAGCTTAAAAAAATTACAAACCTAAATTACAAAGTTGTACAACATAAAGCACACATAAGACCCTCTACCCTTGACCGAGAGCCCTTTCTTGGTGAACATCCAAAATATAAAAATATATTTATATTAAATGGATTTGGAACAAGAGGCATATCAATGGCGCCCTATTTATCTCAAAATATCCTCGATTACATTGAAAGAAAGTCTAATCTTCCTACTTATTATGATATTACAAGATATGCAAATTTATATAATCCTTAAGATAGACAAAGACAATCGGAACCTCTAAGTATTTATATGCTTGGTGTTTATTTTTAATTCACAATATTTCTAAATTCACAAAAAAATAATATAATGTTTGAATGCAAAATAAACTAAAATCTAGAAATCAAAACAGTGTTTACCTTCTGACCCTTAAAATAAATACTTGCACTGAAATATCAAGGAGAATTTGCTATTAAAATCAAAAATTTAAAGGAGACTCAAGACACCTACATAGATTATACGACCATTTTTAAAATAAAACTTAAGACTTATTTTTATACATTGAAAACAAAAAAGCATTGGGAGAGTATTTTTGAATTTCAATATTAATATTCTTGGCACAGGGGGAACAAGGCCGCTTCACAATAGATACTTAACTTCTGTTCTAATAGAGCACCATGGAGAAAGTTTTCTCTTTGATTGCGGTGAGGCTACTCAAATGTCTCTGAGAAAACAAAAAATATCATGGCAAAAAATCAAAATAATTTGTATCACACATTTACATGCAGACCATATCACAGGTCTACTTGGAATAATAATGCTGATGGCGCAAAGCGGTGAGACAAGAAAAGATCCCCTAATAGTCATTGGCCCTATCGGGATTAAAAGATATTTAGAAACAAACATCGAACTTTTGCGAGTACATAAAAACTATGAAATAATATATAAAGAAATACTACTCAATAAAACAAACGAAATTCTATATGAAGATAACAAAAAAAGAATCGAATACAGAAGACTAAAACATTCAGTAGATTGTGTCGGATATCTATTTATAGAAAAAGATAAGCCTGGAAAATTTGACAGCCAAAAAGCAGAAAGTCTCAATATCCCAAAAGGTCCTATTAGAAAAAAATTACAAAACGGATGCGAAGTAATACTCAATGAAAGGCGAATATTGCCCTCTGAAATACTAGATGAGCCTCAAAAGGGTTTAAAATTTGCATACATTACAGACACGGCTTACTTTGAAGATCTAATCACATACATTAAAAACTTTAATCTAGTAATAATTGAGAGTACATTTAAAAACGACTTAAAAAAAGAAGCTGAAAAGAAACTACACTTGACAGCAAAATCAGCAGCAACAATTGTAAAAAGGGCAAAAGTTAGCCAAACAGGTTTGATTCATTTTAGTGAAAGATATACACTAAACAAAGATTTATGTGAGCTCCTAAATGAAGCACAACAGGAATATCCAAACGGTGAAATATTTTTAACAAAAGATGGCATGAGACTTGAAGCGGATAAAGATAAATTTATTATAAAATATTAATATCTAAGGAGACATATATGATAAACGTAAAAAATGTCACTAAAAAATATGGTTCATTTACAGCTCTCTTTAATGTTAGCTTTAATGTTAACGAAGGAGAGGTACTTGGTATACTGGGCCCAAATGGTGCAGGAAAATCGACATTAATCAAAATTCTAACATCTTTTCACTATCCTAACAAGGGTAATGTAGAAATCTTTGGAAAAGATATAACAGAAAATTCAAAAGAAATACTGCAAGACGTGGGATACATACCTGAGAAACTAGCTCTTTATCCTGAACTATCTGTTAAGGAATATTTAAATTTCATCTCAGAGATTAAAGGTGTACAGACTCCCAAAAAAGAAATAAACAAGGCAATAGCTATTTTTAAACTTGAAAGTGTTAAAAATAAACTAATATCAGAGTTGTCAAAAGGATTTAGGCAAAGAGTAGGAATAGCTGGAGCTTTAATAAATAATCCCAAACTCGTAATACTTGATGAACCCACAAATGGCCTTGACCCCAATCAAATTATTGAGTTTAAAGAATTTTTAAAAGAACTTGAGAAAACTAGTACAATACTGTTTTCTTCTCATATTTTAAGTGAAGTTGAGTCAATTTGTAAAAGAATCATTATTATTAATGACGGTGAAATTATTGCCGATGATACTAAGGAAAATATATCTAGAAACAGGCTTAAAGAAACTGAGATAGATCTAACTATTTACAAAGATCCTGGTATGAAAAAAGACTACTTTAGTAACAATGATATATTTACCTTAATCAATACAGAGGAGTATGAAGGAGAAATAAATATTTCATTAAAACTTGCTCCTGATAAAACTGAAAAAGAACTCTTTAATTACATTGTAAGTAAAGGCATAATACTTAAAGCAATGATTCCAAAACATGAAAGCTTAGAAAAAATATTTAGCAAACTAACAAAGGAGAGAAAACAATGAAAATAGACTTAAGACAATCATTAATTTTATCAAAAAAAGAATTAAAAGTTTTATTTGGCACACCGACCGCATATGTTGTAATGTTATTTTTCCTAATATTTGTAAATTTTTCTTTTATTTTCTTATCAGGATTTTTTATTAAAGATAATGCCTCACTAATGTCCTACTTCTCATCAATGCCAATTATTTTAATGTTTGTTCTACCAGCTCTTAGTATGGGTGTATTCTCAGAGGAACATAAAACAGGAAGCATTGAATTAATCTATGCACTACCGATAAATCCTCAAGAAGTAGTAATTGGAAAATTTATTACACTTAAAATATTTACATTAATACTCTTCTCACTCACACTGCCACTTACAATAACAACAATTTTTATGGGTGAATTTGACCTTGGGATAGTCTTCCTTCAATATTTAGGGATAATCCTTTATTCTTGCTCCGTGCTTAGCATGGGTGTATTCATATCTTCTCTTACTAAGAGTCAAATAGTATCTTATATAATAACTGTATTCATTCTAATACTCATAATATTTTCAGGAAAGCTAATAATGATATTTGGAAAAGAAAATATAGTTGGTGAGATCCTTAACTTTATCTCAATCAATAATCACTTCAGCTACTTTAATATGGGGATATTAAATTTGTCAGATCTTATTTACTTTATTACATTTTCAGTTACATTTTTAATGTTAAGTTCATATAGCATAAGATTAAACAAATGGAGATAATTACTTTATGAAAAATAAACATAACGATATTTTAAATTTAACTTTAAACCTTGCAATAATATTTCTGGTTCTTTGCAACATATCTATTTTCATTTACAAAATAGATTTTACTAAAAATAAAGCTTTTACAATTTCTAAAGTTACAAAAGATTTATTTGTCAATGCAAATGAAAAGATATACATTACCTACTACAACTCTGCAAGTCTTGGAAACTATTTTGCATTCCCAGAACAAATAAAAAACTTCCTCACAACCTTCTCTGATGCCTCAAAAGGGAAAGTAATTTACAGAGAAATAGATGCTGATAGATCAACCACTCCTCTAGAACAAATCGGAATTCCATCTCAACAAATTGATTTAAGGGATATCAATCAACTCTCCATACTTAAAATATATTCAGGAATTGAAATAATTTATGAAGGAAAACGCGAGGTGCTCCCTGTAGTGACTGAGATTGGAAACTTAGAATATGAACTTGCAAGCAGTCTAGACAAGCTAGTAAATAATACAAAAAAAGTTCTAGGACTTGTATTTGGGGATGCATCACTAAAAGAGGCTCATAAAGGTTTCATAGAAATAATGAAGAAAGGTTTCAAAACCGAGGTTAAAGAAATCAACCTTGACAAGGAATTACTAGAAGATATAAATGGATTATTTATAATCGGTGCTAAAGAACTAAGTGGGGAATCGATCAAAAAAATTGACGAATTCATTATAAATAACGGAAAAGTATTATTTGCTACGAGCAAAATTGACTATAACCCTCAAAGTCCTTATACAACAAATCCAATTAAATCTGAATTTTTCAATTTAATTGAAAGCTACGGAATTAAATATAATGAAAATATTATCCTTGATAAAAGAGCTCCTAATCTTTTCTTAGGGGGATACTTTCAAGTTTACTACCCATGGATATTAATCGACAAAAGTAATATCATAGATCCAGAAAATCCCCTACTTAAAAATTTTTATGACGCAATTATTCCTTGGAGCAATTCACTAGAACTTGTAGATAATAAAGAAAGTGACATAAAATATTTGCCCTTATTTGTAAGCTCTAAAGAATCTTGGCAAGTTAGCGATGAAAATATCTCAAGCATAGCTATGCATTCTTTTGATGTCCCAAAAACCTTCGATAAAGATGCTAAGCAAAAAATTCTTGGGTATTTCGTTGAAGGAAAAATCAAAAGTCTATACAAAGACAAAAAATCTGAAAATTCAAAAATCATTTTACTAGGCTCGAACATGATATTCAGTGATTACATGTATAATGGTTCGCCTTCAAACTTTGAACTTGCTGGACGAATGTCAGATTACTTGATGCAAAAAGAAGCATTCTTCAATATTAAATCAAGAGAAGTACGATCTAAGTTAAAATTTGCAAACTCTTCACAAGAAATGCTAAATGCAAAATTTTCATTAATAATCATCAATTTAATCATATTGCCAATAGCAATAATAATATTTGGGCTTATAAGATTTACAAAAAAAAGAAGAATTAACTAATAAGGGAGAGTTTATGAATAATAAAGAACTATTGTTGGGAAAAAAAGAAAACATAAAAATAATAATGATTATAATATTAACATCTACATTTTTCTTAGGAATATTATTCTCAAATGAAAATCAAGTTGCAAAGCTTCTACAAGAACCTTTTTTTGCAATTGACTTCAACAAAATCGCAAAAATTGAAACAGAACTTGAAGGAACAATCACAAAATCAGGAAAAGGATGGGAACTTACCTACAATAACATCAATCTTCCAATTGATGAGCGAAGAGTAAGCTCTATGATTCAAGCTTTAGAGAAGTTGCAAAAAAACAAACTTGTAAGTAGAGATCCAAAGATACATAAAGAACTTGGCATAAAAGAAAATCCAGATTTTAAACTATTCGATGACAAAAATAACCTACTTACAGAAATATTTATTGGAAATCCAGGAGAAGGTGATACTCGATTAGCTTATATCAAAAGTAATAATGATAATGTATATTTAACAAATAACATCTTTTTATCATACAAAGGCAATTCTTACAATACCTTTGCCAATACTAAACTTTTCAGTAACAGAGAAGAAAACACAAAGCTAGAAAGCTTAATCTTAAAAGTACTCAAAAAGCCAAATAAAGATGAAGAAGATGCAATACAAAATGACTATAATATATCTACTAAGGATGGTCTTTATTTTTTCAATCAAGAAGTATTACACAAGGAAAGACTCTTGCAAACAATCCAAGAATTCTCGACAGACGGATTTGAAATAGATACACTTAAAATCAATGACTATAGGCTCCAATACAATATAGAGCTCACATGGAACAACAAAAGCGTAAATAATATTGATATTTATCTTAACAAAAATGAAAAAGATAGTAACATCTTAATGAAAAAAGATAATGATATATATTACCATATCACTACTAAATGGGCTTTCTTCGATGTATTCAATTTAGAGAAAAATATAAAAGATAGCTATCCTAATGAAGGCTCTCTACACAACGCACATGATCATGACCACGATCATCATCACGACCACCCCCACCCCCATGATCACGATCATTAGTATCTCTATATATGCAATATAAGACAAAAAGAGAAAAGTATACATAGAAAAGAGATATTAAGAAAAGATAAGAATTTAAAATATATAATATCCTGCTTTTTGGCAGGATATTATAATATACAACTAAACTAATAAAATCATTGCTTAATCCAAAATTAACCTTAAATTTTTTTACAAATATGCTATTCTGCAAAAGAACTGGTTCTAATTTATCTGAGGATCTATAAATCATATCATCTTTTGACTTATAAACCAAAACCCCATTAACTGCTGAAAATAAATAATAAGAACTAACTAAATCATCTTCACCGAAAGTTTTATCAAAATAATTTTCCAAATCTAAATCTCTAAAAAATCTTACATTATGTATCTTTATATCATCTATCAAATCATCAAGATCAAAACCAATCTGACTTAAAAATTTGCTAACAAAATAAAAAAAAGTTAAAAATAAAAATAAAATTGATGTAATAAAAAATAAAAAATAGTATCTTATTAACCAAATAATCCTACTCTCTTACTAATAAACGCTTAATTTTTCGCAAAATCTCATATTCTCGCTTAACTTTAAAATTATTGCCCTTAGGACTAGTTGCAAGCTCACTTTCCAGTTTACCAATAAATCTAACCAATACAATCCGCTCTTCATCACTCAACTCAATTCTACTTAAATATTCATTATCATCAAATTTATTTACTATCGTATCAATATCAGCAAAACTAAGATCATGAAAATCATTATCATCTCTAATATCTTCAGTTTCTTCTCTTGAAACTGAAGAATATGATCCCAATCTTTCACCCTGCTCTAACTTTTCCTCTAAATTCCTTAATCCATTATCATAAAGATTCCCCTCTTCAAATTCTTGAATACAATCTTGCAAATCTGCACAATTCAAATCCGTCTTTAACACGTCTTCAAAATCGTCAAGCTTTTTAAAACCAGAAGAAATACCACCATCTCCCTGTTCTTGACTCAAAACACTACTAGCATCTCCATCATTTTCTTTGCTTAAAAGTGAATCATAATCTACATTTATATCGAAATTATCAATTTCATGATCAGACACTTCACTCACACTGTTTAATTCCTCACTTCTCCCTTCACGCTCTTCATTATTTGAAGTTTCCAAATTTTCACCAAACCCTGAAACTTCATTTATCTCTAATGAGTTATCAAGGACCTCTAGGTTATTCTCCTTAGAAAATTCAACATTTTCTTCCCGTATAACTTCCTTTGTACCAGATCCATCAAGGGAAATATTATCTGAAATCCTATTAACTATCTTCTCATCACCAATAACATCTACCAACCCTTCATCACCATCGAAGTTTTCAATTAAATTGAAAACTTCACTATCATTTTCAGCGACATCTTCTAAAGCAACCAAAGAAGACTTTGCTAATATATCCTCATTCGTCAATGACTCAAAATCAACATCTAATACTTCTACATCCTCTTTGCTAGCTAAAGTATTATCAACATTAGAAATATTATTTTCTCTCCTTGGAGTTACTTCATAACTGGCATCAATATCTGCTGTATTGAGATCACTCCCAGCAAACTCTTCAAGAGAAATATCTTCATCCAAATTATTACTACCATTAGAACTTTCTTTGTTATCTTTTGAAATTTCATTGAGTCCTTCAAGTAAAGCATCTAGTTCTTCCTGATCAATTGCAATATTTGGCAAATTATTTTCTTTCCTTGGAGTTACTTCATTAGCCTCATGAACTTTAATATCAAGTTCATTCTGAGAAGTTATAAAATCTTCAAGTACCTTCAAATTAGGATTATCAAAGGCTCTAGATTTCAAATTGCGATTAAGTATTTCCTCTTCAACTCTTGAAATGCGAGTATCAACCTCTCTTAAATAATCCACTAACTCACCATGTCTTTTCTTTAAGGCATCATCAAATTTTAATAATTTTTCATCTAAAAGTTCTTTGATCTCCTCAGAACGTAAAGAAATAATTCTGCCACCAACTGAACGTTGCAAAAATATACGATCCATATCAAAATCAACTTCTTTAGGTCCTTCCTTGATAAAAAAAGCATTTTTATAATCCGCCATACTAAAACTTACTCTCCAGAGCTCCTTAATCCCATTTATGCATAACCTGTACTAATATATTTGTAAATATAGTATATTAAGAATATAATTACAATATAATATGTTTTTGATGAAAAAAATTATGTTGTCCATTTATGCAGGACTAATAAGTTACTTCATAATCACACCAATATTCGGAGAAAGAGGAGTTGTGAGCTACAAAGAATTGAATAGCAATTTAATTTTAATGAAAAATCATATCCAAAAATTAAAAGAAATCCAAAAAACCCTACAAACAAAGTATATTAACTTACAGGTATCTAAACCTGAAATCTTAAGAGAAGCAAGTAAGATAGGATATTATCCCAAAGGATCCATAGTAATAAAAAATCTTAATAAGATTGAAAATTACTATCAAGGAAGTATTTTAAAGATACAAAACGCATCAAAAAATAAAAGCATAGATAAAAATTTTTACTTAATATCCACAGTAATATCTCTTATTGTTTATTTCGTATTAGGTTATTTAGACCAAATCAAAAATACTTATCAGAGAAGGTAAATTATAGCTACCTTTATTTTAAAAAACATATTCTTTATGTTCATTAATGCTATTATATCCATATTTTTATGTATATTATTGTTAAATACATTCTCTGACAACAATTCAAATATCCCATTTATTCAAAAAAATGTATTCAGAAAATATCTAGAATATATTGGAATACTTAAAAGCATTGAAAGCTACAAATTAGTACACGATTTTGACCCAAATGTACCTCTAAGCAAAGATTACTTCGCTAAACACATCGCAGGCAGTTCATACATAGTATATAAAACAAAATATAAAGGATTGATATGGGGAACACCTTACTACTCCCCACTAACAGAAGGAAAGTCAACAATGACCGTTATTTTTAGTAAAATAAAGAATACCTTAAAAATATCAATACCAGGTGTTATGTTGTCTTATATAATAGCTATTTTGTTTATTGTCATTTGGACTTTACTTGTAAAAAATAAATTTTTAAATAACGCCTTAGAACACATATTGTTATTTTTGCATTCACTACCAAGAAATCTTACTGTAATTCTAATAATTTCTTTACTTTACTATCTAAGCATAAATCCAAAAAATTTAATAATAGGTGGATTTGCATGGTTTTTCTCATTTTTCATATTTAATGCTACAATGCTTAAACAATCCCTTGATAAAAATTTATCTGAGCCTTACATAACAACTGCAAAATCAAAAGGGATAAAAAAATCCCATATAATATTATACCATGCCTTAATCCCCTCTCTATCCCCACTAATTACCCACCTTAGACCTACTCTTGCAACAGCCTTCTTTGGAGCATCTTTAATTGAGACAATGTTTGGAATTGATGGAATAGGCACGTTAACAGTCAATGCTATAAGAAATAATGATTATGTTCTCTACAGAGATTTGCTAACTATTGGTGTTTTTATTATGCTTATACCAAATTTAATAACTGACATTGTAATATATAATATTAATCCGTATAAGGACATATTAGAATAATGGAAAAATTGAACAACTCCTATATCACATTACTAGCAATATTTATTATATTCTTAATAATACTTCCCACAATGATTAACGAAAACTCAAACTTCGCAATATACAAAAAAGATCCAAATAAAATATACTCTCAAACAATAAACAAATTACCTCAACCACCTACAGCTCAGAATCCTCTAGGAACGGATAAAATGGGCAGAGATATAATGGCAAGACTTATACTTGCAACTAGAAATTCTATTTTACTTGCATTTAGCTATGCAGCAATTTCTGTAACAATTGGAATTTTTATAGGAATAATTATCGGAAGCTTAAAACTTAAAACTTGTTTGCTAATCTCTAAAGTAATAGAAGCGATACAAACATTGCCATTCACTTATATCCTAATGTTAATTTTTTACTATTTTGCACAAAAAGAAAATTTTAATATACTAGAAGTCGCAATCCCTTCAGCCCTAATACACGGATGGATCCGATTTTCATTTATAACAAGAAATAACACTATAATTATTAAAAATTTTGATTACGTTAAAGCAAGTAGAGCTATGGGAGCAACTAAATCTAGAATAATAATACGACACATATTCCCAGAAGTCTTTTCATCAATATCATCAATAATCCCCCTACAAATCTCAAAAAGCTTAACTCAATTTGAAGTAATAAACTACTTGCAACAAGAAGATAAAAAATTTTATCCAAGCCTTGCAGAGCTTTTAAGATATATGGAAATGGGAGAAGAATACTTTTGGATATGGAAAAATCCCTTAATTATATTACTCATAATTAACATTATACTAGCATCAATAAGCTTTAAACTGAAAAAGTACATGAACTATTTTATTTCATCATAAACTTGAATCAAAGAAGTCTTGGTGCAAATCTTTCTAAAAAACAATTATTACAATTTTTACTACGCGAGGTGCAAATATCTCTTCCATGTTTATTAATAGCCATAGAAAACCTATATTGCTTCTCAGGGGATATTCTACTTTTTAAATCTAACTCAATTTTAAAAGGTGTTCTCTCGTGTGTAATTTCATGCCTAAGCACAACCCTACTAAAATGAGTATCTACAATTATCGCAGGCTTATCATAAACAATGCCAAGAATAACATTAGCTGTTTTTCTACCTACCCCTGGAAGAGATATAAGATCTTCGATATTATCTGGAATAATACCTTTAAAATTCTTTAAAATCATTTGCGAACAATTGACAATGTTTCTAGATTTGTTTGCATGAAATCCCAACTTATAAATTAATCTCTCAACCTCTACTAAATCAGCATCTGCTAACTTCTTGAAATCTTTATACCTTTTAAAAAGCTCAGGTGCAATTTTATTAACCATGTTATCAGTTGTCCTTGCACTCAAAATTACCATTATTAAAAGTTCATAATTATTTCCAAAATTTAGGAAAGGCTTAACATTTGGGTATCTAGATATAGCTTCATCTACAATTAAGTCAAGATTAATCATAAAAGAATTATAAAACATGCAAAATATTAATAAAATAAAGTAACAAATGTTTTTATTGACAAGGTTTTTTCAACATGATATACTCAGTTTTAGGTTTAAAGGCGCCAATAGCTCAATTGGATAGAGCAACAGACTTCTAATCTGTAGGTTTTAGGTTCGAGTCCTAATTGGCGCGTTATATCGGGACGTGGCCTAGTGGCTAAGGCACCTGCTTTGGGAGCAGGGGATCGTGAGTTCGAATCCCACCGTCCCGATTTTAGTAAGAAAGGCAGAGCGAAGCTCTGCCTTTCTACATCTCCACATATATTTAACAAAAATAAATAATTCAAGATACCTTCTTTAAAGTATCAAGATCTAAAGTAATGACCCTTTTAGATGTATCTTGTAAATAAACATATCCGTCCTTAACAGTGAAACTTGTAAATGGCAAGACTTCATTCTCTGATAGAATAAAATCACTTAAGTTCTTTGAAGAAAACTTTGCTAATTTCCAAGCGTTATTATCCTTAACTACTACCAAAATCATTTTCTCATCAACAAAAAGAGAAGAATCCCTGCTTAACTCAAATTCTGACTCTGATTCAACTTTTAAGTTTTCTAACTTATTAAGCACCTGAAGCTTTGCAATACCCGAACAAAGCTTGATAGCTACTAAATCATCAGACCTTTCATAAATTCCGTACCGTCTAATACCATATTGAGAAGCCTCTTCCAACTTATTTCCATCTGAATCAATAAATTGAAGTACACCTAAATTTGTGCTCGGATTAAGTACTTCTAAAAACACAGATTTACGTTTTTCATCCTTAGCAGATTTACCTACATCACCCACCTGCCCTTGCTCTTTAGAATCTAACGACTGCCTGTCAGAACCTTGAGCAACATCAGTACTACTTGGTGACTTATCATCATCTTCAATTGCTTCAGTTAACTCCAATTTTTTATCTACTTTCGGAGAACTTATCTCACCGGGTTCTGGTAAATTCTTATCTCTATTGCCTTTATCAAAATTTTCTTGCATTTTATCTTTAACCACATCTCTTTGAATGTCTAATTTATCTTGAGCATCATCTAATTTCTTCTGAGACTCCTCAAGCTCCCTAGCCTTCTTCTCCTGCACCTCTTTCTCAGCTCGCTTATCTTCAATTTGCTTCTGAATATCTGCCTTCTCCTCATCAGTAGCTTTCTCAAGTTGCTCTTCTAAATCTTCAACTGCTTCAGTTAACTCCAATTTTTTATCTACTTTCGGAGAACTTATCTCACCGGGTTCTGGTAAATTCTTATCTCTATTGCCTTTATCAAAATTTTCTTGCATTTTATCTTTAACCACATCTCTTTGAATGTCTAATTTATCTTGAGCATCATCTAATTTCTTCTGAGACTCCTCAAGCTCCCTAGCCTTCTTCTCCTGCACCTCTTTCTCAGCTCGCTTATCTTCAATTTGCTTCTGAATATCTGCCTTCTCCTCATCAGTAGCTTTCTCAAGTTGCTCTCTTAAGTTATCAATAGTATCCCGTAATCCATCATCAATGCTCTCCAAAGTATCAGACTCAAAATCGATCCTACCCTGATCCATACCATGGCCTTCATCCTGAATATCTGTAAGGTCCCTTGCAAAGTCTGTACCGCCTGCATTTTCATTTAAAAGAGATTCTATCACCTTATCTGTAACTATTCTGTCAAGATCAATATCCGATTCAATATCCCCTGATAAAATATCTCTTTTAAGAGGAATGAAAATATGAGTCTTCCCAGTCCATTGACTATAAACCCTAGAGAGTCCCACATTCTCTTTACTTGTATCCTCAACTGCAGCCTGAATATAAGCACTACTATAATAATTCAAATCACCTCGGTAAACAGCATTGTATATCGTAATAGCTTTAGCAAGTAATTCCGCACTATCCCTATCGTACTTAAAAGCCTCCATAAAATATCCTGTAAGTATTCTTCTAAGGTTTAAAATACTATCAAGAGCAGATCTCTCTCCAATAAGGAAAACATCCGTACTACTCTTCACATCCTTATCATCAATGTATCTATTAACATAATATTTGTTATAATAATTTGACTTGTTATCAGTTAAATTTCTAGCCAAAAATTCACCAATTCCTACTATTTCCCTATATGTATTTGTAGCCTCATAAGGACCCCTATAATTAACAAATTCAAGATCCATATCAACAAAATCTTTTAATCTCTTCTTGTCAAGTTCTCTAGCATGAAGAGTAAAAATATTTAAGAGAACAAACAACGAAACACCAATTATCCATATTCTTTTCATAACAAAAATTCTCCTATGCTTAATTATAATTCTATTATGAACTAAATCAGCATAAATTTAAATCTCAAGTCCAATGCAACACAAACTATATTTAATAAATCTTAACATAGAATGTGTTAAAGAGTTGCAATAATTTCGTTAATATATTGATTAATTTTCTCAGAAAAATTTTGGCGTCTGATAAACTTCAATAAAGTTAAATACTTACCCTTATAAATTTTAAGATTATCCTTTGTAGAGCTCAAAATTATCTTGCGCAAGTTTAGAAGAACGGCATAAGCTATGTCTAAATTCCCCTGATAATTTAATATCACATATTGCATATAGTTATACACAAGGTCATCTTGCCCATGATAGTCTTCAAATTGCGCAATACTTTTAACTAATCTAATTATATTACTGATATTCTTTTCCTTAATTGCCATGTTTATAAAGCTTTTAACTGCAGATTCATCATCAACATACATGAAATATTTATAAAGCTCCCCTCTTTGAGCTATTCTATCAATTCCATCTCTTGGCAAAAGCCAATTAATTAGAGCTTTTTTATATAGATCTAAATACTTCTTAGGTAAAGTGCCATATCTGATTACCAAAGACTCTAGTATATTTAAAAATTTCTCATATGCTTCCCTACTGTATACAGAATTTAACGTCTCATCAAGAGATAAATAAATTTCTTCATGATATAATAAAGATTTTTCTCTAAAGTCTATTCTATTTTGATGATATCTATTACCTAATGTATGATTCCAAGTTTTAACATCAAGTTCATCTTCATATTTATAATAATAAGTCGTTAGTATCCAATTAAGACCACCTGTAGTAATTATTCCAATATTAGCACTAAGTCCTGATATCCCTTCCATATTATCATATCTATCAATCGGTCTGAAATACTCATCAAGAGATAAAATTCCATTTGGTTTTATGGCAATGAAAAGATTTTTATTATTATAAAGGACAGCTTCTTTAACATCGAAGCTCAAGTTTTCAGAAAATCTAATTTCAAGATCTCTACTTAAATTTGAAAAAACTCCAACATCAGATACTACAATATATTCGCCATTAAATTTTTCAAATAAAAAATTAACAGGATAGTCTAATTTAACAGATCCTGAAACCTTGCCAACATCACTACGATAAGCAACAACATGACCAGATTGATGCCCAACAATTATCTCATCATTAGTATTGATCATCAATACATTAGGAGTAGATATAAGGCCATCACTCCACATTTCCTCTCCTAGAGAATTAAAAGCAAATATTGTATTATTTTCACTTGCAATATAAAAATTACCATTTTCAAGAACAACAGAAGAAGTCGTAGCCTTTTCTCCCATATCTATCTCAAAAACTTTTTGACCAGTTCCAAGATTTAAAGCAATAACCCTCCCATCAAGCTGAGGGATTAAAATATAACCATTGCCTATTGAGGGTGCTTTAATAGGAGAAGAATTCAGTTTATACTTCCAAATAAGTTTTCCCCTTCTAATTTTGTGGACTTCATTACGACCTGTAATAACATAATATCCATTATCAAAATCCTTTAAAAGATAGGGATAAGGAATCCTATTTAATCTGTAAGAATACTTTTTCTCTAAAGACATAGTATAAGTTGTCAGCCACTTATCTTTTGTCAACACAGTAATAGTATTACGCCTTTCATCAAGGATAGGATTTCCTATCACTTTCCCTGTCAAAGCTCTCTGAAAATAAAGATTAACATTTGCTGAAAGAGGAAAACAAATGCTTAGAAACATAAAAATATAAAAACTTATCTTCAAAACTATAAATATCCTGCAGTGATTAAAAACTTAATTAAAGTTTCAAGCTAGCATGTCCTTCATAAAGCTTATCTCGTAAGTCTTTAACTTTAGAGTCATCAATATACTCTGAAAAAGTCATGTAACGATCAATTATTCCATTTGGAGTAAATTCAATAATCCTATCAGCAATGGTATCAATAAACTGATGATCATGGGATGTAAACAATACAACACCTTTAAAATCTTGCAATCCAGTATTAAGAGATGTAATCGCTTCAAGGTCTAAATGATTAGTTGGCTGATCCAATAATAACACATTAGCCCCACTAAGCATTATCTTTGAAAGCATGCACCTTACCTTTTCACCCCCTGATAGAACATTAACCTTTTTTAAAGCCTCATCTTGACTAAAAAGCATTCTCCCTAAAAATCCTCTAATATACGTCTCGTCCTGCTCTTTTGAATACTGTCTTAACCAATCTACCAGACTTAAATCTGAACTAAAATATTTCTCATTATCTTTATTAAAATAAGCAAAATTAACTGTAGCACCCCATTCATAATGTCCTTTATAATCTCTATCTTCATTGGTAATTATGTCAAAAAGAGCACTTGCTGAGATTGGACTACCTAAAAACACAACCCTTTGGCTCGGTTCTATTACAATGTTAAACTTGTTTAGAATATATTGTCCTTCAAATTCTTTAACTAAATTCTTAATTGTAATAACATTTTTTCCAAGCTCTCTTTCACTCTTAAAGTTAACATAAGGGAATTTTCTTGAAGAAGGCTTTAAGTCTTCAATTTTAATCTTATCAATTAATTTCTTTCTTGAAGTTGCTTGTCTAGATTTTGATGCATTACTTGAAAATCTTTGAATAAAAGTCTTAAGTTCGGCAATTTTTTCTTCAGATCTTTTCTTGGCATCTTTTAACTGCCTATTAAGAATTTGACTGGTTTCATACCAAAAATCATAATTGCCAAGATAAACTTGAATTTTCCCATAATCAATATCAACAATATGAGTACATACTTGATTTAAAAAGTGTCTATCATGTGATACAACAATAACCGTATTTTCAAAATTGATCAAAAATTCCTCTAACCATTTAATTGATTGAATATCAAGGTTATTAGTAGGCTCATCAAGAAGCAAAATATCAGGATCCCCAAAAAGAGCCTGTGCCAAGAGTACTCTCACCTTCAATGCCCCCTCAACATCTCTCATCAAACTACCGTGCATAGCCTCCTCTATGCCTAAGCCCTTAAGTAGTACCGCAGCCTCAGACTCGGCCTCATAACCTCCAAGGTCAGCAAATTCAGCCTCAAGTTCTCCAGCTCTAATTCCATCCTCATCACTAAAATCAGGCTTCTCATAAATTTCATCTTTTTCCTTCTGGACAGCATAAAGCTTCTTATGTCCCATGATCACAGTATCAATGACCCTAAAATTATCATAAGCAAATTGATTTTGCTCAAGGACAGCCATCCTTTGATTTTTAGGAATTGACACCTCGCCTTTGCTAGACTCAATTGTTCCGCCTAAAACTTTCAAAAATGTGCTCTTGCCAGCACCATTAGCCCCAATTATTCCATAACAATTCCCAGAAGAAAACTTAACATTAACATCTTTGAATAAAACTCTCTCTCCAAATGCAACCTCTAAATTACTTACTGCTATCAAACTATCTCCACCTAAACTTGATATCTTATTAAAAGAATTATCTTTAAAATTAGACGAAGTTTCAAGTATTATCCAAATATATTGACTTAATACTTCATTTTTGCGTATATTTATATTATCAAATTAAGGAGATGTTTGAAAATGAAAAATATTAAACCTTTAGCTGATAGAGTCTTAATAAAAATAAAAGAAGCTGAGAGTAAAACAATCTCGGGGTTATTTATACCTGAGAATGCAAAAGAAAAAACAAACATTGGAACAGTTATAGCCATTGGCTCTAACAAAGAAGAAATTACTGTTAAGGTTGGGGATACCGTGCTTTATGAAAAATATGCTGGTGCTGCTGTAAAAATTGAGGATAAGGAACACTTAATCTTGAAAGCAAAAGAGATCATAGCAGTCATAGAAGAATAAAAAGAAACTAAGCGTAGGTCTTAGTTTCTTTAAGACAAAAACCTTTAAAGCTTATTTAAAATAAAAGCTTTATGAGTTTATACCTATATTATTTTAATCAAACAAATCCAGTCTAAGGTTGCTGCGAGGTGGTATTGCTATCGATTTTAGAAGCGATAGCTGCTTTTAGGCTGCAAGTATTTTATGCATAAACTAACAAATGCGTAAGTTAATATTTAAGGGTAAAACTATATATTCAAGTAAATTCGGAGATATCTATTATGATCCAAAATACGGACTTGAAGAAAGTGTTTATGTATTCATTAAAGGTTGTAACTTAGACACAGAACTTGAGTGTCTACAAAGTGCAACAATTGCCGAATTGGGGTTCGGTACTGGACTTAATCTTATAGCACTTTTAAAACATCTAAAAGAAAATAACATCAAAACAAGGATTAATTATTACTCCATTGAAAAATTTCCATTAGGAAAAGAGAAAATCAAACAAATATCGAAATCGTTTAGCAAAGAGATGTGTTATTTTAAAATATTACTTAAAAACTACCCAAATACCCCAAAAAAGAATATAAAGTTAAAAATAACAGATAATGTTAATCTAAAAATCTTAGTTGGAGATGCTAAGGAAAAACTTAAAGAGATTCCTCAATATATAGATTACTGGTTTCTAGACGGATTTAGTCCGAGTAAAAATCCCAGAATGTGGAGTCATGAAATATTTATGCTCATTTCAAAAAAGAGCAAAATTGGAACAAAACTTTCAACATTCTCTTCAGCCAGAATTGTAAAAGACGGATTAAAACTTGCAAATTTTCATTATTCTAGAGCAAAAGGATTCAACAACAAAAGACACATGATAAAAGCTCACAAGGAATAGTCAATCAATTACTTAAATAAAATTTGAGATAAGAATTAATAAGGAGGGAGAAAATGAAGATTAAAAATAATGTTAAACTGCTAAATAAAATAGATATCCGAATGCTTAAGTGTATAAAAAGTGCTTAGCCCCTATTTAATTGAGCTAGAAAAATAAAATCCTAAATTTAAATTAATCAAAACTAACAAAGCTGATCCTTTTGCATCTATACCAGTAAGAGTCAAATACTGTTATACCAAAGCAAAACAAGTGTCTACAATTTGCAGAAGAGCCGTAATACAACACTTTAGATTATGGCTTGAATGATTATTAAAAGAACATATTAAAATTTAAATCCCAAAAAAATCTTGTCAACAATCTTTACGCAGACATACAAATATATTTCAATGAAATATCACTTAAATCTCTAAGATACTCCACTTCTAAGGAATAGCATGCACAATATAAAACGCATATTCAATGAAGCATCCCACTGCAAAAATTAGAGTGAAGAAAACTTTAATGAATATATTCTTATCTCTATTAAATGACTGAAATAAAGTAATGAAAATAATATTCAGAGATATGAATATTTTCACTTGAGGACACTTCCATTATTTTCTTAAATTATCAAGATAATTATTAATTTTTGAAATAAAAGAATCAAATTCTGATAATTTTGATTTCTCGAAGTCAACAATCTCACTAGGTGCATTTGATAAAAAGTTCTGATTTTTAAGTTTCACCAAAGTTGTACCTTTAAGTCTCTCATATTTTTCTAGTTGCTTAGCAAGCCTTAATAGCTCTTTGTCAGTATCTATCAAACTCTTAATGTCTGCAAAACTTTCAAAACCAACGCCAGGCACACCTATCATATTTTCATAACTTTCATTGTAAAATATGCAATCAAAATTAATAAGCTTCTTTGCAATCTTCTCATGCTCCTTAAAATATCTGTCACATTTAAACGTATTATCAAACTTCAAGCCAACATTAATCTTAATATTAGGAACTATATTAAATTCACTCCTAAGAGTTCTAATAGATATAATAAAATCTTTAAATAAATTAAAACTTTCAAACTCTTTCTTAAAATATCTCTGAGTCATACCCTCAGGATACTTTGCTAAAGCTAATATGCCTTCTGAACACGGAAGTTTAGCATAAATCTCTTCGGTAATAAAGGGTGCAAAGGGATGCATAATGAGTAAAGATTCTTTCAAGAAAAATATCAACTTAGAAATAGTCATACTTTGAAGATTAGTATCGTTACTATTTAAATTAATCTTACTAATTTCAATATACCAATCACAAAAATCATTCCAAAAGAATTCATACACTGCCCTTGTAGCCTCATTGTACTTATAATTTTTAAAAGCCCAATCTAGAGAAGCAATAGTTGAGTTTAAACTTGTAAGCAACCATTTATCGATATCGTCTAAAATTAATCTGTCTAATATCACTCTACCCTTTAAGTTTGATAAAATAAATTTAGATGCATTAAATACTTTGTTCATAAACTTAGCGCCAAACATAAAATCTTTAGTATCAATATTTAAATCCTGACCTTGTACAGATAAAAAAGAAAGAGTAAAACGCAAAGCATCACTTCCATACTCATTAATAATTTCAAGAGGATCTATTCCATTACCTAAAGATTTTGACATTTTTCTACCTTGTTTATCTCTTAAAAGAGGCGTTATGTATATATTCTTAAAAGGTACTTGTCCTGTAAACTCAAGACCTGCCATTACCATCCTTGCTACCCAAAAAAATATTATGTCATAAGCAGTAATTAAAGTATTTGTAGGGTAATAATTTTTAAAGTCAAGGGTACCTTCTGGCCACCCAAGAGAAGAGAATGGCCATAACCAAGAAGAAAACCAAGTATCAAGAACATCCGGATCTCTGGTAAAATTCCTACCCCTATACTCCTCACTTAAAGACGGATCGAGCTCACTAACAACAACCTCTCCTGTCTTAATATCATACCATGCAGGAATTCTGTGTCCCCAAACTAACTGCCTAGATATGCACCAATCTCTAATATTTGACAACCAATGCTTATATGTATTCTCCCACTTTTTAGGATAAAACCTAATTTTACTCTCTTCTAAAGCCTTTAAAGCATTCTCAGCCAAAGGTTTCATCTTTACAAACCACTGGTTTGATAAATAAGGCTCAACAACCTCTCCCGATCTATGGCAATGTCCAACCTGATGTTTATGCCTCTTAATGTCTATTAAAAACCCTTGATCTTTTAAATCTTTTTCTATCTTGATTCTTGCAGCACTGACACTTAAACCCTGATATTCAATCGGAACATTTTCATTAAGTTTTGCATCTCTAGTCAAAATATTTATTTTGAGGATGTCATGCCTTTTTGAAATTTCGAAGTCATTGAGATCATGCGCAGGTGTTATTTTTAAAGCACCACTACCAAATTCCATATCAACATAACTATCCGCTATTATCTTAACTTTTCTATTTGCAATAGGAACACTAACCTCTCTGCCAATTAAAGATTTATATCGATTATCATTAGGGTTAACAGCAACAGCCACATCTCCAAACATCGTTTCAGGTCTAGTAGTTGCCACTTCAATAAAATTATTATCATCTAACAAATATTTAATAAAATAAATTTTTCCAATAACTTCCTTATGTTCAACTTCCTCATCACTAACAACACTTCCAGATCCAGGATCAAGGTTTACAAGATATTCTCCCTTATAAATTAAGCCCTTATTATATAAGTCAATAAAAACCTTATTAACGGCTTGACAAAGCTCACCATCAAGGGTAAATCTTTCTCTAGAATGGTCATAGGAAGCTCCGAGCCTTTCTATTTGATTGACAATAATTTCTCTATGTCTATCTGTTAACTTAAAAATTTCACCAATAAATTCTTCACGACTAAAATCATCCTTACTTTTACCAATCTCTTTAAGCTGCCTTTCAAAAACCGTTTGAGTTGCAATTCCAGCATGATCTGTTCCAAAAAGCCAAAGAGTATCATTTCCCTTCATTCTCTTGTAGCGAACAAGAATATCTTGCAGAGTAAAATTAAGAGCATGCCCCATATGAAGAATACCTGTAACATTGGGTGGAGGTGCTATCATACTAAATTTCTTCAATTCAAAGCTATTACCCGAACGAAATACACCATTATTTAACCATTTCCTATAAATTTTATCTTCAAAACTCTTAGGATCATAATTTTTTGAAAGCTCACTACTCATCGCCTAAGTTAATCTCCTATACTATCCATTCGATCTAGATTTGTAAAAAGTTCATCATAACTGCTTGAATTCATAATATTACGAAAATATTCACTATGTCTTTCATTTTCATTAAAATAAATCTTGAAGTATTTTTTAAGTTTATTAAAATCCTTAGTAAAGCTCCAAGTAGTATGAAAGTCTTTTATATGAAATTTTAATATATCTAATCTAAAATTTAAATTATTACTCAAAAAGTTGGGCGAACCTTTTTTAAATAAGTTTAAATTCTTAAAAATTCCACGCCCAAACATGACTCCATCAATAGAATAATCCCTTATAATTTGATCCGCATGATCTAAAGTTAAAATATCTCCATTTCCAATAATTAATGTAGAAGGATTGATTTTGTCTCTCAGTTTAACAACCTTATCAAACACATTCATATCTATAAGCCCTTCACTTTGATTGATAGCAAGCCTCGGATGCACTGTCAACATATCAATACCTAATCCCAATAGAAACCCCAACCAATCCTCAACTTCAGAGCAAAAAAATCCATGTCTTGTTTTAACGCTAATAGGCAATCCAAATCTTAAGCATGTCTCTTTACTTGCCATGACTATCTCACGGGCCAAGGATTTATTCTCAATTAAAGCAGAACAAACTCCTTTCTTAACTATCTTCTTCTTAGGACATCCCATATTAAGATCAATACCCCAAAACCCTAAATCACTTAAAACTTCTATTGCTTTGACAAACTCATCTGGCTTCTTGCCCCAAATTTGAGCAATTAAGGGACGACTAAGCTCATCATTCCTTGTCAAAATATGCTGCATTGATTGCTTAGATCCATTCAAAAGTCCTACTGCAGAAATAAATTCAGTAAAATAAATGTCAGGCTCATGCTTCCCATTTCCTATTAAATGAATTAAATTCCTAAAAACAGTATCAGTTACATCTTCCATTGGAGCCAAAATCATAATTGGAAGACGAATATCGCTTAAAAAATTCATAAAATGATTATATAATTATACAACATCATACTAAAGGAGCATAAAATGAATTTTAAAGAAATTAATCAAAGAGTTGACAAAGCATATAATTCAATTCAAGACAACATATCAAAGTTTAAACCCAAAGTAGCAGTTATACTTGGCACTAGGTTTAGTAATGTAGATGCAATATGTGATAATGGAGTTGAAATACCTTACACCCAAATAGAAAGATTCCCAATATCAACAGAAGAAAGTCACAAGGGGATACTTAAAGTTAACAAAGATATTGCTCTGTTTTCTGGAAGGTTTCATTATTATGAAGGTTATCATCCTAAAGAAATAATAATGCCTATACTGCTTGCAAAAAAAATTGGAATCAAGGATTTAATTATTACAAATGCCTCTGGGGGAATTAACAGCCAATTTGCCACAACTGATCTCATTTTAATAAACGACCATATAAACCTTATGGGAATAAATCCATTAATTGGCGAGCACGATAATAAGTTGGGACCAAGATTTCCAGAACTAAATTCAATTTATAATAATTCAAGTCTAATAGAATTTACAAGAAATGTTTATAAGGATATTTTTGGAAAACAGATGAAAGAAGGTGTTTATATTGCCGTTGCTGGTCCATCCTTTGAGTCAGCAGCTGAGATAAAGTTTTTTAAAACCATAGGTGCAGATTTAGTTGGGATGTCAACAGTGCCTGAAATAATTATGGCATCTTATCTGGAGATGGATACAGTAGCCATTTCATATGTAACAAACATGGCGTCAGGCATACAAGAAAACTCCATAACTTTAGAGGAAATTCAAATAAATGCAGAAAAATCATCGAAGGATTTAGCAAAATTATTAAAAGGAATAATTGATAGAATTGAACTTAATTGAATATATACTTAAAAAAGCTGAACTAAACGTTAAAGGCTTTGTTACAAGAAATAATCAGTTAAGAATGATAGACAAAGTAAGCAGAGCCTTTAACGATGAGAATTTCTTAGTTATTGAAGCCCCAACAGGTACGGGAAAAAGTCTTGCCTATTTAATTTCTGCTATTGATTTTATTCAAAAAACACAAGAAAAAGTAATCATTTCAACAGCCTCTATTAACCTTCAAGAACAACTAATTAAAAAAGATATTAAATCTTTAGAGAATATTATTCCTTGCAAAATAAAGTTTGGAATAATTAAAGGAATGAGAAATTACCTATGCCTTCGCCGGCTTGAAGAATTTGAAAGAAGTCTCTTAACATACACATTCAATAAAAAAAATTTAGAATCATTAATTTACTGGGCAAAAACCACAAAAACTGGTGATAAAGACGAACTTAATTTTATCGATGACAAAATCTGGGAAGAAGTATCAGCTAGCATTGAAACATGCTCAGGCATCACCTGTCCTGATGAGAATAAATGTTTTTTTAAAAAGGCAAGAAGAAAAGCATCAGAATGTGATATTATCATAACAAATCATCATTTACTATTAAATGATCTCTACATAAGAAATGAAATATTAACAGAAAAAGAAACTCATGAAAATGACTCTGAAAAAATTGATACAGAGGAAGAGCTTAACTTAATCTTACCTAATATTAAAAACGTTATAATTGATGAAGCTCACTATTTAGAAGAAGCTGCAAGAACCCTGTTTAACAAAAATTTCTCAAGAATTGGAATAAAGCAACTCTTTATAAAAATAGACAAACTAATCAAAAGGCAAAATATAGGCGGTGCATACAAGAAAAATTTTGAAATTGCAACAATATCAAGTTTTGAGAACATTGAATATATTATACGAACAACAAAAGATTTCCCATCTATTTATAGAATCACCAATGCTACACATAAACTCGATTTTTATATGCGAATTAAAACACATTTACAAGATATTATTTATAATCTAGAAAATTATCGAACAGCCATAACGTCAGTAATACAAGACCTTGAAAATCAAGTAGCACAAATCGAGCTAAATAGGCTAATTAGGAATATAGAATTAAAAGAACTATTAATTAAAAATTTCATCTCTGAGAATAGCTATATCAATCTCTGTTTCTGGATAGAAAATAAAAAGAATATTCCTATATTCAAAACGTCAGAGATCAATTTAGCCCCTGGACTAAATTCAATTATGCATAAAAGACTAAGAAGAGTAATTTTTACTTCAGCTACTCTTCTTACAAACCAATCATTTTCATATTTTTTCAACCAGACTGGCCTGAACTTAAGCGACAAAGAGATAAAAACGGAAAAGTTACCATATTCTTTTCCCTACAAGGAAAGATCAATACTCACGATTATATCAGACATTGAAAATCCCAATAACGAAGAAGAATTCCTAAGCCAATCAGCAATATACATTAAAGAACTTGTAATGCTAAATAAAGGAGGGACTTTAATTCTTTTAACCTCACTTAAAAGCTTAGAATACATAGGTAAAAATATTAAAGATTTTTTACTAAGGAATGATATAAATATTTTTGTCCAAGGAGATTTGCCAAAACATGAGCTCATAAATTCTTTCAAATATTCACAAAAAAAAAGCGTACTCATAGGCATAAAAAATTTCTGGGAAGGAATTGACATTAAAGGAGACAAACTAACAATGGTAATAATGCCAAAACTTCCATTTCAAACCCCCTCAGATCCGATTTTAATAGCAAAAAACGAATTAGCTATAAGAGTGGGAGAAAACTTTTTTACAAAAGAAACATTACCACAAGCAATAATAAAATTTAAACAAGGATTTGGAAGATTGATTAGGGATTCAAAAGATTATGGAATTATAGTATGTTTTGACAAAAGAATTTTTGAGAAAACCTATGGTAAGCTTTTCCTCGAATCCTTACCTGACATCGAAACTCATTATTCAAATTTTGAAAATATAAAACAAATAATAGATATATTCTTTAAAAAACAAGAACAAAATACTAATCTATAGCAAGATTATCCCCTGGGATCTTAGTCTTTCTTACCAAAATATCCTTATATCCTGTAGATTTAATAAGCTCAACATTTTGATGTACATCATCAGCATGAGTCGGAACGAAAACTGTAAAAAAAGATCCATGCGCATGTACTAAAACACTCAGTCCAACCTTCTGTAATGCTCTATAAGCTCTCTCAGCATAATCTCTCATTTTATAAGAACCAACTTGTATATAGAAATCAGGCTCTTTAATAAGATCATGTAAGGCCGATTCCGCAACATCAGAGCCACCCTTATCTAAAGTAGCATCTTTGTCTAGTTTTGAACTTTCCAATAAAGAATCAACTTTAGATGAATTTACTGTATTTGAAGCCTTTTTGGGTTCGTGCGCTACAACTTTCCTTTCATCCGATTTTTCCAATATTTCAATTTTTACAGGCGCAACGCCTATGCCTAGAAAGTCCAGCTTTTCAGCAGCAGATTTTGATAAATCAATTACCCTATCTTTTCTAAAAGGACCTCTATCATTAATCCTTACAACAACTGTTCTATTATTTAGTAAATTAGTCACTCTTACAACAGTATTAAATGGAAGTTCCTTGTGAGCAGCAGTAAGTGCTGTCATATCAAATTTTTCACCATTAGCAGTAGCCTTACCATGAAAAGCCTCCCCATACCATGAGGCAAGCCCTACAGTAGCACTATCCAGCTTAGCAACAATAAAAATTAAGAACAAAAAAATAAATCTAGAGCTACCACTCATAAGATTAATCAAACTTACCATATTTCATATTATAATATAAAACCCAAGATTTTCAACAGAAAGCAAAACCTCTATATTTCTCTAAATTATTTATTTACAAATTTGTTGCTTTAATTAATAATAAGAATTGTGAAAATAAATGAATAACAAATGAAGACAGTAATAATAGAATCCTCAGAGATAGAAAAAGCCGCACAGTTTATAAGAGAGGGAGAGCTAGTGATATTCCCTACAGAAACAGTATATGGCATTGGAGCTGATGCATACAGTGATTCTGCGGTAAGGATGCTTTTTTTAGTAAAGAAAAGACCTATTACAAATCCTTTAATAGTGCATGTCGATTCTATAGAAAGAATAAGAGAACTTGTAGAGTATATCCCCAGTAGTGCGTTAATCCTACTGCAAAAATTTACTCCGGGTCCTATAACCTACAAAGCACAAACTAAAATTATTTATCTAAAAGTTCCAAATATTTAAGCGCAAGGGAATCCTTAGGGTCATATTCAAGCACTATTTTGAAATATTTTAAAGCCTCTTTCTTGTGCTCCATCTTTAAATAAAGAATTCCAAGATTTGAAATAATCTTGACATTATCAGGTTCAAGCTTTAAAGCTCTAAGTAAATACTTAAGACTATCATCAAGCTCCAAAAGTTCCATAAAGCAGATTGAAAGCTCGTTCATAGCATCAACATTCTTAGAGTCAAGAAATAATACCTTAAGAAAAGCGTCCTTCGCTTCAGAATAAAACCCCTTCCTTCTATATCCCCACCCAAGCAAAAACCAAGCATTCCACAATCCCTCATTATACTTTAAAAGTCTAATTAGTTCAGAAATAGCTTCATCCTCTCTTGACAAAATAATAAGATCATATATCCTCTCAAGACCTAAGTCCAAACTCTCATGATTCCCTATAGCATTTAAAATCTCACTTACTTTACCCTTTAACCTTGAGTTGTCAGAAATTTTTAAATAATGTTTAAGCAACTGTTGAGCTTTATCTAATTTGTACTGTCTAACAAAAAAAAATCCAGCATTTGCAAACACATTTTCATTTGGACTTTTAAATCCCAAAAGTTTCTCATAAATTTTTAAAGCATTTTGATCACTATGAAGAGCATCCGTACCTTGCTCAGCCTTCAGGAAGTTTTCAGCCATCCGCTCATACAACAATGCCAAATTAAGAAGAAGAATCTCATTTTTATCATCAATACCTTTTAATGCCAAAAAAATCTCAAGAGCCAAGCTATAATCTCCTTCATCAACCTTAATCAATCCAGCATTAATAAGTTCAGCAAAAATATTAGGATTTAAAGCTAAGAGAAGCTTTTTATAATAAGGAAAATTAACATTATCCCTCTCATAAGCAGAAATTTTGAGAATAGCAGACATAATAGCCTCAAAATTAAGTTCAATTTGAGAAAAATTTAAAACATTATTGACCTCAACAGGCAAAAGTATTGTAGGATCGAACACGAAATCTTTAATCCGCCTTGTAAAATTCTCTGGAAGAGAAATATAGACAATATTCTTAAGCATAAATCCTCTAATTAAAATAATCATGAATTAGCATAGTATAATCAAGAGGAATTTTTTCCTCATAAAATGCAATACCTAAAGCTAAAACCTTACCATTGGGAGTCTGAATAACACTTAAATTTCTTGTCTTGCCCAGAATAGAAACTTCATTACCTGCAATATTAAAATTTAGAGTTAAGTCAATGTCACTTTCATCCATTTCCTCATAATCAAAATAAGAAATTAAAAGTGCACCACCATAGGATAAGTCTTTAATTAAACACTTATGCTTAATTCCGTTAAATTCAATAAAAGCTTTATCAGAACTGAGCTTAAGCTTTCTAAGTGAATCCTTATCAACAATAATACGCTCATGAATTCTTTGATTCTGCCCAAGCTTTAAATCAAGAAGTTTGCCAATCTTCATAGCAAACTCTTCTGGAACAGGCGATAAAAAATCCAGCGTTAGCAAATTATACTCCTTGTCTTGGCCAGAATAAGTAGATGTATTTGCTAATCTAACAGCTAAAGACGGTATAATAAAAGAATTATGTGTCAAATCATCCAATCTTCTAATTTGAATATTCCCTAAGTTTCTATTTTGCGCTAAAATTGGCAAAATTGTGTCTTCCTGAAAAATAATCTTAATAGTATTCATGGAAATAGAATAAATTATTCCAAATACTACATAAGTACCAACTTTCATCTCAACAGTATTTTTAATATTAAGGAAACTGTTTATCTCAGTACTCATTTTAATTTCTTTACATCTATATTTAGTCTCATAATCTTTTATTTTTCTAGACAAAAGCATAAACCTCCCCTTTTCTGATAAACGATAAAAACATAGAATAATTTAAAACTGACATTCAGGTATCTTATATCGATAAAATTAAAAACTTTTAAGTCATTAATAACCTTCAAAATAATTCTACCCCAAATACTAGATGCAACCAATCATCTACAGCTTACTTAAATAGATATAAGAATCAAATCTAGACTTCGAAATCAATGCAAAACATAAAATCAATAATATCAAATAAAATACTAACCCGATAGAAATTCCTATTAAACTCCTAGCTAAATGCAAATGATCACTAACCAGTACAAAGGAATATCCATAGAAATAGACTTATTATTAATCCCAATAAAAATAGCAAATAATAAATTAATACTTTAAAAACCCATATCTTATCTTCTTGTTAATTTTCATTATAAAATCCATATATCATATATGCATAGAAATTATAACAGCATTTTTATATTATAACAACTCAAGGAAAAATATTAATTACTATTATACTTATAGTATAATAGGGTACGGAGCTATAATTTGAAGAGTTTTAACTTTAATAAAAAAGGCAATATACTCATTTATTTGGCGTATTTTGCTATCAGCTTTTCTATTATCTTACTCTCAATTGCGCTAGTTGAGACTATCAACATCCAAGGAGACAAAAATTTTGGGGAGTTAAACCCTGCAATACCTTCAAAACTTTTTGACATTCACGGCAGGGTAATAACACAGTTTATATCTGATGAAAATAGAGAACTACTTTCTTTAACAGAAATGCCTAACAATTTAATAAGCACGCTTTTAATACGCGAAGACACTGGCTTTTACTCACATAGAGGTTTCTCACTCATGGGAATCCTTAGAGCTGCTCTTAATATTGCTCTTGGAAGATATTTTTCAGGGGGAAGTACCTTAACACAGCAGCTAGCAAAACTCCTTTATACTAATCAAGCAAGAAGATCTATTGTAAGAAAACTCAATGAAATTTGGTGGGCTATACAGCTTGAAAAGAAACTATCAAAATATGAAATACTTGAGAAGTATTTAAATAAAGTCTACTTTGGAAATGGAAATTACGGAGTAGTAGCAGCATCTAAATTCTTTTTCAATAAAAGCGTTAAAGATATTAATACCGCGGAAGCCGTTTTAATGATTATACAATTACCAAACGCAAAACTCTATTCACCATTTTATAATCCAGAATTTTCTAAAAAAATACAAAAGACAGTATTAAATCAAGTCGTAGCTAATAAGATCATAAGTCCTGAATTAGCTGAGATAGAGTTCAGCGAGTATTGGGAAAATTACGATTGGACTCGCATGGCAGATACATCTGCCATTTCTGAGAAAGAAGATAATGCTCCTTATTTTTCAGAGTACATAAGACAGAGAATAGTTAGACATCTTCCAGCTGGGGCGAACATATATAAAGATGGATATTCAATATACACAACGCTTGACCTTGATGCACAAAAGCATGCTGATAAGGTTACACACGACATGATCTTACAAGCTCGCAGAATGTATAACTCTACTAAATCATCTGAGACATTCGTAATTAATTCAGAAATCGTTCCCGTAATTGACACAATTTCTGATTTATTCAGCATATCAAGCACTAGAATCAACGGTAGACAATACAAAAAACTGAGAACAAGAAAGTTTTATGAAGATAATATCGATTTAATTGCAAGCTTTGCGGCAATACTAGGCATTAATACAATAGACAAGGCAACAAAAGAATATACAATAAAGAACAAAACAAATCCAAATTCAATTGTACAACCAGAAGGTGCATTTATTGCAATAGACACTACAACAGGGGCAATAAAAGCAATGGTTGGCGGAAGCGGATATAGGAAGGGAAATGAATTTAATAGAGCAACTCAAGCTAAAATACAACCTGGAAGTGCATTTAAATCATTATATTTTTCAGCTGCTATTGACCTTAAAAAAATTACAGCTGCAACAATGTTCTCAGACTCTCCAGTAGCTTTTTTTAATCAAACAGGAGAAGTTTATGCTCCTGAAAACTATGGGGGTAAATGGCGAGGAAATGTATTAACACGTAAGGTACTGGCTTTATCTTTAAACATCCCATCTCTTAGGGTACTGGATACATTGGGATTTGATGATGCGATTAACTACTCTGCTAAATTATTAGGAATAAAAGATCAAAATGAAATACATAAGACATTCCCCAGGGTATATCCTCTTGCACTTGGAGTCATATCAACATCCCCAATGCAAATGGCAAGAGCATTCGCGATTTTGGGAAACAATGGTAGGGAAGTAGAACCATATGGAATAAGGTATATTGAAGATAGAAATGGCAAAATAGTAGCAAATGTAGAAACTACTGCCCTAGCAGTAATAAAAAACAAGGGAGCTAACGCACAGATAATATCTCCTCAGACTGCATATATTATGACAGACATGATGAAATCAACAATTCAATATGGAACTTTAGCAAATCAAAGATATACAAACCTTAAAGAATTCAAATCAGATATTGCTGGTAAATCAGGAACTACTCAAAACTGGGCCGACGGCTGGGCTATTGGATACTCACCCTACATAACAACAGCTCTTTGGGTTGGTTTTGATAAAAAAGGATACTCATTAGGAACCGCTGGGACAGGTACGGGTCTTGCTGGTCCTAGCTGGGGCAGATTTATGGCAGAATATCATAAGAATCTGCCTAAAAAAGTTTTTATAAGACCTACAGGAATAATTAATGTAGCGGTACAAGCAGAAACAGGGCTATTACCAGAAGGAATACCAAACGAAAAAATAATAAACGAGATATTCATCTCAGGAACTCAACCATTTGAAAAGTCAAAATATTATGAAAATAAATCTGAATTTTTAAACAAAATGGAATTTAATGTGTATGGAATTGATAATATTAACAACAATGATGTACTAAATCTTGAAACAGATACATTTGAGTATCTAAAGTATGATTTTGACAAATTGGAAACAGAAAATAAAATAGAATCTGAAAATAACTTCAATGAAAATAACAATAATAATGTAGAAAACGATTATAATAAAGTAGAGCCTATTAATAATGCCCCAGATATAACAATAAATGATAATGCTAACGTAGACAAAATAGATGAGGAAACCCATACAGAGAATATAAGAGAAGAAAATAATACAGCAATTGAAGAAAACGAGCCTCAAGGCAATAAAGAGAATAAAGAAAACTCTCCCGCAGATGACAATGAACATCAAGATGTAAATGGAGAAAATATTCAATTGGATTAATAACAATGTTAATAGATCTAGAGCAAATAAAAATAAAAAAAAGAATCAGACACCACTTAGGAGACACAGACTCTCTTAAAGAAAGTATAAAAAAACATGGCCTAATTTATCCCATAATAATAGACAAAAACAAAAATTTAGTAGCAGGATTTAGAAGATACCAAGTTTTGAAAGAACTTGGCTATAAAGAAGTTGAAGTCAAGGTAATTCCCATAGAAAATAAAAAAACTCTACTTGAAATTGAACTTGATGAGAATAATGTTAGAAAATCATTTACAAGAAGTGAAGCAAACTCAGGCGAAGAACAACTCAAAATTCACTCCGAAAAAAACATAATAATAAGGTTCCTTAAATTTATTATATATAAAATAAAAAAATTCTTTAAAATAAGAAAATACAATAAATTTTAATTATATAAGAATTACTGGAGGAAATTTATGCTCAATTATACAAATCTCAATAAACTTAAAAGTTTCGAAGAGTTAAAAAAAACTAATCCTGAAATACTAAGGAAGACTTTAAATGAATATAGAATAAAGGAATACGACATTATAATAGAAGGTAGTCATGTACACTATAATTATGCTACAAAACAAATTAATGAAGATCACCTAAGAATATTTCAAAATTTAAGCGATGAGGCAAGCTTAACTGAAAAATATAGAGAACTGATTGATGGAAATAATATTAACATCAGTGAAAATAGAAAAGTTCTACACCACTTGACAAGAGGTCAACTTGGAATAGACGTAACAGAGAATAATGAAAATATGCGAGAATTTTTTGCAAGAGAACTTGAACGAATTTTTGATTTCGCAAAACAAGTTCAAAACGGATCAATTAAGAACACAAACGGGAAACCATTCAAAAATGTGGTACAAATTGGAATTGGCGGTTCAAGTCTTGGTCCAAAAGCATTATATACTTCCATCAAAAATTATGCTAGGCAGAAAAACCTACATCTAATGAAAGCTTATTTTATTGCCAATGTTGATCCAGATGAAGCAGAAGAAGTTTTAAGTGAAATAGACCTTCAGGAAACTTTATTTATCATTGTATCAAAGAGTGGAACCACTCTTGAGACCGCCTCTAATATGCAATTTTTAATTCAAAAATTAAAAGAGAGCAGCATTAAAGAATATCAAAAACAAATTATAATAATTACCTCAAAGGGGAGTATGCTAGAACTTGAAAAGGGATATCTTGAATACTTTTTTATGCACGATTCAATCGGTGGACGATTCTCACCTACATCAGCTGTTGGGCTTGCACTCATTACTCTTTGCTTTACAGAGCATGTTACAAAAGAAATATTAAAAGGAGCTCATGAAGTTGATAAAAGAGCATTAAACAAAAATGTAAGAGAGAATGCTCCTCTTCTAGCAGCACTAATTAGTATATACGAAGGCAATATACTGGGATATTCTAGTAATTGCATTATTGCATATTCAAAAGCAATGGAAAACTTTTATCTTCACTTACAACAACTTGAAATGGAAAGTAATGGAAAAAGTGTAAACCGATTTGGCGAGACAATCGATTACAAAACAGTAAGAATAATTTGGGGCGGAATTGGAACAGATGTTCAACATTCATTCTTTCAAATGCTTCACCAAGGAACAGAGAAAGTACCAATGGATTTAATAGGATTTAGTGAATCTCAACTCAAGAAAGACATAATTGTAGAGGGAACATCAAACAATGATAAGTTAAAAGCAAATCTAATAGCCCAAATAATTGCATTCTCTGAAGGTAAAGAAGACGCAAATAAAAACAAAAACTTTAACGGTGAGAGACCTTCATCTTTAATATATTCAAAAGAACTTACACCTTATGCATTAGGTGCAATACTATCTCACTATGAAAACAAGGTAATGTTTGAAGGGTTTTTACTTAACATAAACTCATTCGACCAAGAAGGTGTTCAACTTGGGAAAGTAATCTCAACTCAAATATTAAATAAATCTGACTTAAAGAGTGGAATAATAAAATCTTATGATATATTGCTTCAATGACAAAAAATAAATTTAGAAAGATTTAAAGAATATGACAAAAGCATATGTTTAAATCTAATTATTTAAGTTTAAAATAAGAGGTAAAAATGGATATGACAGTAATCTACATATTATTAAATATCACAATCATGCTTTCTCTAATAGGAATGCTATTCTTTCTGCACAAAAACCATATCTCATTTACAAAAAGAGTATTTATAGCACTAGGTTTAGGAATAGCCTTTGGTATATCTCTTAAATATTTTTATGCCTCAGAGCCAACAATAGTAAAAGAAACTATTAAGTGGACTAATATTTTAGGCACTGGCTACATTAGACTTCTTAAAATGATTGTAATACCACTCATAACTGTCTCAATAATATCTGCAATAGTAAAATTAACAAACAGTAAAGATGTTTGGAAAATGAGCTCAACTGTAATATTAGTACTTGTATTTACAGCGGGTATTGCCGCAATAATTGGGATTTACACATCTCTTCTATTCAACCTAACAGCAGAAGGACTTCAATCTAGTACAGATGAAATTGCACATGGCACAAAATTAAGTCAAAGTCTTGAACGTCTCAATCAAACTTCAATTGCACAAAAACTTTCAGAACTTATCCCTGAGAATATATTTGAAGACATGGCAGGAATGCGACCAAGCTCAACAATTGGAGTAGTAATATTTTCTGCCCTAATAGGCATTGCCGCTCTTAGGGTTGCTAGAAAAAAGCCAGAATCAATAGAATTTTTCAAACAAATAGTATCAACAGGGCAAGATTTAATTTCAGGAGTACTAATTTTAATCTTAAAGTTAACGCCCTATGCAATATTAACTATGATTACAAAAATCTTGGCAACAAGTGATGCTTCAAGCATCATAAAACTTGGAAAATTTGTACTTGCTTCTTACTTCGCTATTGGTATTACTATTTTAATGCACATGACATTAATTGCATTTAACAGACTAAATCCAATTATTTTCATCAAAAAAGCATTCCCAGTGCTAACATTTGCATTTATATCTCGCTCTAGCTCAGCAACAATACCTGTTAATGTAGAAATACAAACTGAACAGTTAGGGGTTAGTGAGGGTATTGCGAATCTTTCAAGCTCATTTGGCGCATCAATCGGTCAAAATGGTTGTGCAGCGCTCCATCCGGCTATGCTCGCTATAATGATCGCTCCCACTCAAGGAATAAATCCAATGGATCCTTCATTCATACTTCAACTTCTAGGGATAATAATAATAACCTCATTCGGCGTAGCTGGCGCTGGTGGTGGTGCAACTATGGCATCTTTAATGGTTCTCTCATCAATGAACTTACCCGTCGAACTCGTTGGACTTTTAATATCTATTGAACCTTTAATTGACATGGGAAGAACATCTGCTAATGTAAGTGATTCAATGGTAGCAGGCGTAATTACAGCCAAAAAACTTAATCAATTAGATATCAATATTTATAACAGTAAAAATGAAGTATAAAATAAGGAATTTACATGAAGATAATAATTATTGGTGGAACTGCCGCAGGCACTAGCGCTGCTGCAAAAGCAAAAAGAATCAATAAAGAGTTAAATATCACTATTTATGAAAAAACTACTACTACATCCTTTGGCGCTTGTGGATTACCTTATTTCATTGGCGGCTTCTTTGATGAACCAAAAAACATGATAGCTAGAACACCTGTTGAATTTGAAAACAATGGAATATCAGTATACACTGAACATGAAGTCTTGGCAGTAGATATAAAAAATAACACTCTTACAATCAAAAATCTAAAAACAGGTACAATATTTAATGATACTTACGATAAGCTCATGATTGCAACAGGCGGGAATCCTATTATTCCTCCAATTAGCAATATTAAATTAAATAATTTTTATACTTTAAGAACCATGCAAGACGGGAAAGAAATAAGAGAACAGTTTGAAAAAAAAGAAATAAATGAAATAGTAATCATTGGGGCTGGATATATCGGAATTGAAATGGTAGAAGCCGCTAAAAATCGAGGAAAAAACGTAAGAATTATCCAACTAGATAAGCGAATATTAACTGAATCGTTTGATAAAGAAATTACTAATATCATGGAAGAAGAACTAAGCAAAAACAATGTTTTAGTTCACACAGATGAGTTTGTAAAAAGCTTAATAGGGACAGAAAGAGTTGAAGGAGTCATTACAAACAAATCTGAATATAAGGCAGATCTTATAATTCTTTCTACTGGAATACGTCCTGCCACTGAATTCTTAGAAGGTCAACTTGAAACTTTAAAAAACGGTGCAATCATTGTCAACGAATATGGCGAAACTAGTGTAAAAAATATTTTTTCTGCAGGGGATTGTGCTACAATATATAATATGGTAAGCAAGCAGGATGATTATATTCCTCTTGCAACAACGGCTAACAAGCTAGGGAAAATAATTGGTGAAAATTTAACAGATCAACGCGTCTCTTTTAAAGGAACGCTTGGGTCTGCATCTATTAAGGTTTTATCTCTTGAAGCAGCAAGAACTGGTCTTACAGAAGAAGCCGCCTTAAGACTTGGAATAAAATGCAGAACAGTATTCATTAAAGATAAAAATCACACAAGCTATTATCCAAATCAAGAAGATTTATATATTAAGATAATCTATAATGAAGAAACAAAAGAAATTATCGGAGCACAAATAATTGGTAAAAATGGAGCTGCAATAAGATTACATGCATTATCTCTTGCAATTTATTCAAATCTTACAACAAATGAACTTGGAATGATGGATTTTGCATATTCTCCACCCTTCTCAAAAGCTTGGGATGCACTAAATGTTGCAGGCAACGCAGCAAAATAAATAAAAGAGGAGCTGTATTTAATTCTTCATACTAAATGGCTGACCAGTACTTGCAAGAACATCTCTCCAGAAAGAACCATTTATATTCACTTTATTTCTGTCAATTACTGCCATCTGTATTGGAATATGTACAAATTTTGTACTCCACAAACTAATCAACAACTTAGTCTTACCCGCCATAGCAGCATGAACAGCATTTGAACCAAGACGAGCGCAATAAAGAGAATCACTAGCATTAGCTGGAGAACTTCTAATAATATAACTAGGATCAATGTACTTAAGAGTAATTGGAATATTTTTAGCCTTAAAATACTCCTTAATCTTATCTTTAATATAAAGTCCAATATCCTCATAAAGCAAATTACCAGAATCATCTTTTCTACGACTATCATGATCAAAATATTTTTGTCCTGCTCCCTCTGCTATTAATATTACTGCATGAGGAATTTCATCCAAACTCTCTTTTGCTAAAAGTCTCTTCTCAAGATGCGCAAGAAGGCCATTAGAACCCTCAATATCAAAGTCCAATTCTGGTATTAAGCAAAAATTAACATCATTAGAAGACAAGGCAGTATAAGCAGCAATAAATCCAGAATCTCTACCCATAACCTTAACAAGTCCAATCCCATTATAAGCACTATTAGCCTCAAAGTGTGCACCAGCAACAGCAGCAACTGCTTGCTCTACAGCTGTTTCAAATCCAAAAGATTTTTGCACAAACATAAAATCATTATCAACCGTCTTTGGGATTCCGACAACAGCAATCTTTAAATTTCTCCTATCTATTTCCTCAGCAATTAAAATAGATCCCTTCTGTGTTCCATCTCCACCAATATTAAAGAGCATGTTAATATTCATTCTCTCTAAAGTATCAACTATTTCAACAGGTTTAATTCCACCTCTTGATGAGCCAAGTATTGTACCTCCAAACTGGTTAATATCATCCACTACATCAGGATTAAGTTCAACAAAAGGTGAGCTAGAATCTGGCAAGAGTCCTTGATATCCAAATTTAACTCCATAAATATTACGAACTCCATATATTTTCCATAATGTCCTAACAATTGCGCGAATAACATCATTAAAACCAGGACAAAGGCCTCCACAAGTAGTAATAGCTGCCTTAACATGCCTAGGGATAAAATAAATTTTATCCCTAGGCCCAGCTTTCTCTAAAAGAATATCCTCATATTTATCACAACCCTCTTCATTCTTATAAATACTAAATCTAATCTTATTAGTCTTATCAGCAAAGTGAATATGACTCTCGCTAGCATAAAAATCAATTAAAGGATTATCTTGTTTGCACTCTCCTAAACTTTCTATTCTAAAATCCAAATCCTTATCCCTAAGCCTATACATTAAATTATGCCTCCTCTATTACTTCCTAGGTATCATTATAATTCAATTACTTCCTAATAAATTTACTTTGATCTTTAATCATATCGTATATATCATCGTAAATATACGGAGAACCTTCAACAGGAGATTTAATTAAATTACCCGAAATAAACTCAAAGTACTTATTGAGTTTTGAATTTTTATCAAAATCAACAAAAGGAATTCTATTGTTAACAGACTTCCTAAAACTTTTTGCAAATGGAACAAAACCAATAAATTCTATTGGTATATTAATATTATTCTTAACAACATTCATTAAATTCTCACACATAGCTATTTCTTCACTAGCTTCTATTCTATTAAGTACAACTCTGGGATAAAAATTATTCATCATCTTTTTTATCTTAAGCGACGAACTTAAAGATATAAGCTCAATTCCTGTAACTAAATCTTTAAATTTAACATTTGTACCCTCTATTTTATCTTTAAAAAAATTACTAATATATTCACGCTCAGGGCTCTTAGCAGGAAATCCTAAATATAAAAGTCGATAAAGTGCATTCTTTAAAAACGAATAAGCATTAAGTATTGAAGGGGTTTCTGGAACAGTTACAATTATACCACTATAAGCTGCCAAATAAAAATCTACTGTGTTGTAAGATGTGCCTGAACCTAAATCTATGAAAATAAAATCTGCAACAAGATCTCTTTGAATCGAGTCTATTATCTTCTTTTTGATAGGAAAAGGGAGATTGGCCGTTCCCGCATAAAGAGCATCTCCTGGTATTAGATAAAGCCTATCATAAGGAGTTTCAACAATTAAATTCGAGAAGTCCTTTTCACGCTTATTGATAAAAGAACCTATTCCAGTACCGGTATTCTTAACTCCTAAGCATGTATGTAGGTTAGAACCACCAAGATCAAGATCAATAAGTATTACAGTCTTTCCTAAACTCGAAAGTTTATAGCCAATATTAGCAACAAAAGATGTCTTTCCAACACCTCCTTTCCCACTTGCAACAGGAATAATCTTAGTCATCTTAAAATCCTATTAATCGTTTTTCTTATCCTTATTAAACTTTTTCATGAAATCAAAAAACCTTAAGAATCCCAATCTTTTAGATTCCGACTTGTAAGAAGTCTCTTCTGCTTTAGAAGCCGCAATTAAATCCTTGATTAAATCCTTATTATTTGTAAAATTCTCAATGCTGTCAGGTTTACCACAAATCACAATTTTATCATCTTTTAAAAAAAAATAATCCCCATCTACAAATTCATACCTAGAATTACTTAAATTTCTAACTGCAATAACAGTAATACCCTTCTCTCTTCTCAGATCAGCTTCAAGAAGGGTTTTGCCAACATATTCCTTAGGAATAACAGTCTCAGCAACAATAATATCATAGCCAATTATATTGTATGTTGAAAGATTAGGCGAAACTAATAGCGGAGTCAATCTTCTTGCAGCATCCTTACTTGGGAATATAATTTTTGTAGCTCCAAGAGTCTTTAATATCTCAGCATCATCCCTATCTTCAGTTTTAACATATATCTCCCTTACACCTAAAAGATTACAATAATGAGTAACAAGAGCACTCTTTCCAAGGTCATCATCAAAATCAATAATAACAGCATCAGTATCTACAGGAATTATTTTTTTTAAAGCATTTTTAGTAAATTGATCAAGAATAAAACTTTCTGTAGCAATAACATCATATCCTTCAACTAACTCCTTTGACGTGTCAACAATAATAATTTGACAATCAAGTTTACTCAAATCTTCAAGAAGATGAATTCCTAAGTTGCTAAGGCCAATAATAACAAATGTCTTCACACCCCTGCCTAACCTACCAGAATATCTTGTCTTGGTCTTGTAAATTCTTCAAAACGAGATCTCCGAGAAACAAAAATCGTCATAGAAAAAAGACCTATCCGACCTGCAAACATAGTAAAAATTATAATTATTTTACCCAAAAATGACAAATCCTGGGTAACACCAACTGAAAACCCAACAGTCCCAAAAGCAGAAAAAACCTCATATCCTAAATCAATCACTCTCCAATTACCTCCGCCCTCAGTAGCAAGAATCATAAAAAATGAAAAACATAGAATAAAAACAGCTCTTACAAAAAACAAAAGAGCAAATCTTATGCTATCAATCGAAACTTTATATGAACCAATAATATAACCATTACCATCCTGAGCTTTTATTGCCGCAAGCACAATTAAAAAAAAGGTAGTAATCTTGATTCCTCCAGCTGTTGATCCAGGTGCACCACCAATGAACATAAATGGTAAGGAAAGCATCTGGGTTCTACCTGTAATTGTAGAATTTTCAAGATAATTAAAACCAGCCGTTCTTGTACTTATTGAATAAAATATTGAATTCAATATAAGAGTTCCGCAAGAATAACCCTCCTTAAGTTTATGAATTTCTGAGAAAAAGAATATAATTGCCCCAAAAACAACCAAAAAAAAACTAAGTAAAAAAACAATTTTAGCATGAAGAGAAAGTTTTTTTCGATATTTAATAGTATTAGTAACATCACGATATACCATAAACCCAAGCCCTCCACAAATAATCAAAATAGCAATGACAACTATAGCCTCAGGGACATCACGCCAAGCATAAATACTTTCAGAATGCATAGAAAATCCTGCATTACAAAATGCTGAAATTGCCGTAAACAAGGCCTCAAGAAATGAAATACTAACACCCCTAAGTTTAAAACATACTAATATTAATATTAGTCCAATTAGTTCAATTAAAAAAGTTACCAAAAGTATACTTTTTAAAATCTTAATGGGATTGTACTCAATATTTGAAAGAGAGTATTGCTTTATTATTCTAGCATCTGCCAACTTCAACTTGCGCTTAGGAATAAGCAAATAAAAAGTGGTCATAGTTATAAACCCAAGTCCTCCAAATTGTATCAACATCATTATAACTATAAATCCAAAGGTAGAAAAATTCTCCATTTTAACAGTAACAAGACCCGTAATGCTAACAGCAGATACGGATGTAAAGAGAGCATCTATGTACTCTAATTTTTCCTCACCATTCCAAGCAATAGGTAATGACAACAAAAGAGATCCCAAAAACATAATCAAGATAAAATAACTAAAAAGAAAAAACCTATCACTAAACTCAAATTTCAACATAACATATAAAAAGATACATTAGATACTGTTTAAAAAAGTTTCATTATAGAATATTGAAATATTACCATAATTTTACTATTTTTAATACATGCTAGAAATTGAATCTAAGGCGTTCATTCCAAAAAATGAACTTAGGAGAATTCTAAAATTAGCCAATAAAAAGTTCCGATTTATTAAAGAAGAAGTTAAAAATGATACCTACTACTGCGACACAAAAAAAACAATTAGAATAAGAAAGTTTAATACCTCAGGAGAGATTGTAACATTTAAGGTCAAATCTTTAGATGGTGATATAGAAGTCAATAAGGAAATTGAATTTAGAGTAGACGACATAAATAATTTTATATTGTTCCTAGAGGAAATCAATTTCAAAATACTATACAAAAAACTTAAAAAAAGTCTAATTTATAAAAAAGATACCCTAAATATAGAAATCAATGAAATTGATAATCTTGGCTTTTTCTTAGAAGTAGAAAAAATAATTTATGATCAGAGTGAATTAAATCTGGCTAAAACAGAAATCTACGAAATAATGAAAGAATTTCAACTAAACAACAATATTGAAAAAAAATCTTACTACGAATTAATATCAGCTAACAAGTCTAAGAAATAAAACTTTTAAGTCCAATCTAAAATATGATAATACAAATCCCTCGTTTTGATAATTCCCAAACTGAGGCTTACAAACAGACTCTCCAAAAATTTCAGATCCATTTAAGAAATACCAATCATTATTATCAAAATAAATAAGTCTAATATCATTGCCATCTTCAAAGGTTAAGAACAAGGTACCCCTATAACTTACAATATCACTATTTATACCATTAATGCTAATATTTGGACTTATATTTCGCCATTCATCACATTTCAAGGTAGATATACTTATGACAGGTCTATCCTTTGTTATATAGCTTAAAATAACCTGGTTAGATTTAGAACTAGCAAGAATTTTTACAGAATTTGCCATATTTGCAGACTGTGTATTTGTATTTGACCAAATTTTACCCTTATCAATAACAAACTCAGACTTAACATAATTGTCTATTTTATAATTATAGAAAATTCCCAAAAAAGGGTCGGAAATAATGCCAATATTGGAAGCATCAATATTAGCATTACCTTTAGATATATAAGAACCTATAGCACTACTCCAAGCATTGCCGTATCCTTTATTTATAATAAAATTTATCTTATATTCACTCCCAGCTTCTCTTAAATAGGCTAAATACAAATTATCTCTTTTATCAATGCTAATATTTACTAAACCCCCAATATTGTCTCTAAGCTTAGGACTAATATCAATCCACTTTCGACTATTAAATTTCTTAACTAGAAGTTCGCTAAAAAAGTTATTAGTACTCTTAGTAGCAAATGCAACATATAATTCTCCTTTAGAATTAATTGCAAAATCAAAGTACACAACATCAGTAACATTTTCATTAACAGCAGAGTTAATATCAAACCAACCAATATTCTCAATAAATGCAGAAACCTTAATATTATCACTACCTTCCATCTGATAAGCAAGATAGATATTGCGCTTGTGGATTCTTAAGATATACTTTTTAAGTTTAAAGTCTAGCCGTAAGCTTGGCAAATCCTTTAATAAAAAAATCTTATCTTCTTTTTTTATATTAGATGCTTTCGCCTTTAGAATATTGTCACTTATAATTGATAAATCTAAATCAGTAATAGATACATTAATGCTGGCATCCTCAGAGGTAATATAGATTACCGCATAGAGGCGTTCTTTATCCAATTTAATTTTGGCATCTCTTTTTTTTACCTTATCTGTTATGTACCTCTTATCCACAATATCATAAATCATATAAACAAAATCCGAGTCCATTAAACTATCAAAAGTTAAGATATAGTTAGAAGACTTACTAACCCTTAAATAAATACTCCCCTTCCCACTTTTACTTGAGATACTTAAAGGACTAATTTCCGTTAATACTTGATTCACCTGAGCATAAGAATAAAAAGTTACTAACAAGAAAAATATCAATATATTATTTCTCATATTTTTTAAGATCCAAAAATATCACAATATAATCAATAAAAGATATAATGGTTAGAGAGGCAGATATAGCATATATCATGCCAACAACAAAAGAAAAAGTAAAATTTAGATTTAAAATTGAACTCATAAACCTATCAAGCAACAGCGTAACTTTTAATTTGTCTAGGGTATACAGAAAAAGACTAGCAAATGTTGCAATAGCGTAAAATAATGATTTTAATTTGCCTGAAAACTTAGCCGGCTGAACTACATTAAACTGCATAATTAAATTTCTAAGAAATCCAATAGAAATTTCACGGTATACAAATATCACAAAAAAATAATACGGAGTAATACCTTTAGCAAAGAAAAAAACAAAATACGTTAAATGCTGCAACACATCTGCATAAGGATCTAAAACCTTTCCTATACTACTAATCAAACCATATTTCCTAGCAATATATCCATCAAGAATATCTGTCAATTCATTAAAAATAATTAAAAACCAAATCAAACTTAAAAATAAATAAGGATTCCAAAAATCTTCAAGAAATAATATAAACAATATAATAAAAGACAGTATAATCCTAAAAAAAGTTATTCTATTAGGACTAATAATATTCTTGATATTCAATTTATAAAATCTCCTTATTATTTAACTTTAATTTCACAAATTCAAGAGCCTCTTTTAATTCAAGTCCATTAATCTGTTCATTTGTTCTAGTTCTAATAGAAATTTTTCCCTCTACCATCTCTTTCTCTCCGATTATAAACATATAAGGTATTTTTTTGACTTGATACTCCCTAATTTTTGCATTCATCCTTGTATTAGAGTCACTATCAAGTTTTATCCTAATACCCTCATCCTTAAATCTAGACAATATCTCTAATGTATATTTTTCTACAATATTATTTACAGGAATAATTACAACTTGAAGAGGTGCTAGCCACACAGGAAATGCCCCACCATAATGTTCTACCAAAATTCCAAAAAATCTTTCAATAGATCCAAGAAGAGCTCGATGAATCATAAAAGGTCGCTTTTCCTTACCATCTTCTGCTGTATAAGTCATTTTAAATCTTTCAGGAAGATTAAAATCAAACTGAATTGTACTCATTTGCCACTCTCGATGCAGAGAATCAATTATTTTAAGATCAATCTTAGGCCCATAAAAAGCTCCGCCTCCCTCATCAATATCATAAGAAATATTAAGATCGCTTAAAGCTTCCTCTAAAACTCGTACAGACATCTCCCAATCATCATCATCCCCTACAGACTTTTCTGGTTTTGTAGAAAGATATGCTTTCAAATTAGTAAATCCAAATTTATCCCACATATAAAGTGCAAATCTTAAAACCTCTTCAATCTCAGCCTTAACTTGCTCATAAGTACATATAATATGAGCATCATCCTGAGTAAATCCTCTAACACGCATAGTTCCATGAAGAACACCTATCTTCTCATAACGATACACAGTACCAAGTTCAGCCCACCTAAACGGTAAATCTCTATAAGAATGCTTTCCAGAATTATAAATCGCAATATGAAACGGACAATTCATAGGCTTAATATAATAGTTACTCCTATCCATCCCTATTTTCTCAAACATACTTTCTTTATAAAAATCTAAGTGCCCAGAGGTTTCCCAAAGCCAAGATTTACCAATATGAGGTGTGAAGAGAATATCATAGCCATTCTTAAAATGTTCCTCTCTCCAAAAATCTTCTATCAAAGCTCTTATCCTAGCACCATTAGGGTGAAAAAATATGAGCCCAGGCCCTATCTCTTCATGTACAGAAAACAAATCAAGCTCTCGCCCAAGTTTTCTGTGATCTCTCTTTTTTATCTCTTCTCGTAAGTTAAGATATTCCTTTAATTCTTTTTCATTGTTCCACAAAGTTCCATAAATACGGGTAAGCATTTTATTCTTCTCATCGCCACGCCAGTAAGCACCAGCAATACTAGTCAGCTTAAATGCCTTCGGATCAATTTTACGCATATTATCAATATGCGGCCCCTTACAAAGGTCAACAAAATTATGGCTTTTATATATTGAAATTTCACCTTCAATAAGATCTTTAATTAAATCTATTTTGTAAGGCTCATTTTTGAAAAGAGTTAAGGCATGCTCTTTAGTTACCATTTCCCTTATAAAAGAACTCCCAGTCTTTAAAATCTCTTTCATCTTTTTCTCTATTGATAAAAGATCATCCTCCGTAATATGTTTTTCGAAGTCAAAATCATAATAAAACCCATCTTTAATTGGAGGACCTATCGCAATCTTAGTATTGGGAAATAACTCAAGTACAGCTTCTGCCATAACATGAGCAACTGAATGTCTCTTCCTATAAAGGATACCATCTTTGTCTAACTCTTCACTCATAATAACACCTTTTAAGCTTTACATACACAAGATACATTTAAACTTTAACAATGCTCACAAATAAACAATAAAATACCTGACTAAAATATACAAAAAAATTAGATAAAATAACAAGAACTAATAAATAAAGTTGCCTAATCCATGGTTACTATAGACTCAATATTAAAATAAAGAGCCATAGCTACAAAGAAAGTAATAGTAGACGACCCACCGTAAGAGAGGAAAGGTAAAGGTATTCCTGTAATTGGCAAGAGTCCCAAAGACATCCCAATATTAAAAGAAGTATGAAAAAATAAAAGACCCAATATACCAGATAAAATCAAGGACAAATATCTATCTTTGCTTTTATTCATTATTATTAAGATCCTGAAGAAAATAAAGAAAAATAATATCAAAACTGTACTAACTCCTATAAAGCCAAATTCTTCGGCAAGGATTGAAAAAATAAAATCTGTACTCTGAGATGGTACATAATTTGCATGAGTATAAGGACCCTTTAAAAAGCCTTTGCCAAAAACACCACCAGAGCCAATTGCAATTTTGACTTGATTTAAATTCCAGCCAGCTCCTTTAAGATCGATATTTGGATCTAAAAACACTAAAAATCTTTTAACTTGATAAGGTTTCATTACTTTTAAAAGCAATTTAGATAAAAAAGCCGAACTTAGTAAAATTGAACTTACAAAAAATATATAAAAATAAGCAAGTCTAATACTTAAATTGTATTTTGAAACGAAAAAACCTACAGTGGAAGATAAAAATACCAAAATTAATACCAATAAAGCTATTTGAAAATAAAAATTATTTGAAAAAATTAAATATAATATATTGCCCATATCCGACTTATATTCATACCAAACTGGTAGTACTACAAAAAAAAATGAAAAAAAGCCTGTTAAAGTAAAATACAATATATAGTATAAATCTATACCAGCAAAAAAAGAAATAAATATAAATACAATCAAGTAAACTACAGCGGTACCAAAGTCAGGCTGCAAAAATACAAGCAAAATAACAGGAGAAATTAAAATAAAAGCAAAAATAAAAACAAAAAGATCGTTAGAATCTCTCCGACTACTGTAAAACCTAGCAAGAGCCAAAATACTAATAATTTTGCCAAATTCTGAAGGCTGCCCCCCTAATTTCCAAATGCCAATCCAAGATCTCGCTCCATTAACAGTAACGCCAAAAAGGGCAGTAAAAATCAAAGAAGCTACCAATAAAAAATATAAAGGATAAGTTATCCCATAAAGAATCTTAAGATTGTATCTTCCTATTATAAAAATTAAAAAAAATCCAACAAGTATCCATATGCTTTGCTTAATATATTCAACTTTTATTAAAGAACCACTAGAAGTATAATCACTAGAATATATAAGCAAAACTCCAACACAAGATATCATCGCCAAACTAAATAATGTCAAGCAATCATAATTTTTTCTAAAAACGGCCATCTACTTATCTAATGTACCATGGTCTATATTCTCTAAGGATATCCTTATAACTTTGCTTAGCAAAGATACCTTGCATCATCAAATCTACAGATTTGGCAGGCCACATATCTGCATTACTTTGTCCTTCAACCAAACTAAAAATAACAACTTGTTCATCAGATGGACCATCATAAGGAGCAAGACCAACAAAAGAACTATTTTCAAGTCCCGTAATACCAGTTTGACCCGTACCTGTCTTTCCTCCAACCTCTACAGCTTTTGTAAGGACTGAATTTCTTGCCGTGCCATAAGTTATAACACTTCGCATATACTTCTTTACAAGCTTAAAAGTATTCTTGCTAATAATATCTGTTTTTCTTAGAATTTCAGGAGAATTTTCAAGAATAATTTCATTAGTATTCCCATTCAAAATTCTATTCACAACTCTTGGTTTGTAAACAACCCCCTCATTTGCAATCATAGCTACCATATTAGCAATCTGAATAGGAGTCGCACTTAAAAATCCTTGACCTATTGAAAAATTTACAGTATCACCACCTACCCAAGGTTGCTTAAAAGTCTTTTCCTTCCATTCTGGACTCGGAAGAAGACCGGATACCTCATTTGGCAAATCAATGCCAGTTTTCTCCCCAAGACCATACTCTCTTGCATACTTAAGTATTTTTTCAACGCCAAGGTATTTAAGCCCCAATGTATAAAAATAAACATTACACGAATGTGCAACAGCCTCTTCCAAATTGACATAACCATGACCAGAACGATTCCAACAATGAAAAACTCTATTACCTACCTTAAAATATCCTGGGCAATGTATTTTTCTATCTTTATCGAGGACTTTTTCTTCCAATATTGCAGTAGTCATAATCAATTTAAAAACAGACGCAGGAGGATAAACCGACTGTATTGCTCTGTTAAGGAAAGAATAATCTTTTTTAGAATGCTTATTGTAAATATCATTCATTGAATAATAAGGATAATTATGAAGCGCCAGAACACCCCCTGTTGAAGGCTTTAGTATCACTACAGATCCATATCTCTCACCTAAAGTATTCTTGGCAAGCATTTGAATATCCTGGTTAATATTTAAAACAATATTATTGCCAGGGGTCATATCCTCTATAATAGAGCCACTGTCAATTTTCCTCTCTCGAGAATCTACCTTATATTTTATTAAACCTTCCTTGCCTCTAATATAGCTATCATAAATTTGTTCAACGCCCAGTTTGCCTATTGTAGAATTATTATCATATCCTTTAACATTATAAAAAGAACGAAGTTCTCGTTGATTAATCTTGCCAACATACCCAATAGGATGAGAATAAGAATCATCCACTGAATAATTTCTTTTAAAAGAATATGTCCATAAAAGTGCAGGATAATAATTTCTTCTCTCAGATATTCTAAATAACATTTCTGGACTAAGTTCAACTATTTCAACATCTCTTAAATACCCTCTAGGAGCCTCAATTTTAGAGAGAATAAACGCCCTTCCAATACCTAGAGTAATGGACAGAAAATCTAACATTTCATCTCTATCCTCAAGAGACATTCCATAATATTGTTCTAAACTAATTTTTAAAACAAATGCTGTAAGATTATTTGCAATAACATTAAAGTTTGAGTCCAAAATTTCACCTCTTGAAGCATTCATTTTCTCCACTCTAGATAAAAGAACTGTTGCTTCTCTATCGTAAAATAAGTGCTTCCCAATCTGCATCTTAAATAAGGTAAAAAGATAAATAAAAAACACAAAGCTTAAAAGAAGTAACCCAAATCTATAGCGTTCCTTAAAAATAACTTTCATTCTAATATTCCTCTCTAAAAGCATAAAGATTTCTCGTAAAATAACTTAAAATTGGATATAAAAAATTTATAAATATTATATTTACAATAAGATTAAGATTAAATATCGTATAATTAAATCCTTTAAGATCAACAAAATCCGCAAAAGACATCGCTACAAACCAAATTATAAATTTTGATAAAATAAAAAACATTGTCATACTAAGCATCCTCTTAGGCAAGATAAACTTAATTTTTCCAAATACATAAAATATCAAAACATAACTAAAAACAAAAAATCCAAGTGGCAATCCAGTAAAATAGTCCATAATAAACCCATGTAAAATGCTTGAGATCAAACCTACATTGAAAACGCAGTTTAGAGAATTAAAAATTAAAAGAATTAAAAATATGTCTACCGAAAAAGAAAAATTAACAGCGAAATAATACTGAAAAATTTGTCCCAAAATTACACTACTAATATAGTATAATACAAAAGATATCACTCTTTTATCCTCTTGTTATCTTTAATCAAAAAAACATATTCTAACTTATCCAGCACTATTACAGGTTCTATTTTAATATTTAAAAGTGAATTATATTCAAGAACATTGAAATGAGTAATTGTACCTATATAAATTCCACTTGGATAATCGCTAAACCCAGAAGTAACAACAGGTTCACCCACCCTTAAATCATTTTCAGCCAACCTATTAACATAATTCATCTCAAGAGCCTTCCCATATCCCTTACCCTCAACAAGACCAATGAATTTGCTATTTTGAATTCTTGCAGAAACAAAATTCTCATAACTAGTTAAAGGTAAAATTCTCGAAGTATCTGCATAAACTCTAACAATTTTTCCAACAAGGCCACTAAATCCATCCTGATAAGCAACAGCGATCATATCTTTTTGAACACCATCATTATAGCCCTTATTAATTGCCATTAAAGATGAAATGTTTGAATAATTTAAATAAATTATTTCAGCTGCAATAAAGCCATTATAGTCTGATAAATAAAACCCAAGCTGTTCCTTAAGTCTAGAATTTTCCTGTCTTAGCACTTGCACATTTTGAGTAACTATCTCAAGTTGCTGTATTCTCTTCTTATATGCTTCTATTATTTCACCATGATCCTTATATTCATTTATTGCTTTAAAAATACTAGAAACAAAATTAAGAAATCCATGCATGCTATCTTGAACATATGAATTCAAACTAAAAACAAAAAAATCATCTTTCTTGCCTTTCTTAGCATCGCTTGAATCATAAATCATAAGGATACTGGCAAATATTAATACAGCTAATACTTTAATAAAATTCTTGAAATCAACAAGAAACTTCATATCTATTCATTAATAAAGCTATATATACTCTTACTAATATCTATCCTATTGGCATAATCATAAAACAAACCCGCTCCAACAGCCACAGATAAAAGAGGATTATCTGCAACATAAACCGGCACTCCTGTCTCTTTTGATAACAATCTATTAAGCCCCTTAAGAAGTGCTCCACCTCCTGTTAATATGATCCCTCGCTCAACAATATCTGTCGCAAGCTCTGGAGGAGTTGCCCCAAGAGTTCTCTTAACTTCATCAACAACAGTACTAATAGGTTCTTGCAAAGACTCCCTTACTTCCATAGAATCAATAATTTGCTTTCTAGGAAGACCCGTAACAGCATCTGTCCCCTTAATATCTATTGTCTCTACCTTCAAATTATGAATATCTGGATAAACATTGCCTATCTTGATTTTTAATTTTTCTGCCGTTTGCTGTCCAATAATGATGTTATGAGCATTCCGCATATACTTTATGATACTCTCATCAAACTCATCCCCACCCGTCCGAATAGCTCTACTTACCACCATGCCACCAAGAGAAATAACAGATATCTCAGTAGTGCCCCCTCCAATATCACATACCATATGGCCTGTTGGCTCAAAAATGGGAATGTCAGATCCAATAGCAGCTGCAAGAGATTCCTCAATAACCTTAACCTCACGCGCACCAGCATTCATAGCACTCTCTTTAACAGCTCTCCTCTCAACTTCCGTAATGCAAGTCGGGACTCCTATTACCATTCTTGGTTTAAAGAATAATTTTTTTCTAGAAAAAATCTGACTTATGAAATATTTAATCATTTTCTCTGTATTCTCAATGTCAGCAATAACACCGTCACGGAGTGGTCTTACAGCCTTAATGTTCTCTGGAGTTTTCCAAAGCATCTTCTTTGCATTACGCCCAACAGCAACTACTCTATTATTCTTAGTAACATCAACAGCAACAACTGAAGGCTCGCTCATCACCACACCATAATCTTTAATATAAACTAGAGTATTGCATGTGCCAAGATCAATGCCAATATCTATCAAAAACGATTTAAATAAATTCAAATCAAGCCTCCCTTAAAAATCTTCCAAGCCAATCTTAAGTCTCTCCCTTGCTTCTTCTAAATAAGGATTAATGCTTAATGCCTCCCTCCAATATTTTCGAGCTTTAGGGTAATCTTTGTCTCTTTTTCTATATATATCTCCTATTTTAACATAAACATTAGGATTTGAACTATTAATTTTTAAGGCTTTATTGTAATAGCTAAAAGCATCTTCATAAGCACCCTTCTCTAAAAAGATATCTCCATACAGTAAATATACCTTTTGCATTAAATTATCATCACTTTTTTCATTCCTAAATGATTTATTCTCTTCTTTCATAAAGTGATTTATATACTCAATACTCTTATCAATATTTCCCATCTTATAATTAACATATGCCAAACTCCAAAGAACAAGATCAGACCTATTTTCCCTGTAAGCTTTTTCAAAAAACTTTAAACTAGCCCTATAGTCTCTTAAAAGTTGATAAGAATATCCTAAATATTCAAAAATATCCTCTTTCATGCTCATAAAGTCAAAACTACTTGAGGATAAGGCTTTATTTAAATATTTGACAGAAAGTTCACTATAGTATTCACCCTTATGAGAATAAGCCTTCCCTAATATATAATAAAGCGAACCCATAGGAATATCATCATTTATGGACATTAAAAATCTTAACCTTTCTATCGCACTATCTAAAAATTGACTTTTTAAGTAAGTATCATTTAACATTAAGGAATAATAAAAATATGAATACCCAAGAAGTAAATTTAGATTAAAATCAAATTTGTTCCCCTTAAGATCATTTTCAGCATAATCTATTATTTCCTTATATTCTTTATTCTCCCAAAGAACAAGCAAATTTACCTCAGTAGGTCCTGCTCTTAAATAAGAATTAGAAAAGGCTTTAAAATAAGATAGAACATAAAAAATAAAGAAACAAAGTACCAAAACCATAAACAAATAAAAAACATATCTGACATACTTTATTCCCATAAAGACTCTCTATAAAATTTAAGTTAACACCCATAAGCCGAGTTCTGTATTACGTCATCATCTATCTTGCTTTTTCATCACTGAAAAAATCATGCAATCCACCCACAAGCGTATCCTCAAGAGCTAAGGAAACTTGCATACTTGATTTTGCTCCCAATGAGGTTTGTCTTGGCCTTACTTATCACTAAATAAGCGGTGAGCTCTTACCTCACCTTTTCACCCTTACCCTAAAAGGCGGTAATTTTCTGTGACACTCTCTTAAGTTTAAAACTCCTAGGCATTACCTAGCATCATGCTCTTATTGGAGCTCGGACTTTCCTCTTAAAATACTCAAGTAGTTTAAGCGATGACTGGGTATCAACTCAAAAAAATACAAAATAAAATATTATTCAATAAGATCTGCCAAACTTCCAGGAATCATTCCCAAACCAACTTCAAATCTCTCCTGATAATAAAGTATTCTACTACAATAAGGGCAGAACTTAATATCATCTGGCTCACGCCTTACCTTGTTTGCGAATTCAACAGGAAGTATCATATGACAACCCTTACAAACATTTTCAACCAAAGGAACTACCCCATTTGATTTATTTCTAATAATTCTTTGAAATTTAAACAAAAAATCTTCGTCCATTCGAGAAGCATATTTTTGTTCCTCGCTCTTTATATCAGAAAGCTTTTGTTCAATCTCTAAAAGCTCAACTTCAAGATCAGTACTCTCGGTAGCATAAATATCTTGTTCACCCTCAAGCTTATTTCTAACCTCTGTTATTTCTTTATCTACCTTTGTCTTAAGTCCAGTAACATGCGTCATTTTCTTTCTAATAATCACCTCATCATCAATGATAGTCTGTAATTCTTTCTCAAGGGCCTCATATTCCCTTTGAGTTTTAATGCTATCAATTTTTTCTTCTGCTTTACTCTTTCTCGCATTAATGTCTTGAATATCTAATTTTAAAGACGCGTCATCTTTTTGATAGTCTTTAAATTTGAGCTGTAATTCAGCAAAAGCCTCAATAAGTTCATCAATTTGAGTTTTCTTGACTTGCAAATATTTGGGTATAACCTTTTGTCTTTCCTCAAGCTTGAACTTAACTTTATATATGCCTTCAAGGTTTTTCAATATCTCAATATTACTTTTCATGAATCCTCCTTAATTTAAATCTTCCAAATAATCTTTAAGCTTTTGAGTCTTCTTAGGGTTCTTAAGTCGCCTTAAAGCCTTAGATTCAATCTGCCTAATTCTTTCTCTTGTAACATTAAAATGAAGTCCAACTTCTTCAAGTGTTAAAGAATATCCATCCTCAAGACCAAACCTCATCTTGACAACTTCTTGCTCTCTCTCTGGAAGAGTACCAAGAATTGATCTTATTTGATCCTGCAAAACAACAAAAGATGTGTGATTTGCTGGATTTTTGATTGCCTTATCCTCAATGAAATCACTAAGCACAGAATCCTCTTCTTCCCCAATTGGAGTTTCAAGTGACACAGGCTCTCTTGAAACATTTTTTACAGTCTTTACCTTTTTAAGATCCCACCCAAGTCTAGTTGAGAGCTCCTCATCTGTTGGATCTTTACCCAACACTTGAACTAAATACCTTGTTTCTCTATTTAACCTATTTATTTGCTCAATCATATGAACAGGGACACGGATTGTACGTGCCTGGTCTGAGATTGATCTTGTTATTGCCTGACGAATCCACCATGTAGCATAAGTAGAAAACTTAAATCCTCTCTTGTACTCAAATTTTTCGACTGCCTTAATTAAACCAATATTGCCCTCTTGCACAAGATCAAAGAAATGCAAACCCCTGTTAGCATACTTCTTAGCAATGCTTACCACAAGCCTTAAATTAGCCTTAATAAGCTGATCTTTTGCATGTTGCATCATCTGCTTACCCTTAAGAATTTCCTCAGACATGCTTATTATCTTATCCATTGGATATTCATAATACATCTCAATTCTCTCAAGTTCCTTTTGAGCAAGCTGTGCCTCTGTAATCTGTTCCTTAACTAAGTCTTCACGCATATTTAAAGATTTTTCTATTTTCTCCCGTTTTTCAGGAATAGCTAAATCTCTCCCAAGAATTCTAAGATTCCTTATTTTATCTATCTTCAATCTATCCAATATGGATTTTTGTTGCCTCTTTAAATCTTTTATCTTGCTAGCAGAGTCAATATAATCATCTGAGAAAATTCGTAACTCTTCCTGATACAAAGGAACAGACTTAAGCATTTCTTTTATAGCAAGCCTCTCATTAGTGATACTTTCTTCAAAAATATCTTCCCCAAGCTCATATAATCTATGCTTATTTTCAATATAACCTATCAAACGTTCCTGAAATGGCTTTAGTGAAACCTTGTAAAAAGAAGTGATTCTTTTTTTTTTGTTATAGTAATCCGCATTATTATCCTTTTCCCTATCTTTCTCCTTCTTAAAAAACTCTTCCCTTTCTACTCTCGAATAAATAGCATTAACCAAATTATAATAATTCTCTATAACAAGCCCTTCATTCTTAAGAATGTTCTCAATGATACTCTCACCAGAATCCATTTGTTTTGCAAGTTCAACCTCCTGATTTCCAGTCAGCAAAAATTCCTTTCCTATTTCTTTTAAATAAAGTCTTATTGGATCTTCAGAATTATTATCTTTTAGTAACCCACTCTTAACATACCCGGAATTAAAATCTTCCTTTTCTAAAGCCTCAGCCTCATCCTCAAATTCATCCAATTTATCATCATCGTCAATTTCATCGTCACCTGAAACATTATGATTTAAAATCATACCCTGGCTATCAACTCTATTTGTCTCGCCTAATTCATCATGAATATCAAAATCACCATCACAGTCTTCTACTACCATCTTTTTATTAATCAAGCTTATCCCCTCATCTTCAAGAATTCCATAAATACAATCAATATTTTCAGGTTCCAGCATATCTCCTGAGAGCAAAGTAGACAAATCTCCAAATGTAATCACTTTCCTGCCATCTACATAACTTAAGATAGCTCTTATTAATTTTGAATTCTTCTTTCGAAAATATTGCAAATCTTTATTCTCTACACTATTCATCTAAATATATCCTCAAGTCTTTTATTTGCATATTCAAAAACATCAATTCTCTTATTTGAGTCTTAGCATCTATTAAAGAATTATTTCTGCTCATTTCCCTAAAAACCAAAATACGATCCTCTAAACTCCTTTTTTTAATTGCAACTAAAATCTGTATAACCATCTCCTTATCTACTTCAAACTCTACGCTTAACATATCTTGAAAAAACCCTTCACTAACGCCATATTTATCTCTTAAAAACTCTTTTAAATTAAGTAATGAAAAGGCTTCATTAGTATCAAACAAGTCTTCAAAGCACATAAAAACTTTTCTTACATCAATATCGTGTAAGTCACTATCACTAATATTACGCCTTATTATATTAAAATAATTAAAGTCTTTCAATAAGCCAATCACCAAATATCTCTCATAGGTATTTGTATTATAAGAATATGATTTCCTCTTCAAACTATCAATTGCATTCCTTTCTCGCATATTATAGTAGTCTTCTCTTAAAGTTTCTAATTTAATACCAACCCTACTCTCAAGCTTTGCCAAAAGCATATCTCTTTGCGTATTAGTATTTGATAAACTTATTAACTTTATAAACAAACCAACCATTTCATTTAGATCTGCTATTTTACTTAAATCATATTTAACAGAATATTTATCCAAAAGATAATCAAATGCCTCGCAAGTATCCTTAAGCATCTCTTTTAAATAATGCCCTCCCTCATTCTTCAAAACATCCGCAGGATCTACTCCATCCTTCATATTAATTACACTTATATGCATATCAAATGGCAAACAAACTTGATAAGCCTTAAAGGTTGCTAAAAGTCCCGCAGAATCACCATCAAAACACATTACTATTTTATCCGCATATCTTCTAATCAAAGCAAGATGCTCCTTTGAAAAGGCCGTGCCAAGTGTAGAAACCGCAATTTTTACACCAGCTGTAAAAAAAGAGAGAACATCCATATAGCCTTCTGTTAATATTACAGATCTACTTCCCTTAATTGCAGAAAAGCCTTCATAGAACCCATAAAGTAATTCTTTTTTTTTAAAAGCTTCTGTTTCGCTTAAATTAATATATTTAGACCCCTTACCTCCTACTAAATTTCGACCTCCAAATCCTACCACATTACCTTTAAAATCTCTGATTGGAAAAATCAATCTGCCAGATAAAATTGAAAACTTTTGGTTTCTCGCTGAAAACAACCCACTTTTGCTTAATATATCAGTAGAATATCCCCTTGAAATCAAAAAATCATAAAAATTAGCCCCATCCTTAGCATCAAATTGCAAATAACCAATATTAAATAGATTAATAACTTCCTCAGATATTCTTCTCTCTTTAGAAATATAATTCAAAACTTCTTGATTATTGCGAAATAAAAACAAAAAGAACCTAACCAGCTTAGAGTTTAATTCATATATTTTTGAAATTATTTCCTTACTCTGTCTTCCATTTTCAGTTCCTCTGTCTTTCTTGGTGCTGTCATATGGTATTCCTATCCTACTGCATAAAGACTTAACAGCATCACTATAATTAAGTTTTTCAATATCCATTAAAAACCTTATGACATCCCCACCCTTCTTACATCCAAAACAATAAAAAAACCTTTGATCAGGGGATACAGAAAAAGAAGGTGTCCTTTCAGCATGAAAAGGGCAAAGCCCCTTATAAGATGATCCCGATTTAACCAATTTAACACGTTCACCTATAAATTCTACGATATCTACTCTATCCTTAATTAAATCTATAACTTTAGCAAACTCCATACCCTTTAATCCTTAGTAACAAAATTATGAATATAGCTATTTGTAGCTAAAAGATGATCCCTATAATGTGAAGAAAATTTATGAGTTCCAGCCTTAGGGTCTTTTACAACAAAAAATAAATAATTTGTACTATCTGGGAAAAAGGCTGCCCGCAGAGATACACTCCCAGCATTAGAGATCGGACTTGGTGGATAACCTTTATTCACATAAGTATTATAATCAGATTTGATTTCTAAATCTGCAAAATAAATCCTTTTAGGGTGAGGTTTTTTAAGCTCTTCAGTGATAATATATTCAATTGTAGCACAAGACTGCAGTGGCATATTAGAGCTAATTCTATTATAAAAAACAGATGCCATGACTGCTGCCTCAGTCTTAACCCTATACTCACGCTCAACAATAGAAGCAATGATTACTCTGTTATAAAGCTCTTCACTAGAATAAGACCTATAATCTATTCCAATAGAAACAAGTTTGCTAAAAAAATTGCCAACAAAAACTCGAATTATTTCTTTCATATCCATACCCCTATAAAATTTATAAGTATCCGGAAATAAAAACCCTTCAAGAGATTCATAACTAAGTCCAAACTCGCTAATAAATCTGATATCATTTATCAAATCAACAAAATTCTGAATATCCTCAATAATACCAAATTTATTGAGCTTTAAAGCTATCCTTCTACTGGTATATCCCTCAGGTATTGTAATCCCAATGTCCAGCACAGGACTTCCCTTCAAAATCTCTTTATATACATCAAAAGTTGAACAATTGCTACTAATTAAATACTTTCCTTCTTTAAAGTTTTTATCACTACCAAAAAGATAGGAAATAGCTATTAATAATTTCTCAGACCTAATTAATCCTTGTCTTTTAAGCTCCCCAGCAATTTTCTTCACCCCCCAACCTTTTTGAACCTCAAATTCATATACCAACTCAGATTTAAACGGAGAAGAATTTAAGAAATATAAAAAACATACAAAGACCAAAATAACAATAAGCAACGTAAAAAAGGAAATAAAAAAATTTTTCATTACCATAAGAATTTAAAATCTCTTTTTTAAAAGAGAATCACCCTTCCATGATTTCAGGCAAATTATAAATATTAATTAAAAGTTCTACTAGAATGAACTTCAAAATATACCTTACAAAGTAAATATACTTAAAGCCCACTCAATAAGTCAAACCCTCGAGATCGATCGCAGTTAAATTGGGGAGGGTGGGATTCGAACCCACGTAGGCAATGCCAACAGATTTACAGTCTGCCCCGGTTAACCACTTCGGTACCGCCCCAAAAAGCCGACTGTCGGATTCGAACCGACGACCTGCGGTTTACAAGACCGCTGCTCTGGCCAGCTGAGCTAAGTCGGCATAACACTAATAGTTAGTCTATAAAAATAAAATTTATTAGTCAATAGTGGTCTTCAAAAATAAATCACTTACATACCAACAGAAAGAACACTTTTTATAAAAAAAGCACAAAAACAAACGAGAAAACTAAAAATCAAAATTCCGTAACTTCTATTTTTTTTCCTTATAAGCAGATAAAAAAATATTAATCTAGTAGCCTCAAGCGCAAAGGAAACAGAACTCAATACAATTGCGAATTCAAGAGAAAACTTTTGAAAAGGATACATGAAAATATTATAAGCACCAGCCAAAAACATAAATAGGCTAAGCAAAGAATTGAGAAATAATATAACTACTAAACCTCTAATAAAAATTGATAATAACTTTAGATTATCTGTTTTCAAAGTTTTCACAATAATCTATAAATTCTCAACTATAAAAAGCGCTTGACTCACTATAGATAGCACATTTCCAATAACAAAGGCTAAACTAATTTTTTCATTATCTACTGCAGATAATTTATAAGAGATATTTAAAGCACTTTGTATAAGGGCATTATTATTTTCCAAAAGAGCAACATATTTTTTCTTAAGATCAATAAAATAATCTGTGAAATTAATCACTAGACTTTCAATAGTATTAATTTCGTTTAAACATCTCTCCAAAATTTTCTCCCTATAAGAATCATCATCTTTATCATCTCTTTTATATTTTTCATATTCCTCATTTCTATAATGAAGCTCAAAACAAACATCATAAATTTCCTTTCTTAAAGTATTAATATTTTTCTCAAGACTAATAAATGAATTCCTTAAGTCAACATTATTTACAAGAACTACATTGTTTACGATCTTTAATACCTCCATCATTGTTATATCATAAATAGTTTTAAAGAATTCATTAAGAAAGTAAAGCTTTTTAAAATTAGAATATTCAAGATCAATTCCTTTAAATATTAAATTATTTACATCTAAAATAACACTATAATTTTTAATTAAACTTTTAATTTCCCTATTCATAAGAGCTTTTAAAGTCGAACTGTGCTTCTTCACAATTTGACCATTAACATTTAAAAACAAAATATTTTCATAAAAGCTTCTTATATCTAGGTAAGGAATATACTTCTTAGGTTTCAATACTGGATTTTTATAATAAATTTTAAAAACATCCAAATAAGGCAAAGTTTTTGCCAAGCTAATAATTTTTGACATAATGCTTACAATACTTTTAAATGCAGAATCAACCTTTAAAAGACTCTCCTCACTCAAAATTCCATCTTCATCTGATTCCATTATGAAAAAATAATTTTTAATAATAATTCTTAGGATGTCTTCATTTACTTCAATACTTCGTAATGTATGCAAAAGATCAAATAAACCACTGAAATACTTGTCAACACTCTCAAAACTAGCACTAATTGCATTATCAAGATTGACAGCATCCAAATTTTCAATGTCATCTAAAAACTCTATATTGAAAAAGGAAAAAAAAGACTTGTAAGGAAAAAATGCAAAACTATTTAGAACATAAAAAAATTCAAATATATCTTCTACCATTTTATAAGTTTGTAAAGAAATTGAATTAATATAATTACTAATTTTTGCTTTAATAGCTTCTTCTAAATCATTCTGACTTTTTTCTTTTTTTAAGAATTTCTCATATTCTCCAGATTCTAAAAAATCTTCCATTTTATGCTTAAAATTGGGTATCTTGCTCTGAATAACTTCAAGCATTGTTTGCTCAACAACATTTCCGTTCTCTAACATCCTAAAAAATTCTTTAAGCTTCACTGAATGACGATAAAGGGCAAAAAACATCTCTACAAAACCCATATGTAGATATCCCTTCCTAAAATCTATTACGGGATTTTTGTAAACATAATTAACGCTATTTTCCAATCTTTTTAGAATGTAGATCTTATAAATATCTTCTTTGCGCCTTTCTCTTTGAAAAAAATTTAAAATACATATCCATACCCTTACCAAGAATGATTCCCCCATGAAATGTTCTGAGAGATAATCCTCAACCTGAGCTGCAGAATCTGAATCTAGACGATTAGAATTATTTGTAAACAGTCCTGAAGAATTTAAACTTAAATTTTTTTTAATTTCTCTTATCAATCTATCCCTTGAATCTTTTGGAAGCCTATCAATAGAAGCATAGATACTAATATCATTCTTGTTCATAAAACCTCATTTATAAATTATCAAATCAAAATATAATAAACATTCCTTAAAAATTTAAGAACAACCTAAAATTATAAACTAGTTCTTTTAAAAAATAATATTTCAACTATAATATATTTCTATATGAATTTAGGAACTAATAGTCAAGATATAATGAAAATTGGTAAAATCTTCAATAGTAATAACTATGAGTTTTTCCTAGTCGGAGGTGCCTTAAGAGACTTACTACTTAAGAAAACGCCTTATGATTTTGACTTTACAACAAATGCAACTCCAGAAGAAATAATACGATTATTTCCAAATAACATACAAACGGGTATAAAACATGGAACAATAAGCATAATTTTTAATAAGAAAATTTTTGAAATCACTACTTATAGAATAGACCAAGATTATGAAAACAAAAGGTCTCCTAAGAAAATAGAATTTACAAAAACCTTAAATGAAGATCTGCAAAGAAGAGATTTTACAATAAATTCTATTGCAATGGACATACTCAACTGCAAAATACTAGACTACTATTACGGAATAAGAGACCTTAATAAAAGGCTAATAAAATGTATAGGTGATCCGAACAAAAGGTTAGAGGAAGATGCTCTTAGAATCTTAAGAGCAGCAAGATTTGCATCTACTCTTGACTTTATAATTGACAAGAAAACCTTAATTTCTATGAAATACAAAAAAGAAAATATTTTGGCTTTATCTAAAGAGAGAATAAACAATGAATTTATTAAACTTTTAGAAGGAAAAAACCCAATAAAAGGGATCTATTATCTACAAAAAATAAATTTCTTCAAATACTTTTTTAATATAGAAATAAATAAAAAGATAAAAAATAGAATTATTCTTCTCGAAAGAAAAAAATTTCATTTAAAGGCAATAGTTATGCTCACAATAAAAAAAGACATATCATCTTTAAACGAAAAATTGAAATTACTCAGGTTTTCAAACAAAGACATAAAATTAATATTATTTTACCGATCCATCATTGATGAAATCAACACTCTAAAAATTAAAAATTTAAGCGATGCTAGGATCCTACTTAGCAAAGCCACCAAAGAAAATTACAAGGAAATATTTGATATATATAGATCCCTTAAAGGCAAAGATCATAAATTTAAATTCATAATAAATAAGATAAAAAGTAAAAAGCTACTAAACAATCCATTATCTTTGAAAGAATTAGAAATAAATGGAAATGACATCAAAAATCTTACAGTAACAGAAACCAAAAATATCGGACAAATCTTAAATGATTTACTAAAAAAGGTATTAAATAATCCCAAATTAAACAAAAAATCAATTCTCATACAAAGCGTAAAAAATATTAAAGATCAATATTCTCAATATTCTTAAGTGCCATCTCAGCTGCTCTCATTTCGGCTTCTTTCTTAGACTTACCTCTGCCATTTGAGACAAATTTCTCATTTACATAAAGTTCTACACAAAAAACCTTATTATGATCCGGACCTGATTCTTTAGCTAATTTATAACTTGGTGAAATCTTATATTTCTTCTGAACATATTCCTGAAGAAGACTCTTATAGTCCTTAAAGTCGCCACGATTAAACATCAACCTTATGTGAACATCAAAAAGTTCTACCACAAAAGCCGAAGCTTTTAAAAATCCACCATCAAGATAAATCGCACCAACAAAAGCCTCAATAGCATCCGCTAAGATGCCTTTCTTATTGCGTCCATCATTACTCTCTTCCCCCCTACCAAGCAAAAGATAGCTACCAAGCTCAAGTTCTCTCGCAATACTAGAAAGAGAATCTTCACTAACAATATAAGACCTAGCTTTACTAAGCTCCCCCTCGCTCTTGTCAGGATAAAACTTATATAAATAGTCTGTAATAATAAGATTAAGAACAGAATCCCCTAAGAATTCCAATCTCTCATTATTGGTAGATTTTTGTTCCAGTTCATTCGCATATGATGAATGACTTAAAGCTGTATTCAGCAAATCAGTGTCATCAAAATCGATATGCAAATTCATTAAAAACTCATCTAATTGCCTTTTTCGATCTCCATCAACCTTCACTGTAACAGAATTCCCTACCATCTAATTCTTTCTCTTATCAATGAATGTAACAACATCACCTACTGTTTCAAATTCACTAGCCTCATTTTCTGGAATTTTATCATCAAATGCTTCTTCCAATAAATATAAAAGTTCATAAATATCAAGACTGTCAGCACCAAGATCCTCAACAAACCTAGATTCCATTGTAATTTCATCTTCCTTTTTATCAAGCTGTTCAGATATAATAGACCTAACCTTTTTAAAAATTTCACTTTGTTCCATAAACACATATTCCTCGTTAAAACTACAATTCTAATTCCAAATACTGATTATTTCTATAATACCCACACTTTAGACATATCCTGTGCCTTACCCCAAGATTACCACAGCTTAAACATTCTTGAAGTTGCGGTATTTTTTTTCTCATATTGATACTACGCCTTGTCCTGCTTCTAGACTTTGAAGGTTTAAATTTTGGAACAGCCATTTACTTGTCTCCTTAAAATAAATAAATTTATCTTAATAATATATATATTATTAAGACCCTTTGTCAATAAACTTAGCTTTTAACTTCTTTTGAACTAACTCAGGAATAAACTTACAGAGGTCAAAATTTTTATTCTTTATCAATTCCTTAACAAAATCTGACCTTACAAACAAACATCTAGCACTACTCGGTAAAAATACCGTATCTATGGCAGAACTAAGCTCCTTGTTAATGATATACCTTTCAAACTCAAATTCAAAATCATGAAAAACCCTAATCCCTCTAACGATAAAACCAATATCATTCGCCAAAGCATAATTTACAATGAGTCCATCATACTTATCTACAAATACCTTTGAAAACCCTAAAGACGCAATAACTTCACAAGTAAGTTCATACCTTTCAATATCACTAAGTAAATAACTCTTAACACTATTCTTAGCAACAAGAACAATAACCTTATCAAAAATCAATGAGGCTCTCTCTACTACCTCAATATGCCCCCAAGTAATAGGATCAAATGATCCAGGAAAAACTGCTATTCTCATAGTCAATCAAATTTAAATCCCTTATTCATATCTTTAAGGATTTTTTTACGCCAGCTAGGTCGCCCTTCTAAATTTTCAAAATCAATCTCTCTTACGATCTTGAAAGTCAAATTATTTCCTCTACTAGATTTATCAACAACAAAAAATTTGCCAATACCCCTGTATATCAAATCCTCATTCTTTAAAATTTCATTTTCAGATTTTAGTTTATTAATAGCACAATCAAAATGTATAGGTTTATCTTCATTACTAAACTTCATAGACATACAAGAAGCAACCTCTTTAATCAGCTTTTCACAAACAGGACACAGCTCTTTAAAAATTATTCGCGACCTGTACTCTTTTCTGTAACCCTTTGGCCTATTCACCTTATAATTCCCCTGCCTGCTAGAATTCATGCCTACAGATTTATTATGCCTAAGGCCAACAGGGACAATATTTTGTTTGTTAGTATCGGGTTGGTTTTTTATATCGGGACTTACTTTTTTTCTCTTCCAATAAGAAGCCTTATTTCCCTTTGAAAAATTATTGGCACCAGCTTGGCCTTGATTAAATTTCAATGCGATCTCCTTCAAGTATGTCAAGCAAATATGTAATTTTTCTCTTAAAATTAAAAATAAGATCAAGAGAATACTCCATATGACTTAAACCATTAAACATGATATACTCTAACGTTGTTTTTACCATATTGATCATTTTCTTCTATTGATTGAGCATTCTAAGTTCTCAAATGAATAAACATTCTAAAATTTTATCTATAAAATTCAAGATATCATTCTTTTTAGTAACAATATCAAAGCTTCCCAGATGAACCATAATAATTTCCATCTACTATTTCATAAGCATTGTCAAACAAATGTTTAAAAGCAAAAGTCTCGCCTAGATTTCCAATTTATCTCCTATTCATAATTTATTATTCTTAAATTTATATACAACAGACAAAATGTGTGCAATCACTTTAAAATACTTAAAATCAATAAAATCCCCCTCATTAATTGAAAATAAACTCTCAGACAAATATCTATCCTCCACAATAGGAATATTCTCTCGTTCAGCAAGCTCCTTTATCAGCAAAGCCTTCTCTCCTCGAGCCTTAGCTAGAACAAAAGGAGCTGGAAATTTAATATCATACTTAATTAATAAAGCTAATTTTTCTCTTCTCATACCTTAAAATTAATACTCTTAACTACTATTAACTCGCAATCAAAATCTTCAAACTCTTTGATTGAATCTAATACTTTTATATCAGTTATTCTATAAGAACAAAGAACACTGCTTAGTTCTCCAAGAACATCATCCAGACTAAAATCTGAATATATTCTTACTTTAGAATCGGAGCTAGCTTTATCAAACTCGCAAATAATTTTTTCTTGTTTACTAAAAAAATAAACGAAACTCCATCTATAAAGCATCTTCAAATCTTTACAAGAAAATAAGAACAATAAACCTGATCCTTCCATGAACCTAAATGGGATAGAAATAATAAAATTATTATCGTTTTCAATAAAAATCGGCAACTTATTACTCTGCTCTTTTTGCTCTATCTTATTACTAAAATAATCATAAATTTTTATAAAATCTTGAGCTTTTATATCTTGACCCTGCAAAGTCAAAAGAAATTTTAAAATAAATTCATCCTCTACGCTATCAAACACACCTTTAAATATCCCGCTAATACTTTGATCAAAATTACCATTTTGTTTAACTATAAATTTATTGCTACTTTCAAGTAAATCTAAATCTTCAAATAGAGCTGTATAATTAACCTGAATCGAAAACTTACCTGAATTATTAACCATCTTAGCCAAATACCTAACCCCAACTCTTAAAGGTAAACTACTCTTTACTTCAAAATAATTACCTAAAAAAGAAACAAGCCATTTATTAACACCAATAGACTTAATAATTTCCATTTTTCCACTCAAAGGCAAACTTTTATTTAAATTAATCTTAGGTATTGAAATATTACTTAAGTTTCTTAGTATCAAGGCGCTCCTTTACCTTCATAGCAGCCTTACCAATTCGATCTCTCATATAGTAAAGCTTAGCTCTCCTCACCTTTCCTCGCTTTAAAACCTGAACATTTTCTACAATAGGAGAATGCATTGGAAAAATTTTCTCAACTCCAATCCCTGAGGAAATCTTTCTAACTAAAAAACTCTGTCCAATACCTTTGTTTTGCACAGAGATAACAAGACCTTCGAAATTTTGTGTTCTCTCATTGCTACCTTCAATTATCCTATAACTAACACGTACAGTATCTCCTACCCTAAAATTTAAAGCCTCCAATCTTTTACCGCTAGCCTCAATTTGCCTTATTAGATCCATTATCTTCTCCTATCATTTCTAAATATTTAAGGTACAAATCATATCTATTTCTCTTTGTTTTCTCAATAGATTGAATAACCCTCCATCTCTTTATCTCCTCATGATGCCCCGAGATAAGCACCCTAGGGACTTCCAATCCCCTAAATTCATAAGGCCGAGTATAATGAGGATATTCAAGCAAGCCACTCTCAACATTAAATGACTCTTCAAGCAAAGACTTTGGATTTATTACACCATCCAATAACCTATATACGCTATCTATCAAAACAAGAGCAGCAACCTCACCTGAAGAAAGTACATAGTCTCCAATAGAAATTTCAAAGTCAACATATAAATCAATTACACGCTGATCAAGCCCCTCATATCTTCCACAGATTATAACAAGTTCTTCTTCCTTTGACAAGTCATAAGCTAGTCTCTGAGTATACCTCAATCCAGATGGACTTAAGAATATTGTAGTTTTTTCTTTTGAATTTACATAATCAAGAGCATCGAACAAGGGTTGGGCTTTCAAAACCATCCCTGCACCCCCCCCATAAGGAATATCATCACACCTCTTGTGTTTATCGTCAGAAAAATCACGAATAGAAACAATCTCATAACTTATAATGCCCCTATCCACAACTTTTTTCATTATTGAATTTTCAAAAAATGGAACAATTATTGAAGGAAATAAAGAGAGTATTGTAATTTTCATTTTAAAAGTTCTAATATCCTAAGTTCAATAGTTTTAAGTCTTCTATCAATCTCTCCAAGATAAACATCCAAAAAGGGAACAAAAAATAACTTGTTTCCAGCCTTAATTTCAAGAATAACTGACTCCCCACATTCTAAAAAAGAGACAACAACTCCCAATTCTTTCTCGTTATTAACAAGCCTATAGCCAATAAGTTCTCCAAAGTAATATTCACCTTCTTCCAATTTAGATGCAAACTCATCATCTATCCACAATTCAAAACCAATTAATCTCTTAATACACTCAGGAGCACTGAATTCTTCAAACTTTAATAACAATGAATTATTGATTAAAGAGATATCCTCAACCCTCACCTCAATCGAAGAATAACGTTTCTTTTTTAAAATTAATTTACTTCCCTTTAAAGCAAAAAAACTATCAAAACCATTGGATATGCTCTTAATCTTAGCATATCCATGAATTCCATAAGATGACAATATTATGCCTTTTACAAACATAAATTAGTCCAAAATTTCTAACTGAACTCTCCTATTTGTTTTTGCAGCACAAGCACTAAGCAGTGTTCTAATAGCCCTTGCAATGCGTCCCCTCCTCCCAATTATCTTTCCAACATCATTTGTGGAAACTCTTAATTCCAAAATGGTTGACTTCTCACCCTCAACTACATTTAATTTAACCTCATCTCGTTTATCCACAAGAGATTTTACTACAAACTCTATAAGCTCAATTTCATTGCCGTATTCCTTCATTAAGTCCTCCTAACTATCAACTCTAACACTATTTTTATTTAAAAGTCTTTTCACCGTATCACTCGGAATAGCACCTTTACTTATCCAATCCTTGACCTTTTCTTCATTTATTTTGATTTGATTTTGTTTTTCAACAGGATGATAATATCCAAGCTCTTCAATAGCTCGTCCATCTCTAGGCGAAGCAGAATCCATAACCACAATCCGATAATAAGGTCTTTTCTTTGCACCCATCCTTTTCAATCTTATCCTAACACTCAATTTACTATTCCTCCTTTACCTTCCAAAAGAGATGCCATCTTATTCTGAAAGCTTTTATTTTTCATCTTTCTCATCATTAAAGTCGTCTGACTAAATTTTTTCATAAGTTTATTTACCTCAAAAATCGTTGTCCCACTCCCTAAAGCTATTCTTTTCTTCCTTGAAGGACTACTTAAAACAACAGGATTTAATCTCTCCTTTAAAGTCATAGAAAGAATAATTGCTTCCTCTCTTTTAAGCTCCTTCTCATCGATATTGCGTCCTCCCAATATTTCCAATGAAACACCCGGAAGCATCCCCACTAAACCAGATACTCCCCCCATACCTCGCATGTACTTAAATTGATTTAAATAATCTTCAAAATTAAAGCCAGCCTTTTTAATTTTTTCTTCAAGTTTTAAAGCTTCTTGCTTGCCTATAACAGACTGAGCCTTCTCAACAAGACTAACAACATCACCCATACCAAGAATTCGCGAAGCAACTCTTTCTGGATAAAAAATATCAAGATCCTCAAGTTTCTCGCCAACTCCCACAAATTTAATAGGAGCTCCGCAAATAGTCTTAAGCGAAAGAATTGCCCCACCTCTAGCATCAGAATCAAACTTGGTAAAAATGACCCCCGTAATTCCAACATGATCATTAAATTCCTTTGCAATATTTACAGCAATCTGACCCGTCATCGCGTCTGCAACCAGTATTGTTTCCATAGGGCTCAAAATATCTTTAAGTTTCCTTACCTCTTTGAGTAATAAATCTTCAACCTCAAGACGTCCCCTAGTATCCACTATCACAGTATCAAAAAGCTCTGCTCTAGCATACCTAACAGCTTCCTTCACAACCTTAGCAGGATCTTCCTCACCCTCAATAAAAAACACAGGAATACCAATTTGCTCGCCTAAAATCCCCAATTGCTCAACTGCGGCCACTCTAAAAGTATCTGCAGCAACAAGAAGAACTTTTCTATTCGCCAATTTAAGTCGAAGTGCAAGTTTTGCACATGTTGTAGTTTTTCCCGAACCTTGAAGACCAACCATAAGTATATACGACTGCTTATTAACAGGACTTAAAACAAGTTCAGAATGCTTATTCCCTAGAAAATTAACAAGCTTATCATTGACAATCTTAATAAACTGAGACCTAGGATCAACATTCCTTAAAACTTTAATTCCCTTTGCCTCTTCGACAATAGAATTTATAAAACGTCTTACAACCCTTAAGTTAACATCAGCCTCAATTAAGGCATTCCTAACAGTATCAATGGCTTCTGCAATATTTTTTTCATTTATTACAGACTTTCCAGAGACATATCTTATAAAGTCTCTAAAACCTGCACTTAAATTATCAAACACTACAAATCACCTTCATTTGCAAAAAATCCTACAAAATATACAATACAAAAAAAGAAAATATTAATCAATATCTCCTCCAGTTAAATAGAATTTATTAAAAATAACACTAGAGGCGGGTCCTACAACAGATACTTCCGTATCTAGAGAACTAAGCTTTAATACTATGCTTTCTTTATTTAATCGCTTTATCTCCTCTTTCAATAAATCAAAAAAACTTTTAAGTTTAAAGCTTTGTCCATAAAGCACTAAATAATTAAAATCAAGAACCCTTTGAATATTAATAATAACTATTGCTAAATACTTCACTGTATCCGCCATTATTTTCTGTATAAAGCCATACTTCTCGTGAAGAGAAAAAATATCATATATAGTTACCTTTTTAAGCTTACCTTCATACTTGTCATAAAGTTCCGGAATCTCCCCATTCATAAACTCTTTTGATACCAAACGTTGAAGCGCAAAGTTAGATATCAACATATTAACACACCCCTTATTTCCACAAGTAGGACAATTTTTTTCACCCCCATAGTCAATTATCATATGACTAACCATTCCAGATCTGTTATTAAATCCCGCATAAACATTACCATCAGACCAAATAGAGAGTTCAGCAGTATCTGTATAGTCAAAAAACATAATATTATCTACATTTTTTCCCATAAATTCGGCAAGAGAAAGGTTTTTCACGTAACTTTCAAGATATACTGTAAGTGAAAAATATTCTTCAAGTATGGCCTTGACAGGTACATTTTTTTCAATCCATGCTCCATGACTGTCATTGACAATACCTGATTCCTTATCCTTAATTATTCCAGTAATACTAAATCCTAATCCAATAAATTTGTCTCTTGAAAAATTATGTTTCCAAATAATCTCTATCATATGATCTTTAATTTTTTCTAAAATGTCATAAGCACTAACTGGAGGTTCAAAAGAATAAGTTTCACTTATTAAAACCTCGCATTTAAGATTTGCGATTCCTATTTGAAAATAATTACTTGAAATAATTACTCCCATTGAATATGCAAAATCTTTATTAATATCAAGAAGTATTTCTTTTCGTCCATGTTTCTTAATATCTGATTCTTTTGATCCAACTTCAACTAAAATATTTTCCTTGATCATCTGATTGGTAAGAATCGTAACAGCAGCATTTGTTAACAATAATTTGCGAGCTAAATCTGTTCTTGAATACTGCATATTCTTTAAGCTAAGGAGTATTTTTTTTCTATTACCACCTCTTATTGAAACCATATTCTCACCTTGCATAGCACTACCTCCTTTATTTTTAAAATAAAAAAATATTAATAATAAGACATAATATCAAAAAATGACCCTAATATTCTAGTGGTACTTAAAAGACAAAAAAAATCTTTTTTAATAACAAAAAATATCTCATAATTTACCAATATTAAAATACTCTAACAAATTATTAAAACGTAAATCCTAACACTAACTAATCAAAAGAATTAAACTGAGCCCAGATATTACAAAATGAAAATCTAAAATATTTTTTAAATAAACCTAAAATCACAATAAAAAGCTTAAGCACACATTTTACCGACTAAGATTAATCGGCAAAATGTGTATGCTTAATTTTCCATTGCTCAACTTTATTCATCAAACACAAAGAATAAGCTCCAAAAGTAACAAAACATAGAAACCACCAAACAATCCAATTCCTTAGAAAGCTTACCCCATTACCTTCAAATTTCAAACGATGCCCATCAATCACAGTATGAGAAATCCTATATTTACAGTAAAGACAATAAGCCCAAGGGAAACAAATTCCCAAAGTAAACAAAACAATACAGGCTGATCCAATGTATATACAAATTGACTCAAAAAGATCTCCATCAAAATACGATTTATTTGACATAGAAAATCCTCCTTAATTTAATTCATAAAGCAAAAGTTAATAAATTGCTTAACGTTGAAATATATAACATTAATTAAAAATTAATAACTAATCCCACTTTTCTTTAAAGTAAGAAAATTCCATAGTAAAAATTCCCCTGCCCTTAGTAGCACTCCTTAAAACAGAAGTATACCCGAAAAGTTTTTCAAAAGCTGCCTCAGCCTTGATTATTTCGCAATCCTCAGTATTACTAATAGAATGAACAATTCCACCAATAAGATTTAATGTAGAAATCACTTCTCCAGTGTATTCAATGGGAGTCCTAATCTCTAAAATCATTACCGGCTCCAGCTTGATAGGATTTGCTTGCCTAAAAACCCGATGGAAAGCAAGTCCGCCTATTGACTCGATGGCAAATTCACTAACTTTGCCTTTGTCATAACCTAAAGAAGTAATCTTAACTCCTACGTCAATAATAGGATATCCAATAATCCCACTTGAGAAGGCAGAAGTAACCCCCCTTAATATTGCAGCTCTAAACAAAGGCTCAACATCGCACTCAAACTCAACTTTATTCCCTTCACCTCTCGCTAAAGGAGTAACAATCATACCAATTTTTAAATTGAGTTCTTTACCTGCAAAAACATTAATAAACTCAAATATATCATTAACTGTAGAACTTAAACTCTCTCTATAACTTACCTGGGGCTTTCCTGTATAAACATTAAGTTTAAACTCATCTCTAATTCTTGTAATAATAATATCAAGATGCAGCTCTCCCATCCCAGACACCAATAACTGCCCCGTCTCTTTACTCTCCTTATAGCTAAAAGTAGGATCTTCTTTAGCTATAATCTCAAAAACTTCCCTAAGCCTAGCATCATCAGATGCTCTCTCTGCTTCAACAGATATTAAGACAACCGGTTCTGGGAATACCAAAGACTCAAGCAAAATTTCATTCCCCTCTTCAACAAGAGTATCCCCTGTTATAGAATATTTAAGCCCAATCACTGCTCCAATATCTCCTGCTTGCACTTCATCGATCTGTTCATTTTTATTAGAAAAAACCCGAAAGATTCTTGTCAATTTCTCACGCTTATTATTACCAATATTTATAACCTTTTTGGATGAATTAAGTTTCCCTGAATAAACTCTAATAAAATAAAGATGTGCAGCAATTGCACTAAAATATTGCACCTTAAAAACAAGTGCTGATAACTTTTTCTCATTTCTAGGATTAATCAACACATTTTTATCTGTCTTTAAAGAATAAGCATTAAAATTTTTATCAAAAGGACCTGGAAGATAATCCACAACTGCGTCTATTAAAGGCTCTATACCAATATTTTTAAGACTAGTTCCCATTAAAACAGGGATAATAAAGCCATTAATAGTATTTTGTCTAATTTCTCCTATGATAAGAGAATCATCAATCGCAGCATTTTCCAGAAAAAGTTCCGTAATTCTTTCACTGAAATTGCTAAGGGAATCTATTAACTTCTCCCTAAAAATTTTAACATCCTGAACAAATTCCTCGCTAACTTTTCTCTTAATCACAATAGGTTTACCATCCCTAACCTCAAAATGCAATTCCTCATTACGAATAATATCTATCATTCCTTCAAAACTATTCTCGCTCCCAATTGGAATTTGCAAAATTATTGGAACTATACCAAATTTATTTTGTATATCCTCAACTACCTTGAAAAAATTAGCTCCCACCCTGTCCATTTTGTTAATATAAGCAAGCCTAGGAATGCCATACTTTGATGCTTGCCTCCAAACTGTTTCAGTTTGTGACTGTACTCCATCAACAGCACTAAAAATAACAACTCCTCCATCAAGAACTCGCAGAGACCTCTCAACTTCAGCTGTAAAATCAACATGTCCAGGGGTATCGATAATATTGATCTGATGTTCTCGCCAATAGCAAGTAATAGCAGCCGAACTAATTGTAATGCCCCTATCTTGCTCTTGGGCCATCCAATCAGTGACTGTATTTCCAGAATCAACATCACCTATCTTATGAGTTTTGCCTGTATAGTATATAATTCTCTCTGTAGTAGTAGTCTTACCAGCATCAATATGCGCCATAATTCCAATATTCCTAATTTCCATAAAGCCCTCAAGCATAAGATTAAAGCTATAGATTTCACTATAGCTTTTTCTAAATCAAATACAATTACATTATTAATCAACACATATAAAATAAGTTTTTCAAATTATCCTTACATCATACCACAGATTCATGCTTATCTTTACAACATTCCTTATCATCACATGAATCCTTATCCTCAGATGTATTGCTACATTCCTGATCGTGACATGGGCATTCACACTCACACAACAAAGATTTATACATCCATAAATATTTTTCAAAAGCGGTAATGATATCATCTAAGACATTAGCTGTCCCATAATCACATGCACTATCAACCACGCATCTTGTTTCAAAAATATTTTTAAGAATGTCACTGAGATTGCGAATAATACTTTGAATCGAGGAGTTAAAACTTGAAGTTGTCTGTAAACTAATCTCCTCAATAAAAGATTTTTTAGTAAATTCGGAATACCTAAACTCAGAATCATACCCAAGCGCCCTAGATCGCTCAGCTAAAATATCAATAACTTCCCCAACATATTCATAAAGACGTTGCGTTTTTTTATGAATCACAAAAAAATTAACATCCTTTATATTCCAGTGAATGCCTCTTAAATTAGAATAAAAAACATGAAATCCTGCCAGCAATTCTTGAAGCTTTAAGTTCACCTTATCTAGGTCATCTTTTTTTAAATAGTCTAAATGATTTGTCATATTATCCCCCTATTTAAACTAATTAGATGTATGATGTGATATTATCATTTTATTACAGGTAGGGTAATTTATGCAAAAAAAATTTATTCTTATTATTGTGACTTTTATAAATCAAGCTATCCTCATAAGCGCAAATGAAGACCTCACATTTCTTTACTCATCAATTCATCAATTAAGAGATAATCTAAGGTTAGAAAAATTAGAAATAGACAAAACTCTTGAGATGGTAGCAAAAGAATATGCAATAAGTCTTAACGAAAATAAAGTCTTAACTCATACTCTCTTTGGTACAACTCCGATACAAAGAGTTAAAAAACACGATAAATATTTTTGCAGGGTAAGAGAAATTCTAGCATACGGAATGGAAGTTCGAGATGTAACGGGCGCTTGGCTTAACAGTCCATCTCACAAAGAAGCTCTCCTAAATAAAGACACAAGTAAAATGGGCGGTTATATATTACAAACACCAAAAAAGGAAAACATATTCATAGTCATTTTTGGAGAAAAATTCTGATCAAATTGACATAAGTAAAATTTATTTTATATAATAGTCCTTAGTGTTGAAAGGGTTCATAGCTCAGCTGGTCAGAGCGCCTGCCTTACAAGCAGGATGTCGGGGGTTCGACTCCCTCTGGACCCATGTTATTGACTTATAGCCTTAATAAAGCTTAAGTTTAAATTTCTTTCTTTTTCTATGTTAGTAGGAAATCCATGACCGGGATATATTTTATAACCATTTTTGATGACTCTGTCAATCTTTTTCAAACTACTACATAAAACATCATAATCTGAATGAAAAAAATCTGTTCTACCAATAGAACCTTTAAAAAGAACATCTCCTGAAAAAAACATATCTTCAACTCTATAAGATATACTTCCTGGCGAATGCCCTGGAACAAAAAAAATCTCAATTTTAGTATCTAAAAATTCAACTAAATCGCCATCACAAACAAACTCATAATCAAAACCAATATCTTCTTTAAGACAAAAACCATCATCTCCTATTAAATAAGAAAGATTATGCTTAGATGAAAAAAATCCCTTAAACTCCTCTTTGTGAACATAAACCTTAATATCCTTATACCTCTTTAAGAGCAAAGGCAACCCTGCAATATGATCAAAATGTGTATGAGTTAAAAATAACTTCTTAGGAAGCAAATTTTCGTTTTCTAAAAAATCAATTAACTTAATAGGATGTTGTCCAATATCAATAATAATAGCATCTCTTATAAGGAGATCTTCGCTATAAATAACATAAGAATTAGTTCTTATATCACCTAATATAAAATTCTTTAGCTTCATGCAAATATTTTCCTTTAATGCCACTACACTTTAAACATCATAAGTTTTAAAACTAAGCTAATGTTATTCCTATCTAAATCTTTACTTAATTCTCTTAAAGCTAACCAGGCTTCGTCTTTATCTTTAAAAAGCAAGATAAAAGCACCACCCTTGCCAGCACCACTCAACTTGCCAGAGAGAGCCTTAAGCCCCATACCTCTTTTTATTATATAATCAAGAGCGCCTGAAGATAAGCCCAAATACCTTAAGTACCCATTTGCAATACTCATATCATTTGCTAAAGAAGAAATATCTTGCTTATCAAAAGCAGAATATGCATCTTTAACGAGACAACCAAGTTTTGAAATAATCTCAAATAAACTATTATCAGAAGCAATCCTGTAATTTAAATCAGATATTATCCTACTCGTCTCAATTTCCCTTTTTACTGCTCCAATCAAAAGATAAAAATCGCAAGTCTGTATTTTTTTAAAATCAAAAACACCATTATTATTTTCCAAATAATAATTTCCATTTAGCTCAACTAGCAAAATATCCATTCCAGAAGACTTTCCATGAAAAATATTTTCAATTTCCCTTGCCAATAAAATTTTATCGCAATCTTTATATTCATCATGAGTTACAATATATTCAGCAAAACATAAACTAAGGCTAGCAGAAGAACCAAGTCCTACTCCAACTGGAATCTGGGAAAATATTAAAAACTCAATGGGTCTAACTTTATTAAATTTTTTATTAATAAAGTGCATTATCGCATCTATCTTTAAAGAAGGGCTCCCTAAATATCTCCAAGAACCAGCAAAAGTATATACCAGATGCATATAAAGAGGTATTGTTGCACCAATAACTGGAAACCCATACACAGCACTATGCTCACCTAAGAATAATATTTTAGAAGGTTTTTTGATTATGAACATCAATTTTTACAATATTATACCATCCGTATCTAAATTTATTGGATCGATATTAAATTGTCTAAAAACTTCCAAATTGGGTCTATAAACTAAAAAAGTTTCATTTCCAGCCCCCAAAGCCTTAATTAAAGCACATTCACTCTCAAGATAAGAAAGATTTAATGGCAAATCAGCAGAAATTCCTATTCTCTTTCCAATTTCCAATCCCACTCTTTTTGCTTCTCTCAAACTAGACAAAAAATAGACAGAAGAATTGCTGGCACTAAGTATAACATCTCTCATTGAACTATTAATATCTTCTATAAAACTTATTAAAGAAGCTCTATGTTCTTTATATTTAACAATAGAACTAGTGGTCTTAACTGATACAGAACCTTGCATTAAATAAAAATCACTAAAATCTACTGCTTCTAAAAGTTTATATGTAGGCAAATCTCCGCCTCTAAACTGAATAACACCACCAAAAATGCTTGTAGTAATATCATACCCACTACCCATACCTCCTTGGGCATATCTGTAAGCTTCTAGGCAATATATAAAAATTTTGTCTTTAGCAACATAAGTAGTATGATTAGAAATCAAAAAAATCCCACAGACAACTCCAACAGCAACAACGGCACTAGAACCAAATCCTTTTTTCACACCACTATTTGAAAAAAAATTACTTGTATCAACATAAACATCACAAGGAAAATCTTCCAAGTTAGCAAAATACTTATTCTTTAAATATCTAAATATCCTAAAAACAAAATCATCATGATCCTCTATTAAAGTAAACTTATCAATCTTAGTTTTTTTACTAAAAAACCGCCAAGTATAACCTTGCTTGAAAGTAAAATAAGCTCGCTCTTTGATTGCAACCGATATCCCAAGGCCATCTTCCTCTAAAATAGAATATTCACCCATTAAAAGTAAATTACCAGGCACAGAAAAATTAATTACATCCATTCTAAACCACTTCCAATTCCTGAAACAATAAAATTAACATCTTTAAAACTTTTATTAAGTCCATCTAAAATTAATTCTAAATCCTTTCTCAAACAAAATATCTTCACTTGAGGTCCAGCATCCATCGTTTCAAAAACAGAAATACCCCTACTCCTAAGATCGGCAATATATTTTATCAATTCTATAGTACTACTTTTAAAATAAATAATGGAAGATGATAGCATTAAGGCAAACATGTGCTGGTAACTTTTTACAATACTGAAACCAAGCCTTTCAAAATCACCTTTTAAAAAACAATATAAAGCATCCTTAAATATTTTTCGACTAGAACTAATCCAAGCATTCCAATAAAATTCATTTTGCATACAAATCTTCATTGCCACCCTTGAAGACATCTCTTTTTCTCTGCTGTCAACTATAGCAAATATTATGCACAAGTCATTAAAACAATCGTCATGCTCCAACAGGCATGCAACTTTCGCCCCTTCCTTTAAAAGTGTAAATCCACCATAAATAGCTCTGGCTGCTGAGGCTGAACCTATTCTTGCAAGTTCTGAAGCTTTCCGATGAGAATATTGATTGAAATATTTTAAAATACAGGCGGAAATTGACGCAAAGCCAGAACTTGAACTTGCAAATCCTGCAGCTGTTGGAAAATTATTCCTACTACTTACCCTAAAGCTCGCATTTGGTTCATTCAAGATTTTTCTTGCATAGTTAAAAAAATTTATTTCCCTACTTGTTAATATAACAGTCTTTGAATTTAAAACTATTTCATCCCTTTCTGAAAGTTCAAGCTCACTTGTTGAATAAAATGCATCAATACTTACAGCAATGCTAGAAGTAGCTGGAATGTTTAAAAATTTATCCTTCTTGCCCCAATACTTAATTAAGGCCAAGCTAGGATGCACCTTGCACTTAACCATCATTTTATTCTTAAACCCTTTAAAACTTTAAGAGCAAAACTCAGAGAATAAATTTCATTATTATTCATTTCCAATAATATTTTTTCTCTCTCATTTCTAGAAATATTATAATCTCTTTCAAAAAGATGTAAAATCTTATTAACATGCAATTTCATATGGCCTTTTTGAATTCCATCAAGCGCCAATGCTCTTAGTGCCGCAAAATTACTTGCAAGTCCAACACAAGAAAGAATACCCATAAATTCCCCTTTACAATCTATACCCATGACCTTAAAACTCAATACAGCAGCCTTATGAAAATTCACAGACCCTCCCCTAACTCCAACCTGCAGAGGGAGCTCAATCTCGCCAACTAAATTATCACCAGAGATGTAAAATTTGCTAAGAGGTAAATACCTACCACTCTTTGATGCAAACTTATGTACACTTGCCTCAAGGGCTCTTGTATCATTCAACGTTGCAACACACAAACCCGTTACACCATTCATAATACCTTTATTATTGGTAACAGCACGTTCTTCCTCAAAAAATCCTATCTTAGAAATAAGTGCAATCTTCTGAGCTAGCATTAAAGATTCTTTATTACTTTTAAGCAAATCATTAATATTTAATCTAAAATTAGCTCTTGAGGTAAAATCATTCGAATCATTACTTAAAATTTTTAAAACACACTCATAGCCAAACTCTAGGGTAAGATAGTGGGCTACTTTCTCAGCTACTGAATTTAGCAAATTGGAACCCATAGCATCACAAACACCCACATAGATATTTAATTTTTGAACACTAATTTCTCTAATGAACTTAGTCTCAATCCTTCTAAACCCGCCCCCCCTACTTTCCATATTGTATAAAAGGGGCTTAGACCAAAGATCAATTTTCTCAAAAAGATCTAAAAGTATATTACTTAAGTCTTTATCTGTTTTTATATAAATTTGAGCAATTCCTAGCACCTCATCATCTACAGAATAACTTAAATTAGCATGCTCAAGGATCTTAGCTGCAAAATTTAATGCAGCAATGACTGAAGGTTCTTCTGTAGCAATAGGTATAGTATAATGTTTTCCATTTACTTTCAGGTTCTTAACAATGCCAACGGGTAAGGAAAGATATCCAACATAATTTTCTATCATATGGCAAAGAAAATTCTCATCGTCAGAATCATAAAAAAAATCACCTGGATCCAATTTCAAAAGACTCTTTATCTCTTGACGTTTTCCCAAAGTATCTTTCTTTCTAAAATTTTCACTAAGTTTCATAAAACTCTTTAAAGCTCTTAACGTTACAGAGCAACGGATAACTTAAAAAATATTTATTTGATCTAAATTGTGCCAAATCTTTACTATTACTTAAAAGCATAGACATTTTCAAAACATATTCATAATCTCTGAAAAGTTTATATAAAGCATCCTCACCACCAGCATAAAAAGTCCTAAGAATGGTTGATGCAATACCTACCAATTTAGCTCCAAGAGCTATTCCTTTGGCAATATCCATGCCAGTCTCATATCCTCCTGATGCAAAAATTCTACTTTTAATAGAATCATTTACGCTAAGTAATGTTAAAACTGAAGATATCCCCCAATTAGAAAAACAAGATGCAACATCCAAATTCTCCTCTTTAATACCCTCAACCAAAACCCAGTTAGTTCCACCACTGCCAGCAAGATCAACATAGGAAACGCCAAGATCTAACAAGTTATTAACAGATTCAGGTGAAATTCCAAAACCTGTTTCCTTAACAATTACCGGCAAATTTGATGAAGAACATAGGCTAACAATTGAGTTCTTTATTCCTTCAAAGTTTCTCTCTCCCTTAATATTCATTAATTCCTGCCCTACATTCAAATGCACAATGACAGCATCAACCTCAAGCCTCTTACTCATCTCAATTATTTTAGAAATCCCAAATTCTCTTAACTGAATAACACCAATATTTGAAAACAAAGGAATATTACTCGCATACTTTCTTAAGGAAAAATCTTTAACATATTCAGGATATTTAAACAGAAGTTTAAAAGAGCCCAAGCCCATTGGGATCCTAAAATCATTTGAAATCTTAACAAGAGACTTATTTAGCTTATTCCCCTCTCTGACACCTCCCGTCATTGACGATATAAAAATAGGCATAAAAATTTTATAGCCAAATATATTGTCGCCCGTATCTATCTCATCAAAATTAAGCTCGGTTAGTGCATCGTGCTTTAAATTAATAAAGCTTAAAAGATTATTATCTCTACTAACATCCTCTTTATTTAAACAAATTTCAATGTGTCGTCTTTTATTCTCTAATATATTAGGCTCGATACCCATAAACTCGGTATCCATCCTCCCTGATTTCCTTTAAATAAAACCCAGAAGATTCGCCTGGAACTACCTTATTTTCAAAAAAATCCCTATACTCATCAAAACTCGCATTGTGCCTTACAGAAAGGATCTCATCAATATCCCAAGTTTTCACAACAGAAAGTGCATTATTTTCAATGATGGCCTCATAAATAACCATAATATTACCAGAGCCATAGGAACATAAAAGTATTCCCTCTCCTCTAATATCCTTTTTTGCAAATACTCTCTTCAAATAAGACATTAAAGATAAAAATATTGAACCTGTATATAAATTTCCCACTTCCTTAGAAGCTTCAATAGAATCATAAAAGTCTATTGATTCTAAATAAGCACGACACTCAGACTCATCTTCACTATAATATTTCTTTAAAACATAATACATTGAATCTATAGGCATTTTTGCAAAAGGTACATGTAAAATGAATCTATACTTAGAAAATAAATCTTTAATATTCATATTTTTCTTATGTGCAAAATCTGCCAAGGCTTTTTCATTTGCTTTATTATAACATTCCATAGAATAACGACCCCTCACCTTAGCCTCAAGGCTTCCAAATGGTCTAAAAAAATCATCGACATCATCCGTATAAGTCCCAAATTCAGATAAATTAAGAGATAACAATTTTGGATTTTGCTCAATAAGCACAGCTGTAGCTCCAGCTCCCTGAGTAATCTCAGCTGTAGTAAGATTACTGTAATGAGCAATATCGCTAGAAAATACTATTCCATACTCAGATGCACCTAGCTGACTTAAAATACTTGCAGTACTGTGCAGAGCAAGTGCTGCACCGGCACATGCATGCTGAATCTGAAAAGTTAGAAAATTATTTTGCAAACAAATACCAGCCAATTTAAGTGCTCCATAAACATAAGATGAAATTGATTTTGAGTGATCTACTCCTGTCTCAGTTCCACCTAAGAATAACCTCATCTTATCTAATCTAAGATTATTATTATCAAAAATGAGCTTAACCGCAGAACTAGCCATAGTAACACTATCTTCATTAGGACTTGTAAATCTAAATGCCTTCTGAAGAGTTGAATCAATTGCTCTATTAAATTTCCTAAAAAAATTTTCATCCGACTGATAAACAGGACTTTCTAAAAGAACAGAAAAATCTAAACAATTTAAAGGTAAAAAAACCCTAATATCACTAATGCCTACTTTCATCAGTCCTCCTAACAAAAAAACCAATTCTCAAGTATTATACTATAGATTATAACAAACATAAAAGTTAAATATGCTACAATACTTAAGAGAAAATAAATTATGAAAATCGCTGTGCTTTTATCTGGCGGAGTAGACAGTTCTGTAGCTCTTTATGAAATAATTAAAAACGGATATGAACATATAAAATGTTACTACTTAAAAATTTGGCTTGAAGATGAACTTTCCTATCTTGGGAACTGCCCTTGGGAAGAAGATATTGCTTATGTAGAAGCTGTGTGTACAAAATTTAATATACCATATGAAATTATCAGTCTACAAGATGAATATTACAAAAAAGTGGTCTCTTATGCTATTGAAGAATTAAAAATTGGTAATACTCCAAGTCCAGATATATTTTGCAACAAAAGAATAAAATTTGGTGCTTTTTTTGATAAAATCAACGAAGACTATGATTTAATTGTTACGGGGCATTATGCTAAAATAGAAAATAAAAACAATCATTATATGCTCAAACAAGCTAAAGATAAAATAAAAGATCAAAGTTACTTCTTATCTCATCTATCTAGAGAACAAATATCAAAATTATATTTCCCCTTAGGAGATCTACTGAAAACTGAAATAAGAGAAATAGCACAAAAAATAGATTTGCCTAATAAAAATAGAAAAGACAGTCAAGGCATTTGCTTTTTAGGAAAAATCAAATATGACGAATTTATAAAATATCACTTGGGAGAACTTAAGGGTAAAATCATTGAGCAAGAAACGGGCAAAATACTTGGAACGCATAATGGCTATTGGTTTTTTACAATTGGGCAAAGAAAAGGGATAAAACTTAGCAACGGGCCGTGGTTCGTAACAGGAAAGGACATTGACAATAATATTATTTACATATCGAGTAGCAAAAATTATCTAAAACAAGGAAAGCAAAAATTGCTAGTTCACAAAACAAATTGGATCAATGAACCCCTGAACAATGAAAACTTAAGCGTCAAAATAAGACATGGTGAGAAAAAAATACAATGCAAAATAAAAATGCTAAAAGACAATACCATAGAAGTTGCCTTAAAAGAAGAAGATCATGGAATCTCACCAGGACAATTTTGCATATTTTATCAAGAAGATGAATGTCTGGGAGGCGCTAAAATCCTTAAGGCATTACTATAAGAACACATAACTTTAAATATCAAAGGAATAAGTATAAACTTATTCCTTCCAAATTATTTATCAACTTTAAAGTAATCAACTGATTCTTTTAGATCCTTAACACTTTCCAACATTTTTTCAGACATTCCTGAAAGCTCCTCACTACTTGATGCTGTTGTTTGAACCAATTGACTAACTTGTTCTATTGCATTCTTAAATTGTCCAATTTGAAGACTCTGGTTAGAACTCTCTCTAGTAATATTCTTAACAAGCTTTGCTGTTTGCTCCATTCCAGGGACGATCTGCTCAAAATTATTACCCGCTCTACTTGCAATAGTCAAACTTCTATGAGCAATATCAATAATTTCCCTAGCGGAATCCTTGCTCTGATCAGCAAGTTTCCTAACCTCAGCAGCAACAACTTCAAACCCCTTACCCTTATCTCCTACTCTAGCAGCCTCAATAGAAGCATTTAAAGCAAGCAAATTAGTTTGTCTCGTTATCTCATCAATAATTCCTATTTTATCTGTAATAACTTCCATAGCTTTAATAGCTTTAACAACAGATTTATGCCCTTCTTGAGTTCTCTCATTAGTATTAACAGCAATATTTTCAGTAGTAGATGCACTTTCAGTATTCTCAGAAACACCTTGAGATATTTGCTCAATGTTTGCTGTCATCTCCTCTAATGTAGAGGCTTGCTCAACTGCTCCAGAACTCAAATTTTGACTTGCGTTTGCTATCTGAATTGCATTCTCATAAAGATAATCCAGATTTTCAATCACTCCCTTTGCAACAGATGAGAACGTAGACCTTAATTGTTCCAAATTCTCATATAGCCTAGAAAGCTCTAAAGTTTCCCATCTTAAAGGATTAGTTGCAACAGTAAAGTCTCCAGAAGCAAGTCTTTCAGAATAGGCTAAGATTCCATTCAAAGAAGAACTAACTTTTTCTACAAGGTAAACAGTAACTAAACCTAAAACAATTACAGTCATTACAAAACTTACTGCCAAAATCAAAGTAGTGACTCTAGTCATATGATAAAAATCATCACCAGTAATTCGCATCAACACTATAAATGACAAATTAGATAACTTGCCTTTTATTCTTTGAGCAACTCCAACATACGGCCTCCCGTTATGATTGGGGTCAAAGTAATTCATAACAATAAGGTCTTTATTTTTTTGAATTAATTCCTCAGTAGTATTCTTTATTATATTCTCATAATAAGCATTGGAATCAACTAAATTAACACCTGGCAACCAAGTATGATGAACAAGGAATGTGCCACCTCTGTCAAAGACCATAGCTCGTCCACTACCTAATGTGCCAAAGCTAATACCTCTAAAAGAGTTATAAAGATAATCGGTTGAATAAAAAATCATATAATAACCAAAAACATCATTATTCTCATAATCTCTTAAAGGAATTCCTATTAATAAATAAGGAATTTGTCCCTCCTTGTTCCTTATCTTAGAAATACCTCTAACTAAAACTTCTTCAATAGATCCATGACCCGCCAAGAGCACAGAAGAATTATAAACAGAACCAGATTCTTTTAATTTAATAAAGTATTCTTTATCTGCAATAGAAACACCATAATCACTATTATCTTTAACAGCAGTAGTAAATACTATTTCTCCCCTCTTATTAGTTATCATCATATTACTTCCTGTCTTAACTAGGATCTCAGCTTGATCTAAAATAGATTCTATTCTTTTCGATTTAAGATTAGTAATTGCTTTAAATTTAGCAGAAGAGTTTAAATACATAGAGTTAATTTTAACCCTCTCTTCCATTGAAGAGATGTAAATCGTTAAAGAATTTTTGACATTCCCAATAAGATTTTTCATAAGATCCAACTGTTGTTCATATAAATTATTATTAATCAACATCCCAAATATAAAAAACAACACAGAAATAAAAATTGATATAAAAACCCCAACAAGAAGCAATATTCTAGCTTTCAGTTTCATATATTAACCACCTCTTACAAAAATAAATTCTAAAAATCTGAAAAATCTTCATCAAAATCTAAATTCTTATCAACAACATCAATAGCTTTCTTAGGATCTACCCTCTTATTTACAGGTTTATTATTTATGTGATTAAATATATCATCTCGTCCATCTCCTAAAAATTCCCTATGCTCCCTACCCAAATTAACACTTTCAGCTACAAGGTCATGATCAATAGAAGTTACTTCATCATAATCAGAATTATCAATATCGAAATCTTTAATTTTGAAAAATGACACCCCTTGTCTAAGTTCCTTAGATTTTTCAAGCATCCTATCAGACATACTTGAAAGCTCTTCACTACTTGATGCTGAAGCTTGGACAACCTCGCCAACCTGATCAAGAGCCATCTTGAACTGAGCAATCTGCTCAGTTTGCTTAAAACTTTCCTCGGAAATCTTCTTAACAAGATTAGTAGTCTCTTCTATTTCAGGCAACATACCCTGAAATATCAATCCAGCTTCTGTTGCTATCCTAGAATTTTCCTCAACCAGTTCACCAATCTCAAGAGCAGAAATCTTACTAAGATCTGCAAGCTTTCTAATCTCACTTGCCACAACGGCAAATCCCTTACCCTCATCTCCAGCTCTAGCAGCTTCAATAGCCGCATTCAAAGCAAGCAAATTAGTCTTTCGAGCTATCTCCTCAATAACGCTAACTTTCTCAACAATAGCCTGCATAGCTTTAACAGATTCCTCAACAGCCTTGCCCCCTATTTGCGAATTTTCATTAGTCCTTAAAGCAATTTGTTCTGTTTCTCGGGAATTATTTGCACTCATCTTAACGCCATCTGATATCTGCTCAATATTTGCTGACATTTCTTCAAGAGTTGAAGCTTGCTGTAATGCACTAGAGCTTAAATTTTGGCTTGAATTAGCAACTTCAATACTTGCTTTATTCACATAACTAATATTCCTAAGGACACTTGCAATAGCACTTGCAATAGCATCTCTCATCTTAACAATCTGTAAATACAACAAACTTAGTTCATCAGAATATCTCTCATCAAGCACATAAGATTTATCTAAATCCCCTTTCACGAGCTCTCTTACCAGTGTCCTAATTACATCCAACCTAAAACTAATAATTGCATCTATTCTTATTGCAATCAGAATGGCTAACATAATAATACCCATAATAGAACACAAAATAAATTTAAAGGCTAAACTGTCAACAACCCCATAAATATCTTCATAAGGAATCCTAGCAAGAAGGATTCCACTATTCTCACCAAGCTTACTAGTAATAGGCAGTATAGCGTAATAATTATCCAACTTCATCTCTGGAAAGTACGCTCTCTCAATCTGATAAACTGGTATCTCAGTTGGTACAGCAGGCGCTCTAGGAGCCTTAGTTAAAGCTTCCTTTAAAGTCCCAATAAACTTAGAACTAATCTTAGTAGCTTCGTTATACTCAACCAAAGGATTAACAGCAAAATTATTTCGGTCCAAATATAATAAATTTCCCCTATTATAAAACCCAAATCTAGCCTTATCTAAGCTATTTCCTATAGTATCGTTAATTAAATAACCTACCAAATACCCAAGAACTATCTTATCCTCTGCCGAGTATACAGGAACAACTATGACAAAAGCTTTTTTGTCCTGTTGGCGGGATCTTACAGCAACTTCTCCTGCTATTCCCTCAGTGAGACCTGAATACCAGCCAACAAAATTTAATTTATCTCTCTTATACTCTTCTAAAGATTTTTTAAAATACCTAGTGTTAGACTCAGATTGACCAAAATCCATATTATTTTCATGTCTTGTAGTAACAATTACTCTACCTTCAAAGTCAAGGAATGCAAATTCTTCATAAACAGTATCAAGTTTTAAATCTATTAATGTCTTATACAATCGACTACGATATCTCCTATTTCCCTTTACAGAATTAAGAACCATTTTAGAATTTTCTCTAAGTTTGTCTATCTCGGATTTTGTGAAACTACGCCCACCATTTTTTAAAAAAGCATATTCATAAAGTGTGTCAAGAGCCAACGTAGACGCTGTGCCATCAATTATAATATAAAATGTATCTAGTAAAGACTGAGTAGCAAAAGCAGCTCTTCTTACTTGCCCTCTTGTAAGCTGTGTATAATACTTTTCTAAATAATTACCCAAAATGTACCTAAAAATTAAAGAAAAAAATAATACAACAACCATTAAAAATGCAAATAAAAACCCAACAAATTTATACTTCATCTTCAACATAAAACGTACCTCATAAATCAATTACTTATTTAATTATTTTAACAAACCCAAAATCCAGAAAATATCAATCATAATTCTAGATCAAAAAACATAATTCCCCAAATAAACATTAAATAATTTCAATATTAGTTAAAAAGAAGTTTAAAAGAAAGAATACTAAAAATCAGTCTTTTTTATAAGGCAAGCCTAAAGATTTAGGAGCATAATTCTTTTTTGAAAAAAACATAAGACTGATAATCACAACAACATAAGGTAAAATAATCAACATTTTAGGAGAAACTACTGAAGAAAAAAAGGAAATTTGAGACATCACAACTACTAAAGTTCTTACAAAAGCAAATAAAAAGCTACCCATCAGAATTCCAAAAGGTTGCCATTTCCCAAAAATTAGCATAACAATAGCAATAAAACCTTGTCCACCAATAATCCCTTGCATATAACTTGAAGTGATCACAGTAGAAATCACCGCCCCAGAAACTCCTGCAAATAAACCACTCAAAAGCACGCAAAAAAACCTAATCATAACTACATTAACTCCAAGAGATTCTAAAACCTCTGGCTCCTCACCACTAGCTTTAATTCTAAGTCCAATCTTAGTGTATTTGAATACAAAATGAAATAACATAACACATATTATTGCTATATAGAGTGAATATCTTTTACCAAAAATCTGAAATATAATAGATCGTTTATCTAATACCCCATCAAAAAGTATAGGCAACTTAGCATCTACTGGAGGAGTTGAGGCAGAACCAAAAATAAAAGTTCCAAACAACATAGCAATAGCCGGTCCCAAAAAATTAATAGCCATTCCAGTTATTACCTGATTTGATTTAAGAAAAATAGTAAAAACAGCGTGAAGAACTGCAAGCATAACACCAGCAAAACCTCCAGCAAAGATTGCAAATAATGGACTCCCATAAAAATATGCGACTGCAGCACCAACAAATGCACCCATAGCCATTATACCCTCAAGGCCAATGTTTATTACTCCACTTTTTTCGCTTATCAATCCCCCAAGGCCCGCTAAAATTAAAGTCTGAGAATTTACTAAAGTTTCACTAACTATGAATATTGCCACGTTTAACACGTTTTATACCCTCCAACATCACCTTATTTAAAAAATAACTAGCAGAAATTACAATAACCACTATTCCTATCATCAAAGATACAATCGAAGAAGATAAACCCATTAGACTCTGTACTCTATTACTACCATAAATTAAAATTGAAAACAAAATGCTTGAAAATATTATTCCAATCGGAGAATTATTTCCTATTAAAGAAACAGCTATCCCATTAAGACCAGTCCCCTCCATATAATTAAGCTTAAATATTGCCTTATTAACACCCATAACCTGTACAGCACCCGCAAGACCTGCAAGTGCCCCTGCAAGAAACATAGAAAATATCAGCACCTTTTTAATATCAATTCCCGCACGATAAGAAGCCTCCCTATTGTGTCCTGTAGTGCTTATCTTAAACCCAAGTATCGTCTTATTGAGTAAAATCCATACTAAAATAGCAAGAATGATTCCAATAATTATCCCAAGACTAAGAGGAGCCTTTAACAGATCATTAATAAATGGATTCTCAGCTCTATAAGCCAACCCTTCAGGTGAAAGTTTCCAAGAAGCAAAAAAATCAATAAAAGCACTCTCTCTGATTGGTTTAGATAGATCACTATTATCTTTTTTAATATAAGTCGAATCCATAATTATATTATTTGTATGAAATAAAATCCAATTAAACATTATTCCTGAGATCACTTCACTTATATTAAATTTAACTTTTAAGCATCCAATTAAAATTCCTAAACTTCCTGAAACTAACAAAGCAAAAAGAAAAACGCAAATCACATGCAATAAAGGAGGTAAATCCAAAAAAATTCCAGCTATTAAAGCTGCAATTGAGCCAAGGATAAACTGACCCTCAACACCAATATTAAAAAGCCCCGCTTTTACAGCAAGACAAATTGAGAGACCTGTAAAAATTAAGGGCGTTGCGTAACTTAAAATATACCCCCAATGCTTAGGAGAAGAAAACATAATCTCTATTATTATGTAGTACATTCTAAAAGGAGAATACCCAAGAAGAGACACTACCAAACCAACAATTAAAAACCCCAAAAACAATGCAAAAAAATTTATGAATATTGGCGAATTTAAAAATTCCAAAATTAACTTTCTATATTTATGATTACAAATGTCCATTCAAACCATACCCGTCATCATTTTTCCAATAACATTAACATCAAAATTACCCTCCAAAATACCCACAATTTGTCCATCATACATTACAGCTATCCTATCACAAACGCTCATAAGCTCATCAAGCTCAAGAGATATAAGAAGAATTGCTGTTCCCATATCTCTCTGCTCCACCATCTTCTTATAAATATTCTCGATAGCACCAACATCAAGCCCTCTTGTAGGCTGAACGGCTAAGAGAACCTCAGGCTCTAAGTGAACTTCACGTGCAACAATTACCTTCTGTTGATTCCCTCCAGACAAATTCTTAGCCTTAGCTAAGATATCTCTCGGCCTAATATCAAATGAAGTTGTAAGTTGCCTACTTATTTTTTTAAGAATACTTAAATTAAACCCAACAAACTGTTTCTTGATAGTGCTTAATAAATTAAAGTTTAATTTATTATTATTTCTATTATTCTTTTTCATTTTTAAATACTTAACATCATCAAAACTTTTAAGTCCAATGTTTTGAAAAATATTAAAATCCAAAATAAGACCATGTTTTTGTCTATCGGATGGTATATTGCCAATTTTCCTATCTATTATTTGCTTTACACTAAGTCCCTTTATTGATTCAAGCTTGCCATTAGTTCTCTTATGAATGTCTCCACTATATACTGCCCTAACGCCAAGGATTGCCTCAACTAATTCCTCTTGACCGCTTCCCTCAATTCCAGCTATTCCAAGAATTTCACTATCTCTAAGGTTAAAACTCACATTCTTAACCCTAAAAACGCCTCTCTCATCCCTAACATTTAATTCCTTAATCTCAAGAATATTTTCATGATCGACAAATTGCCTCCTAGAAACATCTAAAACCGTTTCCTTGCCTATCATTAATCTAGTAAGAGTTCTCTCATCCACTTCAGAAACATCGAAAGTTCCAACAACCTTCCCAAGACGCATTATTGTACACTTTTGTGCAATAGCCTTTATTTCCTTTATTTTATGTGTAATAAGTATTACAGTATGCCCTGCTGCCACCAACATTTTTAAAATATTCATAAATTCATCAATCTCATTCGGAGCAAGTACTGCCGTAGGCTCGTCAAAAATAATAATATCTGCATTTCTATAAAGAACCTTAAGTATTTCTATTTTCTGCCCCATACCAACACTTAAATCTTCAATCTGCTTGTCAGTATCTATTTTTAAACCATACTTCTTAGAAATATCAAGTATCTTTTTACATGCTTGCCTATAATTAATAAACCCAAATCTTGAATCCTCATATCCCAAAATAATGTTTTGAACAGCTGTAAATCTCGCAATTAACATAAAATGCTGAAAAACCATTCCAATGCCATTGCGGATAGATTCACTTGAATCCTTAAGTTGCAATTCCTTACCTCTTAAAAAGATACGCCCACTATTAGGCTTGTGAATCCCATAGATAGTTTTCATCAAAGTAGTTTTGCCAGCACCATTTTCACCCAAAATCGCATGTATTTCCCCTTTCTTAAAACTTATAGAAACCTCATCATTAGCTACAAAATCCCCATATTTCTTAGTAACTTTATCTAAAGTTAACACATCTTGCATAAAACCCAGCCTAGAATTTAAAAAAGGAAAAATAATATCTATTCATATTTCATATTCTTATAAAACATAATATACCTTCAAATGAACATTTTCAAGATCACTCCTAAAAATAAAGATAATTCACAATATATAAAATCATGAAATAAATTTAATAAAAGACAAAAAATAAATGATAAAATAGAAGCACAATATATAATGATTACTTTTAAGAGGATCAAGATATGAAAATAAAAGCTTGCATTTTCGATATGGACGGAACTCTAATAAATAGCATCATGGATATCGCATTTTCAATGAATTCTGCTTTAAAAAATTTAGGATACAGAGAAATTAAAACAGATAAATTTAGTACTCTTGTTGGAAGAGGATTCGAGAAATTCGTAGATAACGCTCTAGAATATCTTAGCCTAAGCTTAAACGATCAAAACCTCAAATATAATCTTTACAAAGAATTTATAAAAGAATATAATCAAAATATTTCTTCCCAAACAAAAGCATATGAAGGCATACCAGAACTATTAATCACACTAAACAAGCTTAGAATTCCTATTGGAATTCTAAGCAATAAAAACCATGAAGAACTCTTAATAGTAACAAAAGATATATTTAAAGACATCAACTTTTTTGAAATCAGAGGGTATTCATCAAAATTTGAGGCAAAGCCAGATCCTACAAATGCTCTTGACATGATAATAGAACTAAATGTTAAACCCGAGGAGATAGCATACATCGGAGACAGCGATGTTGATATGCTGACCGCTAGGAATGCTGGATTTCTGCCGATAGGAGTTTCATGGGGATTTAGGACAGTGGAGGAATTAAAGACAAGCGGAGCAAAATACATTATTAACAACCCTTCCGAACTGCTGGATATAATAAAATGACTTTAAAGGCATATTTTCCTCATTTGTATCATCATTTATTTAATCATGAAAACATAAAGAGTCTATCTGTCTTTGAAAAAGAAATTGAAATAATTAAATATTTAAAAGAAAATAAAAAAACTATTTCAACATTCATAGATGAAGATTTTAAATCCGATATTAATTTACTAATTCAGTATGTTAAAGAAAAAACAGATATGATCATTACCCCTCTTATTTTATCAAGCATTGAATCGATTGATTTTAATATTGTAAGAGCCCTTTTTACAAAAGAATTTAACAAAAATAATTTAGAATTAACATTTAATTTAACTAAAGCCAATCCTTACTTAAGAAAAGAATTCTTATACAATTTCAATGCCATAAGTAGTGGATATATAACATTTTACATAAATAAACTCTTTGAAGATAAAAATTCTTACACAATATATTTAATCAAAAAAGAAAATGATATTCTGAATTCTTCAAAGATTGTAAAAAATTATATAAAAATCCTACTCTTATTAAGAGTTCTCATAATTAAAATTTACTTTGAAAAAGATATAAAATTGAATTCACAAAATATTGCAGACACAACAAACTTAGCCAGTAAAGAAATCGACTTTTTAGACGAAAATACTGCTAAGTTAATAACTCAGAGTTTCTTTAAGTACGAAAACCTCAATAATATATCACCAATCGCAACTTTAATATCTATTTTTTCAAATAGAGCAAGAATCCCGAATATTAAAAATAATAAAACGAAAGGATTTTTAGGATATGATGAAAGCTGGTTTTCAATAAAACATTCAGGATCAAAGGAATACGACCCAAGAGTTATTAAAGAACTTTTAGAAATCGCTAGGAAAAATAAATGGTAAAGATATTCTCAAATTTTTTTAAAGCTACTTTAATTGCTTCAATATTTGAATTCCTAGTAGAAGAATTGTCAATAATACTTTTCTTGCCCTATAAAATCCGATTCGCTCTAATTTCCATTGGATTTCTATTTGATTTGGTATTTATTCTATTTTTTTTATATAAAATTACCAAAGCTTATTTTTCACAAAAACTACAAATATATATAAGAAATAATCTACTCTTTGATCTAATACATTGCCTAATCCCCTTGCTATTTTATAGTTCTTATCAAATCCGAAATATAATTAACCCTCATGAAACTATTTTAAATCCAATAGTACTCTCCCTTTTCAAATTAAGATTCTTAAGACTTCTTAGATTTAATGACTTAATGGTTGAGATTTATTATAATTCAAAAGAAAAAAACATAATACTTATTGCATTTGCTAGAACATTCTCAATAAGCTTATTAATTCCATTTATATGTTTTATAATATTTTCAAGCTCAGGTTTTGCAAACACAATTCCAGAAAAGCAAGAATTTAATATTATAAAAAACATCTCAATAACAACTGAAAGAAACTATATTAAAGAAAAATATCCTTTTATACTAATAATCAAAGACATAGGGAAAACAATATACTCTAAGTCAAGTGATATTTTTTTTTACTACAGCCCTAGTGAATACAAAATTATTGAAATAGATCAAACAAAATTCTACATAGATAAATATTTACAAAGGAAAAATGATTCTATACTTGGATTATTTCTATTTACACTTTTCATATCATTTGCTATTTTTTTAATGAATTCTTACAGATTCTTTAAAGCAAGCTTCCTAAATCCAATTATACTAATGCAAAAAGTCTTACAAGATCCAATTGAATATAGAAAAATTCAAATCCCACTTCATTTTAGTGAAGAAAAAGTATATGAAATGGCAAAAAAATTTAATAATATTTTATTAAAAGACAAGCTCAATGCAAAAAGAAGGAGCAAACTTCCCTTGGAAATTGAAAAAGTGAAAAAAATAGTAAATTCTAATAAGGAACAAGCATGATAAAAATAATATTTCTAATACTATTTTTCAATATAGCACTTCACTCAAGGTTAATCACAACTTCAATTGAAACACGAACATCAGAAGAAATTAAAAAATATTCTGCTTTTAATCTAATATTGGAGGAAGAATATTATACCAAACATCCAAAAATCCAAAATGAAATAGACATATATGAACTCACAGAGAAATTTACAAAAAGCATTATAAAGGGTAAAATTGATTATACTGCGATGTCTCCTACTTACAGCGAAGTCAACAAATATTTACTTAAAGGTGAAATTATCGACAAAAGCTTTCTTCAATACAAAATATTTAAAATAAAAGCTATGGATAAAATTTTTAAAAGTTTAGCATTACTATACACAAAAAAAGGATTTTATAAATTAGAACTCTATATAGGAAATAACAAAAAAAATAAATTAGAAATTTTTAACTTAAATATATCTTATTTCAAAAAAAATCCAAATGAAATAAAAAATGAAATGATTTTCTACAAAACAAACTAAACATCTTTAATTTCTACTCTACTTCTTATACCAAAATACCTCATTTAACAAATACAGACATAACTCTCTGAAGCACCTTAGTTCTATCAAGAGGCTTTACAATAAATGTTTTTGCACCTTTAATTAAACAATCCTTAACCAATTGTTCCTTCCCCAAAGCAGAGATCATTATCACTCTAGCATTTTTATCAAATTCCATAATACTAGAAAGACAAGTTATCCCATCCATCTTAGGCATAGTAATATCAAGAGTAACAATATCAATATTAGGATAATGATTCTTATACTTTATCATAGCCTCCTCACCATCGCCAGCAGTATCAATAATATTAAACCCCTCAGAAGTGAAAATTTGCGTAAGCTGCTTCACAGTAAAAACTGAATCATCAACAATCAAAACATTAAAAGGAATTCCCGTCTCATAATTGATACCCTTTGGCTTAACTGAAGAATCCATAGCAATTGTAGTTTTTTGGATCATATCAAACCCTCTCTTCTAATAAGCACATTTAACTTAATTATCATATCAAACCCTCTCTCTTATTGCAATATTAACTTCTATAATTTTACCATCTGGCAAAGTAAAGGGCACTATTAATGCCTCAGAGCCCTTATTGCTCATCCTCATATTCTCCCCATAAATAAAAGCCGGTGGGGTTATATCAAATACAAATCCCTTAGCATGCAAAGTAGTAACAAAATTACCCGCAATAATATTACCAACCTCCGTAAGAGTTGCAGCAACCATCTCCCTAGTCTCTTCATCATCAAAATCAAGATACTCCTCAAAATTCAACTTAGAAGCAACAAAAAGAGCTGTCTCAATATCCATATCAATAACAATACTGCCCTCAACAGAACCAGCAAGTCCCACAATAACAGAGACTCCCCTTATTTTCTGGTTTATTGACTTAAGACCTGGATTGCCCATTTTAATATCCTCTACAAGCAACATATCTCTTAAAACCGAAGAAGCAGCATCTAAAAATGGCTCTATATAATCTATCCTCATTAATTTCTCCTTTAGATCCTTTTGTACAAGTTAAAGTGCTCCACAGATCTATCCTTCACAAAAATATCATTATTCTTAAGCTCCTCATTATCTCCCAAAATCAAAAGAGCACCTCCAACAGTCTTTTTTGCAATCGCATCTAAAATTAAAGCCTGGTCATCATCATTCAAAAAACATAAAACATCTCTTAAAAAAACAATACCTAAATTTTCCGGAAATTCTGACAAAATGGCATCCGAATATTCAAACAAAATATTATTCATAATTTCTGGCTTAAATTTATAAACTCCTGAACTCTGCTGAAAGGAGTTCTTCTTATAAATTTTACTCAAATTAATGTCAGAATCTGAGAAAACTAAACCAGAAGTACCAATTACTCGAATTAAATCATTATCAATAGCTGTCACCTTAAAAGGTTTATTATAACCCTCATATAAAGCATTTACAAAAGATATTGTCTCTTTTCCATTCCCACACCCAATTTCAAACACATTTAAAACAGAACTAGTATCACTCATATTATTTACATGCTTCTTAATAATCTCATCCTGAAACTCTTTTAAATATTCATCACTCCATAAGCACCCTGATGATTTTGAATAAAATTCAGTTAAAAACCTCTCATACGACAAATCATTAATATTAATAATATTTAAGTTTATCCCAACTTTTCTCAAAAACTCATCTTTGATCAAAGACACATTGAAAGAATATTGAAAAAGATTCTCCTTTATGATTTTCAGGTCATCTAAAAAAATACCAGATGTATCAGTCTCCCCATTCACAGAGTCGCCTGCCACCTCATCAAGGGAACTATTAATAAAATTATTGCCATCCCCAGAAATATCTAAAACATTCCCCTTATTCTCTAATAAACGACTATCTCCCTCATCATAATTAAAAATCGTATCTACATCAAGGAGTATATATAATTTTCCACCATACTCAATCACCCCTTTTATGTAGCTGATAAATGAATCCTGAGATAAAACGGGATGAGGATCCTGAATCAGAGAAGAATCAATAGAGAAGACATTATTAACCTTATCGACAATAATACCTATTAAAAGATCTTCATTTCTAAGTACCATAACATCTTCAAGTTCCTTCTCACTGATCTCCAGATCAAACATTATCCTTAAATCAATAATAGAGATTATTTCTCCTCTTAAATTATCAAGACCAACCACATAACTCCTAGAGTTGGGAACATATGTAAAATTGCTAGATTTTCTAATCTCTTTAACTTTCATAATATCTATTAGATAGTTATCTTCTCCAATATTAAAAGACACTACCTTAAAATCCAAGTTAACAAAATTAGAATTAGATTCTCTACTCTGTCCATCTAAATCATGTTCACTTAAATGTATCTCTTTTATATCAATCATAAGCCTATTCCTTCATTTTCTTTAAATCAAAAAGCCTAAATACATCAACAATTAAGACCACCTTCCCACTACCAAGTGTGGTAGCACCAACTATCCCAGGACTTGAAGCATACTTATCTTTAATAGGCTTGACAACAAAATCTTCTTCTCCAAGAATAGAATCTACTATTATTCCTGCCTTTTTATCATTAATACTAATAACTATCAAAAACTTCTCACGTAAATTTTCATAGTTCTCTATATTGAAAAGCTCATCAAGCCTAAGAACAGATATAATTTCTTCCCTTAAGTTATATACTTCATGATCGTTTTCAAGAAGTTTAATATTTTCCTCACTAATTCTATGCGTTTCAAGAACACTATTTAAAGGAATAACATAAATCTCACTTCCTGATTTTACAAGAAGACCTTGAACAATCACTAATGTTAAAGGCAGCTTTATTTTAAAAGTAGTCCCAACATCAATCTTTGAATCTATTAAAATAGTTCCATTTAATTTCTCAATGCTTTTCTTAACAACATCAAGCCCCACACCTCTACCAGAAATATCCGTAATTTGACTAGCCGTTGAAAATCCAGGGGAAAATACCAAATTAAGAATCTCACTCTCAGACAAAACAGAACCTTCCTTAATAATCCCCCTCTCAATTGATTTTCGTCTAATAATATCCAGATCTATGCCCTTACCATCATCTGCAACCTCAATTGATATTACATTGCCTTCATTCTTAGCACGCAAAACTATATACCCAGTTTTATCCTTGCCCTTTTTAAGTCTCTCATCAGAAGTTTCAAGTCCATGATCCATAGAATTCCTAACACAATGCATCAAAGGATCTACAAGATCGTCTATAACAGATTTATCAATTTCAGTATCCTCTCCTTCAGTATGGAGCTCTACAGTTTTGCCTAATTTTCTCGAGAGATCTCTTACAACTCTAGTAAATCTTGTAAAGATACCAGAAATGGGCAACATCCGTGTTTTTAACACACTCTCATGTAAATCAGTAATTATTCTAGAAAGTCTATTAGATACAAATCTGAAATCCTGAAGAATTTTAAGATAAGAATCTCTTAATTCTCCCATATCATGCAAAGTTCTCTCAATTTTATGATTCAGTAAATTTTTTATTTGAGCTTCAACAGTACTGTCTAAATCTAAACCCACATCTTTAAAAACAATCTTTAAATCTATTAAAAAATTTCTCTGAAAACTTTCTTGATAGTCATAAAAATAATTAAAGTTATAAAGCAAAGATGTCATATCAGCATTTATTTGATTATAGGCAGACTTATTTATTACAGCTTCACTTACAAGATTTAATATAGAATCTATTTTTTTACTATCAATTCTAATTAAATTAACATTAACAGGTGCTCCTTGCTTGGCATTCTTACCAGGTACATCAGTATCAGCCTCAATATTTAAACTTAAATCTTTAATATTTCCAAAATCAATATCTTTAATCTCAAAACTAACAACAACATCCGATAAATCCACCTTTTTAGAAATACTCTCTATTGAAGTATCTGATACTAAATAATACACAACTAAATCAAAAAACTCATCTGCCAATAAATCATCATTACTAGGGACAGACTTATAAACTTCTCCCAAGCTTTTTAATGCTTGAAGCATCTGAAAACCAGAAATTGTTGCCATAGGATTATCCTTATTGAAATTCAACTTCACTTCAAATAACTTAGCATTACCAATACGATTTCTTAAGATTATAATCTCATCCTTAGAAAGTCGCAATTCACACCCAGATAAGGGTTCACGAACAGCAAATCTTCTCCCTCTTGCCTCTGCTTTTTCTAGCTCAACATCAATATTAAACTCATCAATTGTATAACTTAAAGCAACATCCGATAAATTTATTTTTTTCTCAACATTATCAATATTTGAATATAATAAATAATAATCTACTCTTCGTAAGAATTCATTTGCAATAATCTTCTCATAAGCAGGAATAGTACAAAGAATTGGACCTAAATCTTTCAAAGCTTGAAACATTTGAAGACCAGAAATTGTTGTCATAGGATTATCTTCATTGAAATTAATACTAACCCTTAAAACCTTCTGACCAAGTCCCAAACCTTCACGTATATCACCAAGATCAAAAGACGACAATGAAAATTCATCGTTACTAACACTCCCCAAAGATACTATAGTTGTCTGATTATTGCCATTTCCTAAAAACTCTCTTAACTTATTCTTAAGTTCACTTACATCCTCTAAATAAATATTTCCATTAAGGCGTGCATCAAGCATTGCTTTTATTACATCAATTGAATTTAAAAGTAAATCAACAAGGTCATTACATATTTTTAACTCATTAGCTCTAATAGCATCAAATACATCTTCAACAATATGGGTAAACTCTGAAAGCTCCATCATGTCAACCGAAGCTGAACCACCCTTAAGAGTATGTGCTGCCCTAAATATTTCATCAATAGTTTCTGAACTATTAGGATCATCCTCTAGTGACATAATATTTTCTTCAAGAGTATCTACAAGATTCTGAGCTTCTTCAAAAAAAATTCCTAAAAGCTCCTCATTTTCTGAATCTAGCATGAGCTTATTTTCCCTATTTAAGTTTATAGGGAAAATTCTTAAAGATTTTTCCCTATAACACATAATCAAACTTATTTTGCTGGAGTATCCGTTCCAGCTTTATCGTATTTATCTCTCTCTAGAAAATCTTGGAAAGATTCCTCTGGTATTGACACATTTTCCCTAAGCCTTAAAACCCTTTTAAAAGTTTCTTGTGCTTTTAATTTACGCAAAGACTCCGTTCCATCTGTCTCATAAACCTTAAAAACAGATTCACTATCAATATCAGAGTCTAAGGAAACGCTTAACTTATCATAAAGAACTCGAACATCCTTAACATAAAAAATAAAATTCTGCTCTTTTGAACTATGATATTTTGTAACTCTAAATGCCTTAAATCTCATCTTACTTGAGGCCAAAGGATAATTAGGAATATCATCTTTAACCATTCTAGAATTTACGACTGGAATATAGTTGGGATTTGACCACACTAAATCCGCCCAACCCTTAAATTTCAAAGTTCCTAAAGGATAAGCATACTCCATACCATTCATATCTTCAAATAAAACTTCAAGATCTACCTCATAACCCAAGCTGTAAACAGTTACCTTGACTTCTTTCATAGTCTTAACATTATCAATAAGACCCTTACCTAAAAACTGATTCCCATTCTCCCCAGAATAAAAAGGAATCTTAAACGGAGGCATAATCATTGCAGAAGCTTGAGAATGACTTGGAAATAATACTCGTACTCCCAAAATAGTATCACCCGCATACCTTTTAGAATCACTCTTAACAACAGCAGGAGCAACAATAGAATTTTTCACATAAGCCTGCATTCTTGCTGAAGGAGTCAATAAAACACTCCAATTATTTATTCCAAGATCCATTATCATGTCTTCCTGTTTAACAATACCCGAAGCACCAGAATAAACATAATCAACATAATTTGTAAGATCAAGCTTAGTTGGACTTGGATCTCTCGCGAGCTCAGAAAAATCAAGCACTAATTCTCCAGGCCCAGGCTCATTTTTCTGAGCACCATCCCCCGTCCCAGCCACTTCTTGTCCAAAAAGAGGATTAAACAGCATAAAAAACAATACAACATAAATAAAACCCTTTACTTTTGTCATAATAATTAACTCCTTCTCCAAAAAATCATTTAAAATTTCTCTTTTTTAATTACTTTTGAATAAAACATCTGAATTTGTCAAATCGTTACCCTTATCATGCAAAATATAACCCTCAATAAAAATAACAATTTTTCTAACATACCCAGGATAATTAAAATTAATTGTTTCTTTTAATGACCTAATAAACAAATTCACCCTAAGTTTATCAGAATCATAATAACCACCATTATCAAAAGAATCATAAAATTCCTTTGATAGATTTATAAAATATACATGATCACTCATAAAGGAATACAAAAGCTTTGTATTCCTTGTTCCCACCTTCAAAGAAACTCCCTTACTATTGCCCAACAGAAAATCTTTCACTAAAGAATCCAAGCTCCCTTTTAAAAATTTCTTCTCCTTTAAATATCTCAAATCATAAATCAAGTCATGTTCAGAATAAAAGTAGAACATCTTCCTAGAAAAGATACTATCATAATTTAAAAAAATCATGTATGAAGAAAATAAAAAACTCAAAAATAAAAGCACAGCTAGTGTTATAGTATATTTTTCTCTATTAAGACTAAGGAAATTGAAATAAATAAACCTACATTTTAAAAATGTATTTAACATACTATTTTTCATAAAATTCAATAAATTCAATTAAAGATTCGAGTATTAATATATTTACTTTACTCATGTAATTATAATCCAAAATTAACATTGCATCAGAAATATTTGATAAAAACCCAATCTCAACTAATACAGCAGGCATACTACTATTCTTTATTACAAACCATTGTTCCTCTCTAATGGATCTAATTTTAGTTTCATCTAAAGCATTTATAAAAATCTTATACAGAATTTCAGCTAATTTTTTTGATTCATACTTATATTTGATATCTAATATATCATTGAGTTCTCTTAAGTATCGATTATCTCTAATATCATATCCTTTCAAATTTCTAACCACTTCCCTTTTTGAATTTTGTGGAAGATACCAAAACTCAACTCCCCTAGCTTCAGGACTTGGTGCCTTATTTGCATGTATTGACAAAAATATTACATTATTTGGAAATTCTGGCTTAATTGCATTCGCAAACTCAGCCCTATCCTTTAATGGCACAAAAACATCATCTACACGTGTCAAGAAAATATTTCTGTCTAGGAAATAATTACTCAAGATCTTATACAAATGTATAGAATAAGTTAAAGCAAAGTCCTTTTCTAAAAGAGTAATGTCATGGCCATTTATATTATGAGTAACAACAGCTCCTCCATCATGCCCACCATGCCCAGGATCTACTACTATCGATGTTATTCTTGGCCTATTATAACTTTGCAAGGATTTAAAATGGTTTTCAATCTGCATCAAAGCCCTTTTGGTTATTAAGATCTCTCCTTCTTTTAACAGAATAGGATCTACGTAAATATAATAACCAATAGAGGAAAGACCATATTCAAATCCCACCTTAAATTTAAGGTGTCCCTTTACATGCTCAATAGTCAGAATATCACTTTCAATGCTAAAGTTAAACTTAAAGAATCTCCCATCAAGTACATCAAGGATATTAACATAATCAAACTCCTGAGCCTTCAAAATCGCACATAAAAAGATTAAATTAATCGATAATATTATTTTCCCAAAGCTCAATTGCACTCTTTAAGTCCCCTTTAAACCTTAAGCTATTCTTAGCAACCTCATGCTTTATTTCTCTGAATTCTCTGCTAAACTTAAAAGGATTAAGGCTATATCTTAAACATATTTTCAAAAACCTTAAAAACGAAAACTTAATCCCATTTCCAATAAAAATCGGAACATAATTTTTAAGCAAAAAAATCACAAAACTTCTATTCTTTGTTAAATCTTCTGGAAAATTTAAAGCAGTATATTGTATTCTAAGCTTCCTATAGATACATACACTTTCTCCGAAGTAAATGGCTCTAAACCCAAAATCTAATCTTTGGAAATATTCATTCTTAATTCTTCTATCAAAACCTCCCAGTTGAACAAACTTTTCTTTAGAGTAGAGACCACAATAATCCATAGTAACTAAAGTTTTCTCATAATCCTTTTCAGAATTTACTAAAATTACCTTCAATTTTTGCTGCTTATCAATAGTGGGAAGAAAAACTGAAGGAACAACCTCTTCATCTTTGTCAAAAAATTCCCCTCCAACAAGAAGCACACCCTTCCTGACTATCTCGTCGAATATATTAGGAATCCAAAAAGGATTTAATAAATACATATCACTTCTTAAAACAAAAACAAAACTACAACTTGATTCTTTCATTGCCAAATTGACCTTCTCTCCAGAATTCAAATCATCAGAAAGCAAAATAAACTTTAATTTATCATAGCTCTCTGAAAGCAACTGAAGGGAATTCCTATTGTTTTGCTTTTCAATGGAAATAATTTCTCTTATAAAATCAAAATTAGAGAGAAACTCAAATAAATCCTCTCTAAAAATTTTTGTACCTCTATTCAAAATCACAAAAGAGATTCCAAAAGTTGATCTTTGCACATAATTATTCTTAGACTGAATAACTGTATAAGAATAGTCATTATTTTTAAAATACATAAGCTTACTTTAAAAATCCTTATAATTAAACTATAATGGCTGCATGATAAGCACTAAAATGTTAAAAACAAGTATCTTAAACATTAATGGTTTTAAATATACCATACTTATTATTGTTTTAATACTTACGAGTTGCAAAGACCATAATGTAAATTATGACAAGAGAGTAAAAAAAATCCTTGATAGTAACAAAATTGAATATAGAATAGACAAAGAAAATGACTTTATTGTATTTAAAACCTTTAATGATACGCCAATACAGATAATCATCCGGTCAAAACTAAATTCATATCAAAACTCAAGAGTAAGAGAAATATTTGGAATTGTCGAAACATTTGATGTCAATTCAGATAGAATCCAAGAAATATCAGAATCTTTAATGAGTGACAGCTACAATAACCGAGTCTTAGGATCATGGGAAATTATCCATGATCCTGAAAGAGGCAATAATTCTCTAGCATACATCGTAAAAGCTGAAGAGAACGCCAAAGAAACGTTTTTACTTGATGTTCTTGAGGAAGTCGCAGCAACAATAGCTATTTTTAAAAAAGTAATCAATATTCCTAACGATACTAAAACTACCAATCTCACAAATATCCCAAGAGAAATTGAAAATGATACCTCAGGTGAGACCCAGGAAGAACACACAAAAGATCCAGCAGAGGAAGAACTTCGAAAAATAAAAGCCGAATAATTCATTCTACTTCCAAAGAATCAACATCAAAATTAAATTTCACCCTATTACCTATTTTGACTTTAAACTTAGAAAAAGATCCACTAGGTACCTCAAGAGCATACTTAACCTTATATTTAGAATTCACGCTTTTTTCCTCGAAAGGTATTAAACTATAAATTTCCTTAATAATACCTCCAGAGTCAATATAAGCAATTTCAAGTGGCACAGGCGTGTCTTTCATCCAAAACGATAAATTCCTCTCTTTCTTAAATATAAAAAGTATGCCATTATTTTCATCTATGATTTTTGTTCCCATATAACCTTTAGCTCTAGTAAGCTCATCGATCGCAAGCTTAACAAAAAACTTGGCATCATTAATGATAATCTCTTTGTCATAAACATGACTAGCCACACAGGATACACAAAAAATTAAAATAAAAAAAGCTAAAAAAGCTCTCAGAATTAACTCTCCTTATCGATATAAGATTTTAATGTCATTCTTAAAATATTACCATTTAAAGCAACAACAAAATCACCAACATCCCACAAATAATTAAAAGGAGCTACACTAGTAGCATCTCCAAATTTATCCTTAACACTAAGAAAGATAGAATATTGAGAAATCAACTTTTTATCAAAAACAAAAGTATAAGAATAAAGCTTATTCTTATCAAAATTAAAGTAAGCGTATCTTAAATGGCTCTTACCTTCAAATTTTAAAGTTTGAGTTTTAGCATAAGGAAATTCAACTTCTTCAACATCATAATAAAAAATAGAGTTTTGACGAACATTATTTTCTACGGATTCAATATTATCTCCAATCGCAAAAGATAAAAAAATAGAAAACAAATAAAAAACTGTAATCCCCACCTTAGCTTATCCTTAGTAAAAAAGAATATACATAAAAAGCAAAACCATTAAAAAACTTGAAAACAAATAAAGCATGACATTAATATTAATCCCAAAATTAAATATAGGCTTAAAAAGGACAATATCATCCCATGAACGCCTCACTCTCTGCTTTCTTTTAAAAGGAGCCTCTTTAAGTTCCTCAAAAGGGCTATAACTACATTTTGGACATCCCTCTCCAAATTCAGAAACAATACCCACATACTTACAACTGGGACACTCAATATCCCCCAATCTAGACTTACAATTAGGACATACAGATTTGTTAAGTCCAACCTTTTCCCTACATTGCTCGCAAAAAACTTCAAAACTTCCCTTTTTCAAACTATAATCCTTTAAGAAAAGCCTTAACAAAATACTTAAACATAGTATACATTAATTATAATCAAAAATATATCAATATCTAAAGGAAGGTTAAAATGAAATCAGGCTTTGTAGCAATAATAGGTAGACCCTCAACAGGAAAATCTACCCTCCTAAATTCAATATGTGGGCACCAAATATCTATTGTCTCATCAAACCCACAAACAACCAGAAACAAAATAAAAGGAATTTTTACAGACAAAAGGGGTCAAATTATTTTTATAGACACCCCGGGTTTTCACCTAAGTACAAAGAAATTCAATATAGCATTGATGAATAATGTATACTCCTCAATTACAGAAGTAGAACTAATCCTTTACCTAATTGATATCCAAGATGAACCTGGCACTGAAGAGCATGAACTATTGAAAATCATTAACAAATCCAGAGTTAATTTTTTAGTAGTCATAAACAAAATTGACATTAAAAAAACAAAAGAAAGAGAAATAATGCTATTTTTAGAAGAATCAGAAATAAAGAAAGAAAGTATTATAAAAATCTCTGCAAAGAATAAAATTAATATTGAAGAACTTAAAAACAAGATTTACGAAAATTTCAAAGAAGGACCTCTTTACTATCCAGAAGAATATTATACAGATCAAGAAATGAATTTGCGAATTAGTGAAATAATTAGAGGTATCACTATTAAAAAACTTAAAGAAGAATTACCATATTCCCTATACACAGAGATTGATACCCTAGAAGAGAAAAGAAACAAACTTTTCATTAGGGCAAATATTATTGTAGCTGGCGAGAGTCAAAAGGGTATCATTGTTGGCAAGGAAGGGAAAGGAATAAAAACAATTGGAGAAGAAGCAAGAAGCACAATATCAAAAATATTTAAGAAGAGATGTAATTTATTCCTACAAGTCAAATTAAAGAAAAATTGGAATAAAGAAACTAAAGTAATTAAAGCGCTAATAAATTAGCAAAAATCATACCTTCAAACAACACTCCTAAAACCTTGAAACAAAAAAAGTAGAGTGATAAAATTAACTCTTATAAGGGGTCAATTATGAAAACAGCTCACTGGGCGGATTTCTATGCAAAAAAAATCATAGAAGAAAAGGGCAAAAAAGAACAGTATACAGTTGCATCAGGAATTACTCCGTCAGGAACCGTGCATATTGGAAACTTTAGAGAAGTCATTTCTGTTGACCTTGTAGCACGAGCACTAAGAGATGCGGGTCATGTTGTAAGATTTATCTATTCTTGGGATAATTATGATGTATTTAGAAAAGTGCCAAAAAACATGCCAAAACAAGAATTACTTGAAACCTATTTAAGACAGGCCATAACAAGAGTTCCTGATACAAAAACTAATGAATCAAGTTATGCAAGAGCAAACGAAGTTGAATTTGAAAAATATTTACCCACTGTAGGAATTAATCCAGAATTTATAGACCAAAGTCTACAATACATGTCAAGTGCTTATTCAAGTCAAATTAAGTTCGCGTTAGATCATAAGGATGAACTAGCACAAGCCCTAAATGAGTATAGAACAACAAAGCTTGAAGATAATTGGTACCCTATTAGCGTTTTTTGCACTACATGCAACAAAGATACCACGACTGTCAGAGGATATAATCATTGTTATTCTATTGAATACTATTGTGAATGTGGGCATAAGGAATCACTTGATTTGAGAAAAACAGGGGCTGTGAAACTTCCATGGAGAATTGATTGGCCAATGCGGTGGAAATACGAAAGTGTTGACTTTGAACCTGCTGGAAAAGATCATCATAGTAGTGGCGGGAGTTTTGACACCTCAAAAAAAATTGTAAAAATTTTTGGAGGTGCTCCTCCTATAACATTTCAGTATGACTTCATATCGATCAAGGGACGTGGCGGAAAAATATCCTCATCATCTGGCGATGTTGTATCATTGAAAGATGTACTTGAAGTATATACTCCTGAGGTAACAAGATTTTTATTTGTAGCAACAAGACCTAATATAGAGTTTTCAATATCATTCGATCTTGATGTAATAAAAATCTACGAAGATTACGATAAATTTGAAAGAGTGTACTATGGAATTGATGAGATTAAGGAAAACAAAAAAGAAGCTTTTAGGAGAATTTACGAACTATCCCAGCCAAACTTGCCAGACAAAGATATTCCCTATCAAATTGGCTTTAGACATTTAAGCGTAATCTGTCAAATTTTTGAAGGAGACAAAGATAAGATTTTCAAATATTTAAATGATGTCAAAGAATCCCAAAAAGAAAAGCTTATAAATAAGATTGATTGTGCCCTTAACTGGGTAAGCAACTTTGCACCTGCAGACTTTAAATTTTCACTAAGGTCTAAATTTGACGACATTGAATCCCTAAAAGATGACAAACACAAGATAAAGCAATTATTAGATTTCCTAAAAAAAGACTTTGAAAATATAACTGAAAAAGATATTCAAAATGAAATTTATAATATCGCAAGATACAATAACATTGATCCTCCATTATTCTTTAAGCATCTTTACAATATACTAATCAATAAAAACAAAGGACCAAAATTAGCAGGATTTATTAAAACAATCGGTATCAACAAATTTGAAGAAATCGTAAAACACTATATTTAGCTTTAATATACAATTTAAAACAAAATATAAAGAGATCATTAAATCAGTATGACCTCTTTATACTAGTAGTCTCTAAATCACACTCTTTATTTTGCTCTGCCTTGATTAGCAACAGCCTCCATAGCAGCTTTTATCGTATCTTCATCACCTAAGTAATAGTGCTTAGTAGGTTTTAAATCTTTATCAAGTTCATAAACCAAAGGAATCCCAGTGGGAATATTGAGCTTTAATATATCATCGTCACTCATATTATCAAGATACTTAACAAGAGCTCTTAAAGAATTGCCATGAGCAGCAATAATGACCCTTTTCCCTTCAAGAACAGCCCTAGCAATTTTATCTGTCCAATAAGGAATAACTCTTGTAACAGTATCTTTTAAGCATTCTGTTGAGGGAAGCTCCTTCTTAGGAATTCCCCTATACCTCAAATCATGAATTGGATGACGCTTATCAGACTCTTCTAAAGACATAGGAGGAACATCATAACTACGTCTCCAGATTAAAACCTTATCATCTCCATACTTTGCAGCCGTTTCAGCTTTATTCAGCCCTTGCAAAGCCCCATAATGTCTCTCATTAAGTCTCCAAGATTTCTCTACGTTAATATAAGATTGCCCTAACTCACTCAAAATAATGTTTAAGGTATCATTCGCTCTTACCAAGACTGAACTGAAAGCAATGTCGAAAGAATATCCTTCTCGTTTAAGAACTCTACCACCCTCTAAAGCTTCTGAAATACCCTTCTCAGAAAGTTTAACATCAGTCCAACCTGTAAAAAGATTTTCCTTATTCCATTCACTCTCACCATGTCGCACTAAAACTAATTTGTACATAAAATCTCCTAAGCAATGTTTGCATTATCTAACAACACCTTACAATTATAAATTAGCACAAAACCTAATTAATGTTAATAGCATAATTATTATTAACTAATACCTCCAAATATAATTAATTTCAGATAATTTCATTTACAAATTAGCACTGTTAATTATATTACTCTTAATGATATAATACTCGTAAGTGTATAAGTAAGATAATTTGATCAAGGATAATCCATATGGAAGAGCAAAAAAAATTAGTTGCACAATACGCTATTGATCATTATGTAACAAATAACATGCATCTTGGAATCGGAACAGGAACAACCGTCTTTTATGCAATTAATTATTTAAGCGAAAAAATAAAATCAGGAGCTCTAGGGAATTTAAAGCTCTACCCAACAAGTAACGATACAAAATATCTACTTGCAAGAGAAGGAATTTCCTATGAATCTAGGTTTGCAAAATTTAGCAAAACCCTAGATATCACGATTGATGGTGCTGATGAAATTTTATTAGAAAAAAAAGCTTTACTAAAGGGCGGTGGAGCAGCTCATTTAATGGAAAAAGTAGTAGCTTACAATTCTGAAGAACTATTAATTATTGCAGATGAAACAAAAATTGTCGAAACTTTGGGAAAAAAAACATCTGTACCAATTGAAATTGCTAAAGATTCTCTTAAATTTATTATGGCCAGATTAGAGCGAATGAACTTTAATCCCGTTTTAAGATCTTGCAAACTTAAAGCAGGTCCAATACTCACCGACAATAATAACTATATCTTAGATGTAAAAATGAATATTGAAAACCCTGAAGGAGCTGAAAGATACTTCAAGCTGTTTCCAGGAATACTTGAAGTTGGCATTTTCAACCATCAAAATACCAAAATTATATATTATCAAAATGGACAAATTAAAGAAACTTAAAATTGACTTTAAAAGAATTGCTAAGTAAATATTCCCTAATCAAGTGAAGATAAAAATCCAATTTAAATCTTTCATACCCATTTAAATAAAGAATATTATTGCTAAAAATCACTTCTTTATTTAAGCTCAAAAGATAGTCAATAAATTTAACAAAATCTTCTCGATTGTATCTAAATCTACGCTCCAAAACAGAAATACTCAGCCCATCTCTGGTTCCAAGATTTGTCATAAAGTGAAAAATAAAAAAATCTAAATTGCTTATCATTTCAAAAGTTGCAGAAGATTTTTCACTCTCTAAAAAATTATCATCCTTCCTAATTAGGGCCGTAAATTCATTCCCACAGGTACCAATAAGTAAACTAACAGAATTCATCCCAAGACCTAAATATGGTTCAAGTCTCCAATATCTTAAATTATGCTTACTTTCGTGCCCCTTTAAAGCAAAATTTGAAATCTCATAATTTATATAACCACTAGATTCTAAAAAATCAAGAGCATAAAACCAAAAATCTTCAGCCTGATCCTCATCTTCACAAGAGGTATCACCAAAAAGATTCTTAATAAAATTCTTCTCATCAATTGAAATTTCTGAGAGACAAATATGCTCAGGAACAAATCCCACTAACCTTACTAAATCACGTTTAAGCTCCATTTTCTCTTGATAGGGTATTTGAATATTTAAATCAATATTCAAATCAAAATTAAACCTGCGAATATTATCAATCACGGCATTTACCTTTTTAAAAGACACCCTAGAAGCGCCCATAATTCCTAAAAATTTCTGAGAAAAGCTCTTTATATTAAGACTAATCCTACTAACAGAAAAATTATTTAAAATCCTTAAAAAAGAAGGTGTAACCCCTCTAGAATACACTTCGAAGGTAAACTCACTCAATTGAACAAGGTCAATACTCTCAGATAAAGAAGCTAAAAAAGACTCCAAATTAGCCTCATTAATGAAAGATAAATCTTTCTGATGTTTAATATAAAGAGTTCTAATTTTTGGATAACTCAAAGCCTCTAAATAACAATTCAACTCACTCAATATTTTATTTAAAAAAGAATACTTAAAGCAATTAGTAATATCAATATAAATACTTAAATCACTTAAGGGTAAAAAATTCACTCTCATGCAAACGGTCTTTAAAAAATTTAAGTTTCATTATAACATATATAGTGATAAAGTAGATTATAATGAATTAAAACCCTTCGACACAAAACAACAAATAAAAGCAAGAGGTTTTTAATGACTAAAGGGTACTATGACATACTTGGAATACGAAAAAATGCAACTACTGAAGAGATAAAAAAAGCCTACAAAAAGCTAGCTATAAAATACCATCCTGACAAAAATAAAGGAAATAAATTTGCTGAAGAAAAATTTAAAGAAATAAATGAAGCTTATGAGATTCTATCATCCCCTCAAAAAAAAGCCAATTATGATCATTTAGGAAATGCAGATTTTAGTACCAATCATAACAGAAAGCCTTTTGATAAAGGATTTAAAAGCACTAGTTTTGATTCTTTTGAAACTTTTGATTTCTTCTCTGATATTTTTGAAGGATCTACAAGAGGAATAATTAAAGATAAAGAGATAACAATTAATATTTCATTGTATGATGCTTATATGGGAGGGAAAAAATCAGCACTCATAAGCAATGAAAGAATTGAAATTAATATCCCAAGAGGAACAATAGAAACTACTAAATTAAAGATCAATGGAAAAGGAAATATCAATCCAATTTCTGGGAGGAGAGGCAACTTAATTGTAAAGTTCGCAATATCAAGTTATAAAAATTTTAACCTAAAGGGGAGAAACTTAGAAACAAAAATTAATGTATACCCATGGGAAATCGCTCTAGGAAGTGAAAAAATTTTTGAAACAATTGAAGGTAAAAAAATAAAGATAAGAATTCCAAAAGATATAAAAACAGACGAAACACTTAGCTTAAGAGGTCTTGGAATGCCAACACTTGGAAATACTATAGCAGGAGATCTTAGAGTTAATCTAATAATAGAAGTACCCAAAATAATTAATAATGAAGTAAAAACCCTTTATGAGAGATTAAAAGAAATATACAATTAAAGACTCTAGACAAATAAATGCTCAAAACTTTTCAAGTTCTTCTTCCATTCAAGATTAAGATCACTAAGTCTATTTATTTTAAGTTCATACTCTTTAATGCCTTCCTCAATGTTGCCAAAATTCTTATTCATATCTACTGAAAATTGAACAATATCACCCTGCCTAGGAGCAAGGGTAAAGAATGTAAATTTCCATCCCCCAGAATTTATGGTAGATATTATTCTTTTTTGAAAAACATAATCTGAAATTAATACAAGTTTTTGAAATTCTTTCCTGCGCAAATAAATAAATTCGTTCCACTCATTAAAAATAGCATCGGGTAGTTCATCTAATCCAATCTCAATAATATTATTTATTGATAAAAGAATGTGAAGTGTTTCTAATAAATTCAAATAATAGCTCTCAAAACATTGAATAGTAATATCTAATAAAGAAATCTTAATAATCAATTTAGATATATCGAGACTATGCTCTTTCATGATTTTTGATATTTTTTCTTTTGTATGTTCTATAATAAACTTTTTATGCGTATCTTTAATATGCTCGCTTATTTTAACCTGCTCTACTTTTTTATAATACTCACCAATTTCTTTATTGATTAAATCCAAATTATTATTATTAGCTTCATTGGAAAAGAAATCAAGTGTATTTGCAAGTCTTTCTAAAAATTCTTCCTGAATAAAAAAGGTAGCAATCTTTATACAAGAGTATGGAGTCTTACTCATTTTATCAAATCCTTCAATTTTTTGCTTAAGATCTACTCTGAAATTTAAATATCTAAGTTTATCTAAAAATTTATTAAAACCATCTTCATCATTCAGCAAAACCCCATATTCCAAGTCTAAAAACTCTGATTCTGGATAATATTTTTTTATTAGATTTTTAACAGTTACCAAAGTATCATCAAATATATTTTTATTAACATCTAAGCTCTCATTTGATTTTAAAGAATTACTAACAATCTTAATGATATCCTTATGAATTTTATCCAAAAATACAATCTTACCTTTAAGCAAATTAGCATCATTAATAAGGCTCGATTGTTCTTTATAAGAATAATAATTTATTAAACTATACCTAAAAATACTGAAATTTAGATGTTTTTGAAAGTCAAAAAACCTATAAAACCCCAACGATCCAAAATCAAAAAACTTCATATCATATATTATAACAAAACATTTATTTAATCTTTTTATAAAGACTTAAAAGAATAGGGGCTGCTATAAACATTGAAGAATAAGTACCAACAACCACACCTACCATAAATATTAAAGAAAAGTCCTTTATAGCGCCCTCAGTAAACACATAAATAGAGAGCACAGCAACAAATGTCGTAATAGATGTCAAAATAGTTCTTGACAGCGTTTGCTTAATACTTATGTTTACAACATTTAAGAATGAAGTTCCTGTAAGATTTCTAAAATTCTCTCTAATTCTATCAAAAATAATTATAGTATCATTTAAAGAATAACCAATAATCGTCAACATTGAAACAATGATTGAACTATTTATTTCTATCCTAAATATTCCTAAAAAAGCAACTACAAAAAATATATCATGCATTGTTGCAAATATTGACGCAACAGCATAACTCAACCTAAATCTTAAGGCCACATAACCTAAAATAAGTGCAAATGTTAAAAAAACCAATAACATCGATTTGCTCCTTAAAGTAGATGAAAAGCTTGAATCAATAAAATAAGAATCGAGAATTTCAACATTAGCTCCATACTCTGTCTCTAATCGAGCAATTAAAGTGCCTTGAATATCCTTTTTTAAGGCATAATCAGTAATATCTGACTTCACTCTAATAGAAAAATGGCTTCCAGAAAGCTCATTTGAAATAATTTCATTAACATCAAATGTTTTATAAACTGAGGATAGTATCCTTTTTATCTCATCATCTTTAATACCTAACTTATCTATTACCAAGTTAATATTAACTCCTGAAGAAAAATCTATCCCCCAATTATATCCACCATATTGCATAAAAGTATAAATAAAGCCCAAAAAAATCGCAAAAATACTAATTACTATAACTTTATTGCCATATTTTAAAAAATTAAACACTTTTTGCATACTTTGAACTCCAAGAGATACTTACAAATTTGCTCTTACTAAAAGAAACGATAAATTCCAAAATAAACCTTGAAAAGACTAAACTACTAAACAGCGATGCGACAATTCCTACAGACAAAGACCATGCAAAACCTTGAATGGTTCCCGTTCCAAGAAGAGTCAAAAAAAGCACAGCAATAAAAGTGGTAACATTTGAATCCATTATTGACCAAAAAGCTTTCTTAAACCCATCCTCAAAGGCTCTCTCAAATTTTCGACCATTTCTCATTTCTTCCTTAATCCGCTCGTAAATAATTATGTTAATGTCAACAGCCATACCCATAGTTAACACAAGGCCTGCAATACTTGTAAGAGTTAAAGTAAAGTTAAAGGCTGATAGAATCGCTAGTATTAATAATAAGTTATAAACCACCAATGAAAATCCTGCTACAAAGCCACTTACCTTGTAATAAATCAACATAAACAGAAAAACCAACACAAGCGCAAGTAAAGATGCTTTTATTCCACTCTCAACCGTCTTCTCTCCAACAGTAGGACCAATAACTCTAAGATCATCTATTTTTATTTCAACTGGAAAAGCCGCTGTTTTAAAAACAAGTGCCAACTCATTGGCTTCCTTTTTATCAAAAGAATCCCCTTGAATTGAAACATTTCCACCTGCAATAGCATAATTAATGCTCGCTACGGATTTAATCTTCCCCTCCATAACTACAGCCAAAGCTTTTCCGATATTCTTTTGAGTAAATCCAAAAAATTTCTCACTTCCTTCATTATCTAAATTAAATGTAACCATATCTCTACCGGTTCCATGGTCGCTAGAAACCCCAGCATCCCTAATATGGGTACCATCAAAAGAATTCCCAACACTAGAATCAACAACGTAATAACGAACCGCAGACTCATCATCAACACCATAAGCATCTTTAACATACCATGGAAAAATTTTCTTATTCTCCCCAAGTACCATGCTATCTCTAATATCAAAAATAGAGAAAAGAGGACCAGCTTCTAATATTTTAGAATTAAGCACAGAAGTAGACTCATCATCAACGACATAAAAAGTTAAATTGCCCTTGCCACTTAAAAGAGAATCAACGCGCTGTTCGTCCCTCTCCCCCGGAATATCTAAGAAAATTTTATTTCCACCCGCTTCTCTTGTAATCTTAGGCTCCGTAAGTCCAAAAGTGTCTACCCTCTCTTTCAGTATTTGCATAGTACGCTCAACCGATTCTTCTCTTTCTAAAGAACTCAAAGCTCGTCCCAATCTCTGTTCAAGACCTGAATAATCAAGCGAAATAGTAATACTCATGCCTCCAGACAAGTCAAGTCCAAGCTGTATTATTCTGTTCTTATTAAGCTTTATATTCTCATAGTATCTATAAATCTCAAGACTAAGCTCTTCAATATCAGAATCTGTCAAAAATCCATCCCGCAAAACCTTGACATTTAAAGACCTAGGGAAATCCTTTCCATAAATCTTATAGTTATTTTGTGCAACTGGAATCAAATACTTCAAATCATCTGGAATCTGGGCATCTGGATCTTTTTGATATAATTCTTTAAGTCTAACAAGAGAATCAAGAGCCCTCTTCTTAGAATGATCCTTTAAAGCTTCCTTTGAATATGAACTGATTCTCTTATCTTCATCCTCAGTAAAAAAATACCACTTCAAAGTAGGAGATATTAAAAGATAAGCAAAAGATGTTACAAATAATATTAATATAAATTTAGAGGCTTTATTCATTTTGGTACACCTTTAATATATGTTAATTTAAAATGTCATATTAATTGCTTTCTAACGCCTTAATTTTTATCTTCAATTTTTTCAGAAATCACTTTTTCAATTGAGGTTTTTATAAATTTTGCCTCAGAAGTTGGATTAAGCTCAAGCACAACCTCAGAATCACTAATCTTCTTGACAACCCCAAAAATCCCACCTATCGTTAACACCTTATCACCCTTTTTAAGATTTGCTATCATTTCCCGCTTTTTCTTTTCTTCTTTGCGCTGAGGAGATATTACTAAAAACCAAAATATAGCAATTACGGGGACAAAAACTAACAAGCTCCTAAAAAAACTACTACTATGGCTAAATTCTTGTAATAAAAACATAAAATCTCCTAACCTTTAAACATAAATAACTTTTATCTTAGCTATATCATCTGGATAGACTACCCCAAAGAGGAGCTTAAGCTCCTCTTTTTTACCATAATTAGATTTACTAATCTTATTATACCCTTCAATCAAATACTCAATGAGAGTATCATCATCTCTATAAAGAGCTCTACTAAAAGCACTTCTATAAAGTCCAAGCTCAAAAAGTTCTTCCACGCTCTTTCCTTTATGTTGCCTTAAGAGCTCCTTATCTATTATTGCCTTAGAGCCATCATATCCTATGCAAAACATAAACTCATTTTCACTCAAAATCTAGCTCCTTAACATTATAAGTATCTCAACTAAAGGAAAAATCCAAAGTCAAAACAACCTCACATCATTCCCATTCCAGGATCCATAGGATACCCTCCACCACTCTTTTCTTCCTTAACTTCAGTAATAGCACATTCCGTTGTCAAAAGTAGCCCCGCAATTGAAGCTGCATTCTGAAGGGCACTTCTTGTAACCTTGGCAGGATCAATAATACCACTATCAATCATATTTACCCATTTAAAATTAGCTGCATCAAAACCAAACCCTTTCTTTTCAGTTCTAATCTGATGAATATAAATAGAGCTTTCAAATCCAGCATTAGAGATTATTTGTCTCATTGGCTCTTCAAGGCTTCTCTTAACAATTTCAAAACCTTGCTTCTCCTCATAAGTAAGTTTACTTGTATCGATAGTATCAAGATATATCGCAACCTCAATAAGAGTTGTCCCACCACCAGGAACCACACCTTCCTCCACAGCAGCACGAGTCGCAGATAGAGCATCCTCAACTCTATGCTTTTTCTCCTTAAGCTCCACCTCAGTAACAGCTCCAACATTAATAACAGCAACCCCACCAACAAGTTTTGCCAAACGCTCTTGAAGCTTTTCTCTATCATACTCAGAACTTGTCTCTTCAATTTGCTTTTTAATAAGCTCCGTACGCTCTTTTATTTGCTCCTTATTTTCAGTATTGATAATTGTAGTATTATCCTTATCAACTTTCACTGATTTAGCTTGCCCAAGTTGTTCAAGTTCAACATTTTCAAGAGTAAGCCCCAACTCCTCACTAATAAGCACACCACCAGTAAGTATCGCAATGTCCTCAAGAATTGCCTTGCGTCTATCACCAAACCCAGGAGACTTAATAGCACAAACCTTCAAAGCTCCACGAACACTATTTAAAACAAGTGCAGCAAGAGCATCCCCCTCAATATCCTCAGCAATAATCAACAAAGGCTTATTTGTATTTAAAACCTTCTCAAGTACTGGCAAGAGTTCTTTAATAGTGCTAATTTTCTTCTCGCATATTAAGATATGAGCATCGTCAAAGGCTACACTCATATTCTCCTTATTTGTGGAAAAATAAGGAGAAAGATATCCTCTATCAAACTGCATTCCCTCAACATAAGAAATTGTAGTATCAAAAGTCTTTGACTCCTCAACAGTAATAACTCCATCTTTTCCAACTCTATCCATAGCCTCAGCAATTTTCTCACCTATCGAACTATCATTATTTGCAGAAATAGATGCCACCTGTGCAATTTCTTCCTTAGTGGTAATTTTCTTCGCGGATTTACGAATTTTATCAGCAGCCAAAACCACAGCATGATCTATACCCTTCTTAATCCCAATAGGATTAATTCCAGAAGAAACATTCTTAAGCCCCTCTCTTGCAATTGCATAAGCAAGCACCGTAGCAGTAGTAGTCCCATCTCCAGCCACATCATTTGTTTTAATAGCAACCTCTTTTAAAAGTTGTGCTCCCATATTCTCCAAAGAATTTTCAAGCTCAATCTCACGGGCAACACTAACTCCATCTTTTGTAACCGTAGGAGAGCCAAATTTCTTATCAATCAAAACATTTCTCCCCTTAGGCCCAAGAGTTACCTTCACAGCATTTGATAATTTCTCAACGCCGCTGAGCAAACTTTTTCTAGCATCTTCATTAAAATACATTTCCTTAGCCATAAATCTTACCCCTTTCAAGTATAAAAAATTAAATTTGAACCTAATATTATAAAGTTAGCATAAACTTCATATATATTACTATAAGAATATAAAATTTTTTCATTCATTAATCAAGACTAAAATTACAGAAAAGTCTAGACACTACTACAACAATAATTTGCTACAAAATAAACACCATTTTTACTAATCTAATATATACTTCTTATATAAAGACTTCTTATGTTGTTTAGAAAATTTAGATACTCCAAAACCTATATTGTTATTATCTCAATTACGGCATTTGCTGAAGGTAAATTATATTCTATCTTATCAAATGCGAAATATTTAATTGAAAATAAACATCTAAGCTATAAGATACATTGGACATTCCCAACATATTTTTTTGAAAAACTAAAATTAAATCCAGAACTACACGAATGGTTCTTTAAAAGACTTCAAAACAATGAAGATATTTATATCCCAAGCACATACAGTGGAAGCCCTCATGAATACATGCTACATGATGAAATACATGTAGATTTATATTGGGCTTTAAAGAATCCATTTAGTAGCGGTTACAAAGACCTATTTAAAGATACTCCGCCCATATTTTACATATACAACATGGAAAAAAGAAGAAAGAGAGTGCTTGAACTGTATAGGAAACTTAATTTTAACTACATAGAAGGAGTAAGATATGCAAGAAATAATAAAAAGTATTTAGTTTTTTATAAAAATAACTGCCAATTCCTATCAGAAATCCAAGAACCCGAAATACGAAAGAAAAACATAGGCACACTTATTTATTTTCATGAAATTAAAGATATTTATAACAATCAAGACTTAAAGAACTTTCTACTATCTTTAAAAGAACTAGATACCAACTTTTACAGCACGAAGATACAAAATCTAGAAGGCATAAAAATAGCCACAGAACTCTTAGAGATCCCAGAGTTTAACTCATTAAAAGATCAAGGATTAATATTACAATTTCAAAACAAAAGACTAAAAGAATACCAAATAAATGAAAATTCACTAAAGGAATTTTTAATTAATAAAAATTTTGAAAATCATTTAACAAACTTAGAACCTATTACAAGTAAAAATCTTGAATACAACATGGAAGGCAATTTTACATTATCCCATGAAAAATATCATGTGAAATTCGAAGCAGGAAAGCTGAGTAAAATAAAACACAAAGAGAGAAATGCTGAATTTCTAGATTCTTGCAAAACTTACCTCAAATTTTCATCAAAAAAAGATATCACCCTAGAACCAGCTATTGAAAGTTCTTTCTCATTTTCAAATGAAAATATTTTAGGAGTTAGGCAATACTTAAATTTCGATACACAAGAAAAATCAATACTTGATTTTTTTCTAGATGAAAGTCTGGCAAGCTTTTTTATATCAATCAAAATAGTATGGCCCTCTACTCTGACTTTTGACAATAAAAATCTAAAGATAGGTAATATCAATGATTTACTTGAATATTCAAGTTTAGAGATACCTATCTTCGAAGTTGACAAAGGAACATACTTGAAAATTACTGCACGATACAATGACTCTGACACTTATGAAAAAATCATTGAAACCAAAAAAGATATTAAAGGATATATTAATGGCACAGAATTTTTAATATCTAAGGGAAGCGATCAAAGCAGCAACTTCTTTATCAGTTTCTTAAATATTGAAAAATATATTATATATACGATCAATTATAAAATTGAAAAAAGAAGCTCTAAGAGATGGTTCATCTTAAATATAGGAGGCTCTTACAATAGAGTAAAATCTGAGGATTTGAAAAATTATTCTTTGAGTTTAAATCTATTATTGCTCCCAATGAATAATAATTTCGACAATAAAATAAAGATAAATTCAAAAATAAAAAATCTACTCTTTTATCCAAACATAAAAAAGATGAAAATAAATAGCCATCAGTAGTAAAATATTGCTAAATCGTTATAGAATTATTTTTATAAGGACATTAAAGTACTTAATCTTAAACAATAAAGGGTATTATATGAATAACAACACTATAGAAGTACACTCCACTTTGGAAAAAGTGGGAATTACTAATGACCCTGTCTTGCTAAAATCATTAACAACAGAGTTAGGAATGAAAGCCTCTCATTCAAGGAATAGAATAATTTTACACATAGCGTCAAATCCAAAAGAATATTTTACAGCAAAAGAAATCTACAATAAGCTAATCAAAGAAATACCAAGTTTATCAAAAGCAACAGTGTATAATACACTAAATATCCTCAAAGAACGCCATATCCTTAAAGATATAAAAACGACTGACCAAAAAGAAACAAGATTTTATCTAAGTTTGTCTTCTACAATAGCTCACTTTAAATGCAATCAATGCAATCAAGTTTACCCTATACAACTTGATGACATAAAAGATATTCTGAAAGACAAACTTGGCGAAGCATGGAAAACTAAATCTATTGAAATCATTTACTCAGGAGCATGTAACAACTGCTGCCAGAAATCTCAAAAAGATCAAAAAGAAAATCTTAACGCGCATTATGACTCTAACCACAAGGGAAACAATTTATGAATGTCAAAAATGCCATTTTCATCTTTATCTTCTTACTTCTTTTAATAATAATGGGACCAAGAGTAAAATCTAAGAATGAATTTACAAAAATCAAAATCCCGGATAAACTTGAAGATCTTGATCAATACTTACTTACTGAGGAATCTAAGTTTAACCTAGAAAACAATACAATAAAAGAAATTATATGGAATAGACACAAGGAAAAAACAGAATACTCGGTAGTATACATTCATGGATTTGGGGCATCCAAAAATGAAATTTACCCTGTTCCACACAACATCGCTAGAGCATTGGGTGCAAATAGTTTCTACACAAGACTTAAGGGACATGGAATTGCCGACAAGGATGCATTTAAGGGTGTTAAGACCGAAGACTGGCTTCAAGATATCGATGAGGCTATTCAGATTGGAAAATTAATAGGAGAAAAATTAATAATTATTGGAACCTCTAATGGTGGAGCTTGTGCTATTTGGGCATCACAACGCTACTCAAGCGAAATACACTCTGTTGTTTTAGTGTCACCTAATATTTATCCTAAAGACAGAAGAACAAACTTAATCTACTATCCTTGGGGACGACAAATTGCATATCTCATAACAGGTGGATACAAAAAATCTGAGATAAGACAAAAAAAACGAATAGAACATAATGAGATTAAAAAATTCGATTCAAAAATACAACAAGTCGATTCAATAATTGCCATGATGGGTCTTGTTAAGTTAATCAATCTACATAGATTTGATAATATGTACATACCCATAACAATAATCTACTCACCTTGCGATCCTACGGTGGACTCTGAGGGAATAAGTCAATTTATAAACGAGTATAAAGGGGAAAAACAAGTAATGCCTATGATTCTTCTTGAGAGTACTCACTCTCATGTTCCTGCAGGAAATGCTAGCTACAGAAGTGCCCAAAATACATCTTACTTAACAAAATATGCAGTTGATTTTATCAAAAATATCAAATAGGTAAGTGGTATACAGTAGCATACCACTTATTCAAAAAAAGCATTCGGAATCATTAATTTTCAAGAATTTCCTCAATTTCATTCTTAAGTACTGTAACTCCAGGACCATAAACCACCTGAATCCCATTATTTTTGACAATAACTCCTTTTGCTCCAGTATTATCCAGAGTATTTTTTAAAACCTTTAGAGGGTCTTTTACAGTCACTCTAAGTCTTGTGGCACAACAATCAAGTTCGACAATGTTATCAATACCACCAAGACCCACAATCACTTGAGAAGCAACAGTTTTATACTTGCTCTTTTCAGAAGAAAGAGCCGAATCGCTAGATTCTGCATTATCCTCTCTCCCAGGTGTCTTATAATCAAATTTAGATATTAAGAACACAAAAGTAGAATAATATAGGAAGAACCACAAAATACCTACCATTGGAACTAAGATCCAATTTGTCCTTGAATTTCCCTGCAAAATCCCAAAAAGAATAAAATCAATAAATCCGCCAGAGAAAGTCTGGCCTATTGTAATTTCCAAAATATGAGAAAGCATAAATGCAAACCCATCAAATACAGCGTGCACAACATAAAGGATCGGTGCTACAAAGAGAAAAGAAAACTCAAGAGGCTCTGTAATGCCCGTTAAAAAGGAAGTCAAGGCTGCTGAAAGCAAAAGTCCGAAAACCTTCGTCTTCTCGCTAGGCTTTGCAAGACGATAAAGTGCAAGAGCTGCACCAGGCAATCCAAACATCATGGTAATAAACCTTCCACTCATAAAACGACTAGTCCCAATAAAAAACTTATCAGTACCTTGAGCCGCAAGTTCAGCAAAAAAAATGTTTTGAGTTCCTTCAATCAACCTACCATCAATAATTTCAGAACCACCAAGACCAGTTGTCCAAAACGGCAAATAAAATATATGATGAAGCCCAAAAGGACCAAGCATTCTTAAAAAAACACCGTAAATAAGAGTACCAATATAACCTGTCGCATCTACCAAGACACCTATCCTGCCAATCCCAGACTGCATAAATGGCCAAAAAACAAACATAAACACAGCAAGAAGAATACTTGAAAAAGACACTACTATTGGTATGAACCTAGAACCTGAGAAAAATCCAAGAACTTTTGGAAGTTCAACTTTGTTAAACTTATTGTGAAGATAATAAGCTAGAATACCAACAACAACTCCCCCAAAAACACCTGTCTCCAAAGTTTTAATACCAAGTATTGTTCCAACAGATCCACTTGAGAGAACCTCAGCTTTCCCTGACATATCAACTAAAATACCAATAGTAGCATTCATAACAAGATATCCAATAAAAGCTGCAAGTCCTGCTGTTCCCTTATCTGATTTTGCAAGCCCAACTGCAACTCCAATGGCAAATATCGGAGCCAAATTAACAAAAATAATAGCACCCGCCACACTAATTATTTTAAAAACTGATTGCAATAAAAATATATCTAGAAAAGAATATACACTAACAGTTGCCGGATTCGACAACGCTCCTCCAATACCTAAAAATAATCCTGCTGCAGGAAGAATAGCAATAGGCAACATAAAAGAACGCCCAAATTTTTGAGCCTGCTCAAAAAATTTTCCCATAAAAACTCCTATAAATAAAAAGGTTCCTTAACCTTATAAATATTCTCAAATTTCCTTAACTTCATTTATTTTCTCAACAAAACTTTTCGTAATCTCCATAGGTCTAGTAATAGCCCCGCCTACAACAACCAAAGAAATTCCTAATTCAAAGCTCCTCTTAGCTTTAAGAGGCGTATCAATTTTCCCCTCAACTATTAATTTTGATTTAAAATTGTACTTAAGCAAATTTTTTAAAAAGGAAAAATCATCATCTGCAATATTTAATCCTTCAGTATCCTTTGTATATCCATGCAAAGTTGTACCAATAAAATCAAATCCAAGTTTATCCGCATTAATAGCCTCTTCTAGGGAAGCAATATCTGCCATTAAAAGTTGCTGGGGATATTTTTCCTTAATTTTATTAAAAAAATCAGACAACGAAAGCCCATCAGGGCGATCCCTCAGAGTAGCATCAAGAGCGATAACATCAACTCCCTCACTACAAAGTTCATCAATTTCCTTAATAGTAGGCGTAATAAAAACAGGAAAATTATTATAAACTCTCTTAATAATGCCTATTATAGGCAAACTAACCTCTGTTTTTATTTTGCTAATATCTAGAACGCCATTAGCTCTAATTCCAATTGCCCCTCCCATCTCAGCTGCTAAGGCCATCTTAGACATAATAAAACTGCTATGTAATGGCTCATTTTCAAGAGCTTGACAAGAAACAATTAAACCTCTTTTAATCTCTCCAATAATATCAAAACCTCCTACAAATCATTCTTTAATAATAATTTTAAATTATAAACTATACTTTTTTTAAAAAATACAATTCACCATAACTCTAAGAATATAACAATACAAAAATTTTTATATCTATTTAAATTAAACTATAATTTAAACATGTCAAATAAAATCAACTGGTTCCCTGGCCACATGAAAAGAGCTCTAAAATTAATAACGGAAAACCTTAGGAGAACAAACATTGTCCTAGAAATAATTGATGCTAGAGCCCCACTTAGTAGCAAAAATCCACTAACTGAAAAAATAATTAGAAATGCGCAAAGGGACAAAATAATACTTTTAAACAAATCAGACCTTGCACAAACAAGAGAAATTTTGAAATGGAAAGCACATTTTGAAACACTTGGAAATAATGTAATCATTACCAACATATATAAAA
>NZ_CP025785.1:304453-402387 GCF_003076595.1 Candidatus Borreliella tachyglossi | reverse complement strand
AGGTAAGATTGGATTTTTAGGTGGGATAGAGGGTGTAATAATTAATTCGTTTAGGTATGGGTATGAAGCAGGTGCTAAGTATGCTAGAAGGGATATTATAGTAAATAGCGGATATATTGGAAGTTTTGCTGATGCTGAGACTGGAAGGAGTATGGCAAGTAAGATGTATGCAGATGGAGTAGATATCATATTTCCAGCAGCAGGGTTATCAGGATTTGGAGTTATTGAGGAAATAAGCAATGAAGATTATGCTCCAAGTACGGAAAAAGCTTAAAATATATTCTTAGATTATCTTTCTTAAGTAGCATATACTAAATATTCAAGAAGATGTTTACATGGTTTTTAAATTGTTAAATAAGGCTTTGGTGTTTATTTATGCCTAAGCTTTTTGATTTTTAAAGTAGCAATCTGTTTGATTGCAATTTTCAAGGTTAGATTAATTTATTTTTATTAAGTATTTTTACCTGTAGAGAATTGTGTCTAATGTTAACATTTTTAAGGGTAAGTCTCATTTTGATATTATAATAATGATATAATAAATAAAAGTTTATTTATATTTATTATATCAGAGGTTTGAGCATTGAATAAGAGAATATTTCCAATAATTTACTATTACGATCAGGATTTTATTGATATTTATAATAAAAGTCTTTCCTGGATTCAGGACAAAATTGTTTTTCCTCAAACTTTAGAGAAGGGTAAAAAAGAAAAAAATTATTATTCTGAAAATCTTAATTTTATAGATCAAATGCAAGCTTGTCTTTCAAGCTTTTTTCTTGTTTACAGTAATGGGGAGTATTCTCCTACAGCTACTATTGATAAATTTTATCAACTTCAGGAGGCATCTGGTGCGATCAGATCTCGTTATGACCACAGTAATAATGTTGTTTATATGGAAGGGAATGATGAGGGTATTGGACTGCCAATTTTTGCTTGGGCTGAATATAATTTATATCATAAAACAGGCAATAAAAGACGTATTTCTGATGTTTTACCAATTCTTGATAAATACTATCGGTGGATAGAGAAAAAATTTTTAAAAGTAAATGGTCTTTATTCAATTAATATGGATAAAATCTTTTATAAAAATTCTCCCAGAGAGAATGCTTATTATCCGATAGATTTTAATTCATTTCAGGTGCACAGTGCGTATTGTATTTCAAAATTAGCAGACATATTAAACGATAAAAATTTATCACTTGAGTATAAAAAGAGGTTTTTCTCTCTTAAGGCTAAAATTAATTCTTTAATGTGGGATGAAAGGGATGGATTTTATTATGATCTTGATATTGATGAGAATATTATTAGATGCAAGACAATAGCAGGGTTTTTACCCTTGCTTTCTGAAATTCCAAGTGAGGATAGAATAGAGAGAATGATTTTTTATTTAAAAAGCCATAAACACTTTGGAACTCCAAATCCTTTTCCTACTCTTTCAGCTCATGATCCTAGATTTAGCTTGAATGGGAATGGGTATTATGGGTCTGTTTATACTTATATGAATTTTTTTGTTATTAAGGGTCTTGAATATTGTAGGCGTGCAAATATTGCAAGAGAATTTACCATCAGACATTTATACTATATATTAGATACTCTACTTCCTGATGGCAAAGTTAAGGGGCACGTTTGGGAAGCTTATAAGCCAATGAAAGAGGGTCCTGCATATTTTGATGCTGAGAAAAAGATTCTCCCAGAAAAAGATATTATTTGCTATCTTTCACTTTTTAGCATTAGTTTGATGATAGAAAATATTATTGGATTAACCATTAGTTTGCCCGATAAAACAGTTTATTGGAATATTCCTGCTCTTGAAATTATGGGAATAGAGAGTTTATCTCTTAAAAAAAATCAAACCACAATTATTTGCAATAAGGGTAAGAGAGGATGGGAGATTAAAATGGAGTCTGAGAAGCTTTATTACTTTACCATAAATATATTAAATAAAAAGGAAAAAACTTTACCTATACCATCTGGTAGGTGTTCTATGCTTTTAGATAAGCTTTAGTTAATGAATTTACTTTATATTTATAAAAGTTAGAATCTTGGAGGTCATAATATGATAGATATTGTGCTTTTAAAAACCTTGCTTGAAGAGAAAAAATATTCTGAAATCAAGGAAGAGCTTTTAAAATACGATGCTTTTGATATTAGCGAAACTCTTAAAAAACTTAATGGATCTGATTTAATTTTGCTTTATAGGTTTCTTCCTAAAAAGGTTGCTGTTGAGGCTTTTTCTAACTTTGATCAGATTACGAAAAATAAATTGGCTAATTCTTTTACAAACAAAGAAATAAGTGAAATGATAGATGAACTGAATCTTGATGATGTTATTGATCTTGTTGAGGAAGTGCCAGCAAATGTTGTACAAAGGTTTTTAGCAAGTTCTACGGAGGAAAATAGAGAAATTATTAATAAATTCTTGTCCTACAGTGATGATTCTGCTGGTTCAATTGTAATAATAGAATATATTGAGCTTAAGGAGTATTTCTCTGTCCGAGAGGCTCTTGATTATATTAGAAAGGTGGCAAAAACTAAAGAGGATGTTTATACTTACTATATCACAGATGAAGAGAAGCGATTAAAAGGAGTTGTCAAAATTGAAGATTTGATGTTGTCTAGGGATGATGTTCTTATTTCTTCAATAATGAAGAGTAGCGGATTTTATATTGTTAAAGTTAGTGATGGGAAGGAAGATGTTGCGCTTTTATTTCAGAATCATGATATTTCAAGTGTGCCTGTTGTTGACAATGAGGGGAGAATGATAGGAATAATCATTATTGACGATATTCTTGAAGTTATTCAGAGTTTAAATACTGAAGATTTTCATATAATGGCTGCAGTTACTCCTTTAGGTAAATCTTATCTTGATACTTCTATTTTTGACATGACAAAAAATAGGATAATTTGGCTCTTGATTCTTATGATATCTTCTACTTTGACGGCCACTATAATTACAAATTATCAGAATTTGGTGTTATCTTTAGTCATTTTAACTAGCTTTATTCCACTTTTGATGGATACTTCAGGGAATGCAGGCTCTCAAGCATCTGCTTTGATAATTCGTGAACTTGCTCTTGGAACTCTTAAGATAAAGGATTTTTTTCGTGTACTACTTAAAGAAGTGTGTGTCAGTGTTTTAGTTGGGACAATTCTTGCTAGTATTAATTTTTTAAGAGTTATACTGTTTGTGATCCCTGAGCATGATGAGAGGTTTAGAATAGCTTTTGTTGTTTCTGCATGTTTGATGATAGGTTTAATGGTAGCAAAAGTATTGGGAGGATTGTTACCTATTTTTGCCAAGATTTTAAAACTAGATCCAGCCTTAATGGCGGGACCTTTAATTACTACTATTGCGGATGTTATTACCTTAATTGCTTATTTTAATATAGCAAAATTAGTATTAACTAATTATTTTTAAGGAATCTGTTTTTGGGTAATATTACATTGGAGGAATTTTGAGTGATTGTATTTTTTGCAAGATAGTACAAAATGAGGTGTCTTGTTATAAGGTATATGAAGATGATTTAGTACTTGCTTTCCTTGACATTAACCCTTTAAACATTGGCCATACTCTTGTTATACCAAAACAACATAGTACTGATGCTTTGGATATGAGTGATGAGCTTAATGCTCGAATGTTAGAAATCTGTAAGAAGATAGCGCTCTCTTTAAAAAAATTGGGATCCTGTATTTGTAGCGGAGTGAATATTTATACTGCAGTTGGTTCTGATGCGGGACAAGTTATTTTTCATACACATTTTCATGTATTACCAAGGTTTCAGGGGGATAATTTTGGTTTTAAAAGAGGGGCTAATATTAGTCTTTTAGGAGATGAACTTTTGGACTTGTCTAAAAAGATAAGTCAAAATATTTGAAATTTTTTCTTAAAGAAAGGGATATTAATGAATAAATTTTTTTGTGGATTAGTTATTTTTATATTTAGTGCGTTTAAGGTTTATTCTTTCTTTCCAAGAGATACTAATTTTTATGGTGGTATCGGAATAGGTGCTGATAATTTTTCTAGAGATTTATATTTTTATGAGAGACTTAAATATCAGGTTTTTAGTGGTAGCGGGGTTGTTGTTTTAGATCATTTGGCTCTTGGCGGGGAAGTTTCTTTGGATGCAAGATTTTTATCAGGTTATACATCCTATTCTAGGAATTTTGTTTCTATGTTAGCAAGAGGACATGCTATAGGAGACTTGGTAGGATATTCTGATAGTTTTGAACTACGTGATATGTCAGTGTCATTTAGAGTATATTTTAATTGTTTCTTTATGCCCGATATAGCATTGTTTAGCTGGATTGTTTTCTCAGGTATTAAATTTGGATATATGGGTTTTGTGAGTTATCCTAATGATTATTTAGATTCTATAGTGAGAAAAAACTCTTTTAATTTAGGATTTGATGTGGGAACAAGAATTAATTTAGGATTTGTTTTCTTGGAATATGTCATCTCACCACTTTTTTATAATAAATCTTTGCTATTTAATCAAATGCATAAAGTATCTATAGGATTTATTTATCAATATAATATAAACTCCATGTATCCTTATTACTAAGGATATACTAGATTTTCTTCTTTTATATTTGATAGTATTTTTAAGTATCGATTAGACTCGTATTTTGCCATACTTAGGCTGTGATCTTGATAATTTCCACATTCCTTTTCAGTTGCACCTGCAACATCTCCGTTGAAGTTTGCAATCTCAGAGAAAAGCCAAGATATTAAATCAATAAGATCCCTGCTCTCATAATCGCCTGCAAGGATTAGATAAAATCCAGTTCTGCAACCCATTGGACCAAAATATAATGTTTTTTCTTTCCAAACCTTATTATTTCTAAGTAGTGTTGCACCTATATGTTCGATTGTGTGTATTTCCGCAGTGTTTATTACAGGCTCGATATTAGGAGCTTTCATCCTAATATCCACTGTAGTGAATGTTGAGTTATTAAATATATCCTTTCTTGAGATATATATGCCAGGTTTTAGCTTTGTGTGATCGATTGTAAAACTTGTTATTTGATTCATCTCATAAGCTCTTCTTTTATTTTATCTACAAAATCTAGTTTTTCCCATTCGAATTCGTTTTTTCCAAAGTGACCATATGTACACGTTTTCAAGTAAATAGGTTCTCTTAATTTTAATTTTTCAATTATACCATTGAGAGTTAAGTCAAAATTATTTATGATAAAATTTAATATTTTATTTTCATACTCAGCATCATTTATTCCCATAGTTATTTTAATAGATACTGGTTTAGCAATTCCAATAGCATAAGCAAGCTGTATCTCAAATTCATTAGAAATTCCAGCTGCTACCATATTCTTAGAAATATATCTTGCCATATAGGCCGCTGACCTGTCAACTTTAGTGGCATCTTTTCCACTAAAGGCACCCCCGCCATGTCTTGCAAATCCACCATAACTGTCGGCAATAATCTTTCTTCCTGTAAGACCTGTATCTCCAGTAGGCCCACCAATGACAAAATTACCTGAAGGATTGATATAGTATTTGATATTCTCATCAAATATTGATTTATTTTTAAGAGTAGGTTTTATAATCTCTTCAATGATTGTTTTTCTTATAATATTTTGAGGGATGTCAGGGTCATGTTGATGAGATACAACAATATTGCTGATTCTACTAGGATGATTATTAGAGTTATATTCAATAGTAACTTGAGATTTTGCATCAGGGCGTAGCCATTTAATCTCTCCTGATTTTCTAAGCATGCTAGCCTTTTTTAAGATTAAGTTAGATAATTCGTATGCTATGGGTAGGAAATTTTCAGTTTCATTGCATGCATAACCAAAAATTATTCCTTGGTCTCCAGCGCCAATATCTCCTTTATCTTTTTTTTCAACAGCATTTGTAATATCTATTGACTGAGGTCCAATAATATCAATTATTGTAACAGATTTGTAATCAAGGCCATATTCTATGTCTGTATATCCAATATTTTTTATTATTTGTTTGACAATCTCTCTGATATCTATGCCTTTTTTTGCTGCACTATTTATTTCTCCTGCTATGACTACTAAATTTTGCGAGATTAAAGTTTCACACGCAACTTTTGCCAGTTTATCTCTTTTTAGTATTTCATCAAGTATGGCATCAGAAATTTGATCTGCAATCTTATCAGGATGACCTTCAGATACAGCTTCGGAAGTTGATGTTTGATTCTTTTTATTTATCATCTTTCCCCTCTTTTATATTAGTCCAATAAGCTCCTTTACCATCTGAGCCGAATTCATGGATGCGATTGCCAAGAATTTATTAAAGTCGATGTGATTATCTTTGGTATTTGGTAAGTCAGATACAGACCGTGTAATAATAAAAGGTATTCCAAATATATGTGCAACTTGGGCAATTGCAGCACCTTCCATCTCTACAGCTAAAGCATCTGCAAAATTGTTCTTAATTTCTTCTAGGTGGTTTTGATCCCCAATAAATTGATCTCCTGTAAGTATTAAACCAATATGAACATTAATATTCGTAATTTTATCTTCTATAACTCTAACTACTTTTTTTAACAATTCTTTATCTGCTTTAAATTTTTGTGGAAATCCTGGTGCTTGTCCTATTTTATGTCCAAATTTAGTTAAGTTAAAATCATGAAATGCTATCTCTGATGATACTATGATGTCTGCTATTTTAAGATTAGCAGATGTACTTATCCCACCAGCAGTGCCTGAGTTGATTATGTGAGAGATCTTATATTTTGATATAATATAGCTACACCAAGTGGCAGCGTTTACTTTCCCAATACCAGTAGTTAAAGAGAGTACTTCATGACCTGTAATTTTTCCCTTATAAATTTTCTTCTCACCTAAATAGTCATTTAATATAATTTCTTCTCTGTTTTCAATGATTTTATTTATTTCCGATGATTCTTCATTCATTGCAGATACTATTAAAATCATACCTTCTCCTTTTATATTTCTTTTAAAGAGTATTTTTTTACAAGAGAGTCTATTTCGTGTTGTCCGAGTATTTTTTTAATTCCCGTTTCTGTTTGAGGTATGGACTTGATACAATGTTGATTGTTGCTTGAAGGTATAACTTTGTCATCTTTTATGATGTATCTTATATATGGAAAATTAAGATTCTCTTCATTAATTTTTATTATTTTAGCAATTGATTTATCATTAAGTTCAACAATAAAGTCTAGAGGACATTGAGAGAGCACCTTGATTATTAACTTTAGAACCCTTTTGTCAAATTTTTTATCAGCATCTTGTATGAGCTCAATAAGAGATGCTCCAGAATTTAGGGATTTTTTATAGGCTCTATCTAGAATAATAGCGCTGTACGCACTAGCGGCACCAATTATATTTGCCTCAATGCTAATATGCTCACTTTTAATTTTTTTAGGATATCCCGAGCCATCTAAATTTTCTTTGTGAGCCAAGAGAGTTGAGCAAATGGTTTTTGAAAAATTGGTTGCCGAGATGATTTTATAGCTAAGTATGGGATACTTTTTAATTAGTTCAAACTCTTCATCACTTAATTTGTCACTTTTCCCGCTTATCTTTAAAGGTATAAATAAAAACCCTATTTTGTGAAGAAGAGCTACAGTACAGAGTTCAACTGTTTTATAATTGTTTAGATTCATCTCATTGCCAAGTGCGACTGTTAATATTGCGGTGTTTATTGAGTGAACAATATGGTAATCGGATAATAATTTAGGAATTTTCATATATTTTATAAATGTTTTTTGATTTTTTTTATAAAAGTCGATTACTTTTTTTGCAGTTGGAAGAACATCTTGGTAATAAATTTTTTTATTTCTCTTGCAACTTTCATATATCTCTTCTAAATTGCTCACTAGTATGTGATAGCTAGAAATAGCCTCATCATTATAATCTAAGTTAGCTAGCTTGTATCCTCTATCTACTAGGGAATCATTAAAGAAGTTCATTTCTGTATTAAGTTCATCTTTTAAATCCCATTTTTCGATGAGTTCGATATTTTTAGGTCTTACAAGAGAATTTTCAGGCCATACCAGAAATCCTTTATCTATTGTATATGAAAAGCGTTTTATATCTTTTGCCAAGTTGTCCAGGCTTTGCATATTTCCTCTTAGGTGTAAACTTATTAATAAACATGTATAACATATTATTTATATATTGTCTATCTATTTAGTATAATAAAACTATATAGCTCAATTTTGGAATTAAACTTTAAAGAAGAGATTTTTAATGATAGATAGAATACTTTTAATTTTTAATATTATGTTTTTTGGATGTTTTATTTATTTGCTAGAAATTTTAAAATTCTCAAGTGTGATAGACTTTCTTCACTTGCATGCTCATATTATTTTAACTTTTATTTTTTTTGTATTTGTTTTTAATATTTTTTATTCTAGATTCCTTTACTCAAGATTATATTTTGTATTAAATGGTGTAGAGGATACCTATATTTTTTTAAAACTTAAGTTAATGAGAAAACGACTTAAGAGTGTATTTGACATCTCTGTTTTGCTAAAGATAGTTTTACTCAAGCAAGATAAAAAGAGTCTTGATGAGATTTATTTTTATCTAAAAGATAATAAAATTAGTAATAAGACGATAGTAGAACTTTATTCTGTGCTTATTAGTTTTAGAGAAAAAGAGAAAGCGGCTAGTTTGATTTTCAAGTATACAAATAGCAAAAATATGTGGTTGAGATATTGTGTGGCGCTTAGTATGATTTCCTTTAAAGAGTATGAAAAATTGAGCAGGGAAATAGATTACCTAAAAGGATATTTTTCAAGGGATCCTATTTACAAAATGTATTATTATTATCTTTTACAAAGATCGAATTTAGATTCCCATTTAATTGAGCAGACTAGACTTGACATTAGAAGTCAGTATTTTAAACATAAAAATAGATTAAATATTAAGCATGTGAAATTGCTTAATTCAAATTTATTTTTTGTAGTTTTTTATTATATTTATGATAGTTCAAGAAAGGATATTTTTTGTTAAAAGAGGTTAGGTTTGAATATAAGAGTTAGATATGCACCCTCTCCTACGGGTTTGCAGCACATTGGAGGAATTAGAACAGCTTTATTTAATTATTTCTTTGCCAAATCCTGTGGCGGAAAATTCTTGCTTAGAGTAGAGGACACAGATCAGAATAGATATTTTAAAGAAGCAGAAGATGATCTTTATCGGAGCTTGGAATGGCTTGGCATTGATTTTGATGAGGGACCTACTTGTGGTGGACCTTATGCACCTTATATTCAGTCAAAGAGAACCGCGATATACAATGAATATGCTAAAAAATTAGTTGAATCGGGGGATGCTTATTATTGTTATTGTACACCTGAGAGACTAGATCGGATTAGAAAGATTCAAACTGTTAACAAGATGGCAACAGGATATGATCGGCATTGTAGAAATTTAAGTGAGAATGAAGTTAAGGATGCTGTAAGCTTAGGAATCATTCCTGTTATTAGATTTAAAATACCTCTTGACGGGGAGACTAGTTTTAGTGATATATTGCTTGGCAGAGTAACATGGCCAAATAAGGATATTAATCCGGATCCTGTTATTGTGAAATCCGATGGACTCCCAACTTATCATCTTGCAAATGTTGTTGATGATCATTTAATGAGAGTTTCGCATGTTTTGCGGGCTCAGGAGTGGGTTGCTTCAGGTCCTCTTCATGTGCTTCTTTATAACGCTTTTGGATGGATACCTCCTATTTATTGCCATCTTCCAATGGTAATGGGTAGCGATGGGCAAAAATTGAGTAAGAGGCATGGTTCTACAGCTTTAAGACAATTTATTGATGATGGATATCTTCCCGAAGCTATTATTAATTATATTACTTTACTTGGATGGTCTTATGATGACAAGAAGGAGTTTTTTACAAAAAATGAACTTCGAAGATTGTTCTGTATTGAGAACATAAATAAATCTCCTGCTATTTTTGATTATCGTAAATTGGATTTTTTTAATAGTCATTATATTAGAGAAAAGGAAGATTATGAATTAGCTGGGCTTTTGGTTCCATTTTTGCAAAGGGCAGGTTACATTAAAGAGAATATTAATTCTGATGATGAGAAACAATTAATGCTTTTAATTCCTCTCATAAAGACGAGAATTAGAAAGCTTAGTGAAGCTGTAACTATGCTTAAGTTTTTTTATGAAGATATTCAAACGTGGAATTTAGATGAATTTTTAGGTAAAAAGAAAACAGTAACTGATATTTATTTAATTTTAGAAAAGATTAAACCAGTATTAGAAGGGTTTGAAACAAAAGTATTATCTGAGAACGAAGAAAGTTTTCATGATTTTGCTAATGAGAATAATCTAAAAATAGGTGAAGTTTTGCTTCCAATTAGGATTGCCGTTCTTGGTAGTAAGGTATCGCCACCTCTTTTTGAGTCTTTGAAATTGCTCGGGAAACTTAAGGTTTTTAATAGAATAAATTTAGCACAGGAATTTTTGAAAAGACATGAATAATATAAGTAATAAGTTTTAAGGATATTGATATGATTAGAATAGAAGATGTTATTTCACTCGCTAAGAGAAAAGGTTTTGTATTTCAATCATCAGAAGTTTATGGAGGCCTTTCAGGGGTGTGGGATTATGGACCTTTGGGGGTTGAGCTTAAGAAAAATATACAAAACGAATGGTGGAAAAATATGGTGTACTTACATGAAAATGTGGTAGGCTTGGATAGTGCTATTTTTATGCGACCTGAAGTTTGGGTAGCTTCAGGGCATGTTGAGAGCTTTTCAGATCCATTGGTTGATTGTAAAAATTGCAAGAATAGATTTAGAGCAGATCTGGTTGATTTGTCTAGGAGTTGTCCTAGTTGTAATGAGATGGGCACTTTTACAGCTCCCCGAAATTTTAATTTAATGTTTAAAACTAATATTGGAGCTACAGAAGATAGTGCTAGTGAAATTTATTTAAGACCAGAAACCGCTCAAGGTATTTTTGTTAACTTTCGCAATGTATTAGATTCTACGAGGCTTAAGATTCCTTTTGGTATAGCTCAGATCGGTAAGGCATTTAGAAATGAGATAGTAACAAAAAATTTTATATTTAGAACTTGCGAGTTTGAACAAATGGAGATGCAATTTTTTGTACATCCCAAGCAGATGGATGATTGGTATTATTATTGGAAGCAAAATAGAATGAATTTTTTGGTGGAAGTTCTTGGAATAAAATCTGATAGGTTACGGTTTAAAGATCATAAAGGAGATGAGCTTGCTCATTATGCCAAGGCTGCAGTTGATATTGAGTATGAATTTCCGTTCGGGTTTCAAGAGCTTGAGGGAATTCATAATAGAGGTAATTATGATTTATCTCAGCATGCAAAGTTTTGTGGTAAGCCCAAGTTATTTGAATATCATGATTTAATAAGTGGTGAGAAGTATGTTCCCTATATTATTGAGACGTCTCTTGGGCTTACAAGGAGTGTCTTAATGACTCTTTGTGATTCTTATGTTCATGAAGAGCTTGAGGGAGGGGATAAGCGAATAGTTCTTCGTTTGCATCCCAAACTCGCTCCTTATAAGGTTGCGATACTCCCTCTCGTAAAGAAAGACGGACTCTCTGAGCTTGCGAGAAGAGTCTTTATGGAGCTTAGTGATGATTTTCATATGTTTTATGATGACAGTGGCACGATAGGCAAGAGATATAGACGTCAGGACGAGATTGGGACACCTTATTGTGTAACAATAGATTATGACACCATTGAGAATAGGACAGTTACTTTAAGAGATAGAGACAATATGGCTCAGGTAAGGATTTCTCTTGATGAATTATATTCATATATTAGAACGGAAATTTTAAATTATAAAAGAGCTTTAAATAAATGAATCTTGCCTTAGATATTTTAAAGAAAAGGGGATTTTTAAAGCAGTGCACGAATTTAGAAGCTTTAAGTGCTTTAATGCAGAGAAAAAAAATAGTTTTCTACGTAGGTGTTGATGCTACTTCTGGGTCTCTTCATATTGGACATTTGATCCCTTTTATGGCAATGGTGCACCTACAAAGACAAGGACATATTCCAGTTGCTTTAGTTGGAGGTGGAACTACAAAAATAGGCGATCCTTCAGGTAAGAGTGAAATGAGAAAGATTTTATCAAAAGAAGATATAGAACAAAATGTTAAGGCAATAAAAAGGCAATTGTTAAGAATAGTAGATTTTAGCCATGGGTATGTTCTTAATAATGCAGAGTGGATTGATAATATTAATTACATTGAGTTTCTAAGGGATGTTGGAGTACATTTTTCTGTTAATCGTATGCTAAGTTTTGAGACCTATAAAAGAAGACTTGATACTGGTCTTTCATTTATTGAATTTAATTATCAGCTTTTACAATCGTATGATTTTTATATTCTGAGTAAGACCAAGAATTGTAGTCTTCAAATTGGGGGTGATGACCAATGGGGTAATATTGTATCTGGGGTTAATTTAGTTAGGAGGAAATTGGGAGAAGAGGTTTTTGGACTAACGTTTCCCCTTATTGAAAGAAGTGATGGGAAAAAGATGGGCAAATCAGAACAGGGAGCTGTTTATCTTGATTCAAAGATTTACAGTGTTTATGATTTTTACCAATATTTTAGAAATGTTTCAGATTGTGATGTTAAGAGATTTTTGTATCTATTTACTTTTTTAGAGGATTATGAGATTGAGAATATTTCAAGCTTTAAAGGAAATTTATTAAACAAAGCAAAAGAAATTTTAGCTTATGAGATAACAAAGATTGTCCATGGAGAGGATTCAGCCTTAAGGGCAGCCTCGGCAGCCTCGGCAGCTTTTAAGGGGGATGGTGATAGAGCTGACATTCCTTTTTTTGAATTGGGATTAGCTAGTCTAGATCCAGGAATTTTATTGATTGATTTAATGACTCTTTCAAAAGTTGTATCTAGTAAATCAGAAGCTAGGCGATTAATTAATTCAGGTGGAGTTTATATAGATAAAGTGAGAATAGGAGAGCAGGATTATTACCTTACTAAGGATAATTTTACTAATGATGAGATTGAACTTAGAGTTGGTAAGAAAAAAGTTTTAAGAATTATTTTGTAGTTGGTGTTTCTATGTATAACAGAAGAGCTTTAAATAACTTATTCTTTAAGTCATTTCTGTTTTTTATGGGACGACAGCATCTTGTTTTTACAGAAGAGCATATTTTTTATAGTTTAATCGATGATGAAAAGATTAGAGAATTACTTGATTTATGTACACTTGATTTTTATAGGTTTGATAAAATATTAGAGGAGTTTTTCAAAAAGCTACCCTTAAGGGATTCTAATATCTCAGATTATGTTTTTAAGATAAATGAATTGTATCAAGAAATAATTGATACAATTTTTCATTATAAAAAACCTTATAGATTACAAGAAAAAGATTTATTATGGGTATTAATTAGGAAAAGACAAAATACAATTTTAGATGCTTTGCTAAAATCGGGTTTTAATTTAGCTATCTTTGACAAGATGATTGGAGTTTATGATTACTTAGGTTCAGATTTAAGTTTGGGTTTAATTGAAAATAAGAAATTAGTTTCTAATTGTAATTCTTATAATGGAGTAGATGGAGGTTTTGGGATTTTTGAAGAAGATTATTTTAAATTAGAACATAAGCATGACTCATTAGATGATAAAAATCTTGTTGAAGAATTTTTAGTAAATGTTATCGACAACCTAGATCCAAATTTAAAACAGAATCCCTTAATTGGTCGAGAAAAGGAATTGTGTAAATTAATTCAAGTAATGCTTCGCAAGCATAAAAGTAACCCTATTTTATTTGGAGAACCTGGAGTTGGAAAAACGATATTAATTTATGGCCTTGCCTATATGATAAAAACAGGTAAAACACCTAAGGAGTTAATAGACTATGAGGTTTATTCTCTTGATATTGGCAGACTTATATCTGGTACTAGATATAGGGGAGATCTTGAGGATAGGGTAAATAAACTGCTAGACTTCTTATATTTAAAAAAGAAGGTGATTCTCTTTATAGACGAAATTCACATGATAGTTGGTGCTGGGGCTACATCTTCTAGTAGTATTGATATTTCAAATTTGTTAAAACCTATTCTAACTTTAGGAAAAGTGAAGTTTATTGGTGCTACTACTGAGTATGAATATAAAAAATTTTTCTTAAGAGATAAAGCGTTAATAAGAAGGTTTCATAGTATAGAGGTTAGGGAACCGAGTTTTAAGGATACTTATCTTATTTTAAAAGGAGCTAAGAAACAATATGAGAAACATCATAATGTAGAGTACACAGATGAGGCAATACGAGCTTTCATTTCTATGTCTTGTAAGTACATTAAGGATCGATTTCTTCCCGATAAGGCGTTTGACCTTTTAGATGAGCTTGGGGCTAATTTTAAGCTTGAGAATAACAAGAAAATTATAACTGAAAATGATGTAAGAGATTTTGTTAAATCTTTGGTTGGTTCTAATATTTTTAATATTGATGAAAATGATGATAGTTTACTAGTTAATCTAGAGCATAAAATAAGAGAGACTATGATAATTGATGAGAATGTTTTGTCTGATCTGATATTGAATATAAGGCTTTTAAGAATTAAGTTTCTTTTTAAAAAGGACACTCTTGGGATTTTTGTTTTTTTAAGTTCTTCTAATATTGATAAGCATAAACTTTTATGTATTTTGTCAGAAGAGCTTAAAATTCCTAAATTTACTTTAGGAATTAGTGAGTATGGCGATTTTGATGGCGTTAATAGATTAATAGGGCCTATTTATAGCTATGAATCTTATGATGAGCCTACCAAATTTTTTAAATTCTTGAGCAAATCTTCAAGTTCAATTATCTTTCTCTCAGATTTTGATAAATCACCCAAAAAGGTTATAGATTTTTTTTGTGAGGGATTTAACACGGGCAAACTCTATGATAATCTTGGCAGAAGTGTTAGTTTAACAGATAGCATAATAATAATAGATATTAATATAGAGCATAGAGAACTGAGTAGTATTGGATTTAAATCTGAGACAGTAGATAGCAGAAGTTTGATAGAGAATCGTTTTTCTCCTCAATTTTTGGATTTGGTAGATCATGTTTTTTTCTTTAGACCTGTGAGCGAGAGTGATTTTGAAAAGGTTATTCTCAAAGAAATTAATAGTGTTGCTAAGATCTTAAGAAATGAAAAGGTTGATGTTTTTTTTGAAGAAAATATTTTAGATTATTTTAAGAGTAAGACCTATAGAAGTGGATTTGGCATTAAGAGTGTGGGGAAGATTGTAGTCAAAGAGATTGGAAGTTTATTAGTTAATGAAATGATTTTAAAAAAAAATAACGAAAATACTAAGATTAGGATTTACGTAGAGGATACAATAAAATATGAGTTATTATAGCTATTAAGGGGGCATTATGAAAATATCGATAATTGGAGCTGGGGCTTGGGGGACATCTGTTGCTAAGGTTTTGGCTGATAAGTTTGAAGATAATGTTTTAATATGGTCTTTTGAAGAGGCTGTTAAAGATAGTATTAATAATGATCATGAAAATGTCAAGTATTTAAAAGACATTAAATTGCCAGATAATTTGGTGGCAAGTTCTGATTTGCTTGATATTGTAGGTCAATCTGAATATGTTTTTATTGCAACTCCTTCATTATTTACTTTGGGAACTTTTAAGAGTTTGAAAAGTATTTTGGAGGCTAAGAAACCAAAGTTAGCAATACTCACTAAAGGTTTTATAACAATTGATGAGAAGCCTTGTCCAATTGTAGAGGTTGCAGAGAGTGTTTTAAATGGATATAAAGATGACATTACTTATATTGCTGGACCAAGCCATGCTGAGGAAGTTGGACTGGGTGTGATTACGGGACTTATGGCTGCTAGTAAGAACAAGCTAAATGCTTGTGATTTTATTAATTTATTTAGTGGTACTTCTATTGCTGTATTTTATAGTGATGATGTACTTGGTGTGCAGATAGCTTCAGCTTTAAAAAATGTATGTGCAATTGCATTTGGAATTTTAGATGAGTATAAAATGAAAAATCCAAATTCAATAGGAAATAATACAGAATCTTTTTTATTTTCGGTTTCTTTGAATGACATTAAAAATTTGGCATTCAAACTAGGTGCTTGCAATGTGGAGACATTTTTATTTTTAGCTGGCTCTGGAGATTTGGATGTTACTTGTCGAAGCATTTTTGGAAGAAATAGACGATTTGGACGTGAAATTGTTAGTAAAAATATTTTAGATGATTTTCTAGATATAGATGATTTAATAAGTAATATCCATAAAATTGGTTACCTGCCAGAGGGAGTAATTGCGGCTAAGGAAGTATCTTCACTTGTAAAAATTTTAGGCATTAATGAAAAATATCACAATTTAGTAAATATTGTATATAGCATTTTAAATAAAGAGTCATCCCATGAGGCTGTCATTGATTATATAACGCATTATTAAAAGGAGGATCCAATTGGATCCTCCTTTTCTGTTTGATTATTCATCATATACAGGATGCTATTGTAAACATCTTCAATTATTTCAAAATTCATTACAATTTCTGTAAATTCGTTTGATTTTATTGTTCCTATGATGTGTTTGTTTTCTGTTAAATTTTCTCTCTTAACTAAAGAATTGCTATCAACTAATATTCTTATTCTAGTAACATCTTTATATATTTCTTTGAAATTTGCAATACCTCCAAAGCATTCTATAATGTGTTCCGATGTGTCTTGTGCCTCTTTGTTCATATTTATTTATCCTTTAAAAAATGCCTTATAAGCTATGTAAGAAGTATATATATCAAATTTAGAAGTTAATTCAAATGGAGAGTGCATGCTAAGTACTCCAGGGCCCATGTCTATTGTTCTTATACCATAATGTGCTAAGAATTTTGCAACAGTTCCCCCACCACCTTCTTCTACCTTTCCAAGTGTAGCTATTTGCCAAGCTATTTTATTTTTATTTAGCAAATTTCTAATATAAGATACAAGTTCAGCATCCGCGTCACTAGCCATGTATTTACCCCCATGCCCTGTATATTTTATTACGGGTATTCCATATCCCAGTTTAGGTGCGTTTTGTTCATCATGAACAGATTTAAATAAGGGATTTATTGCAGCACAAACATCAGCTGATATACTTTTTGAATTCCATAAAGCTTTTTGAACAAGAAGGTCGTTGTAATTCTCCCTCTCAAGTTTAGATACAATATCTGATACAAAGTATTCAAGGTATCTTGAGTTTAGACCAGTTGATCCAGTTGATCCAATCTCTTCCTTGTCAACTAAAAAGCATATAGCTGTTTTGTTTGGAGTTTCTTCTAAATTTAGGATGGCCTCTAGTGAGGTGTAAGCACAAACCTTGTCATCTTGACCATAAGCACCAATCAACGCACTGTCAAAACCCACATCCTTTGCTTCTCCTGCTGGCACTATTTCTATTTCTGCTGAGATGAAATCTTCTTCTTCTATTTTATATTTTTCTTTTAAGAGCTTAAGGGTAGCAAATTTTACCTTGTCTTTTTCTTTAGTATCAATGGGTAGACTCCCAATTATGATTTGTAAATTCTCACCCTCGATAATTTCTTCAGATTTTTTGTTTCTTTGTACTTTTTTGTCAAGGTGTGGCAAAATATCAGGAATTACAAATACAGGATCATTCTTATCATCGCCTATATTGATCTCTACTTTTTCTTCGTTTTTTAAAAATACTATTCCTCGTATTGATAAAGGAAGGGATAACCATTGATATTTTTTGATGCCACCGTAATAATTTGTCTTAAGCAATGCAAATTCACTCTCTTCAGCAATTGGTGATGGTTTTGCATCAAGTCTCGGAGAGTCTGTGTGTGATACAATAAAATGCATTCCATCTTCAATAGGTTCTTTGCCAATAAATACAAGAGCGATGTTTTTATTTCGGCATGTGTAAAATATTTTGTCTCCAGCCTTTAGTTCTTGTTTTTCGTATGAACTAATGAAACCTTTTTCCTTGGCTCTTTTTATAGCATAATTGGTAGCCTCTCGTTCGGTTTTAACTGTGCTTAAGAATTTTTTGTAGTCTTTAGAGAATTCTAAAATGATGTTTTTATCTTTTTCGCTTAAAGAAGTCCATGGGTTTTTATTTTTCATTAAAATTCCTCCTATTGATTTATTATAACACTCTAATTATTGATAAAATCTATACGAAGTAATTGATTTATTATCATTTTTTTAAGACAATAAGAAATTGGAGGAGAATATTTATGTATCGAAATAATTTTTTGAAAACGGTTTTATTAATTACTGTATTTCTTTTGTCATTTGTTCTAGTTGCATGTGAGTCTAAGGAGACATCAGAAGAGTCCAAGAGTCATGATCATAGTCATTCTGTGGCTGAATCAGGTGAAGCTATAGATGCTCATACCTTGGGGCATGTCTTTCATGCTATGGGAGTTCCTAGGGAAGTTCAATCTAAATTAGTAAAAGATGTTAAGGTTATGTATTTTGACGTAAATAATGGAACCTTAAGTAAGGTTGATTCAATGACTAATGCAAAGATAGCAGTTTATGTATGTGGAAATGCTTATGTGGGAGAGGCTCCGATTAGTATTTCTGGGAGCAAGGTAAATGATTCTTATGTTTTTGTTGGTTTAGGTTCAGGTTTTAAAAAGATTATGGACATGAATTTTCATGGGGTTAAGAATGATCCTGCAAGGGAGTTTATAAAGGCTTTTAAGGGGATTGATATTATTGATGGTAAATTAAACGTTACAGTTGATAAGAATGATGAGGATACTAAAACTATATTATCTACTATTAACTTTATAATCGGTAGTGTTGAAAAGGCTGCAATGTTGATGAATTGAATATTAGGATATGATGTTTGATTGATGTATAAATTTTGGACCTTGATTATTTTAAGGGCTATTTTTAAATTTTTAGGGTCCAAGATTGTGTTTTATATTGGTTTCAAGTATTTAGTATTTGATGCACATTTATAATAGGCAAAAGCAGATATGTTGGGTTCCTGTGGTATATTTGTTAGCACATCTTTTTTAAAAACATACAGTTAGATATTTTCGGTGTATTGCCGATGAGGAGGCTCTTTTTTAGGGTATCTTGACCATGTCTAGTATTAAGGAATACTTTTATATATTTATTCTAAATTGGTTCTGGTTTGTGCCATAGGAATCCTTGGCCATAATCTATTCCAATTTCATTTATTTCTTTAAGTATTTCTTCGCTAGATACAAATTCAGCTATGATTTTTATTCTTTTTGTGTCGGCAATTTCTTTTATTGATTTTATTATTATAAGGTCTGTTTGACTAGAATTTATTACTTTAATAAAAGAGCCATCTATTTTTATTATATCTATCGGCAGTATTTTAATATATGAGAGCGAAGTATGTCCGCTTCCAAAATCATCAAGTGCGAGTTTAACTCCAAAGCTTTTAAGCTCTTTGAAATATTGATTGATTAATTCAAAATTTTCCAAAATACCAGTTTCTGTTATTTCTAAACATATATTTTGAAGTGGAACATGACTTGTAAGAAGTGTTTCCCGCAAAAACATTCTGAAATTTTTAGATTTTAATGAGTGAGGTGAAATGTTTATTGAAAAAATATGAACACCATGTTTAGCCACAAAATTTGTATATTCTCTTAAGGCTTTAGTAACTACTAATTGATCCACTTCAACAGTTAGATTATATTTGTCTATTAAACTAAAAACTTTGGTAGTTGAAATAGGAGTTCCTGTGTAGTCAAAAAGTCTTGTTAGTATTTCAATTTTAGGTTTTAGGTTTTTTTTAAGAGGAGTTATTTTTTGATAATATAAACTAAAAAAGTCATTTTTTATTGCTTTTAATATGTATTCAAATATTTTGTTTTGATTTTTAATAAGTATTGCCTCTGGTAAGTTGTCTTTGTATAAAATAGGCATAGAATCTTTATATTCATCGGATATTTTTGTTGCTATTTTTAATTTTGAAATTTTTGTTTCTATGTCTTCTTGTAAATTTACTTCTACTATTCCTATATTGAATTTAAATACTATAAATCCTTCTTTTTTAAGTTCTCTAGAGATGGTTTGCTTGATTTCTTCTGCAAGTGAAATTAGTCTTCTCTCACCGACACTTGTGGATATAATGACTATTAAATTATTGTCCTTCATTCTAAATATATATTCTGAGTAAAATGACATTATTTTAGAGGCGATTTTTTTGAGTATCTTTGAATCTAAGTTTTCTTTCTTTCCTTTATATTCATATTCTGTATTTATGTGTAAGTCTAGGTTAAATAAATATATTTTTTTATAAGAAGATTCAATTTGGTTTATTAAAAGCTTTTCAAGACCTTTAATGTTATAAAGATCTGTTTGGGTGTCAATAATTTCAAGATCCCTCGTGTCATCTTTGGATTTTAAATATGACATATCTTTTATTGTTATTAATTTATCAATATTATTTTGGGCAATTGTGCTAATGAATAAGTCTACAATTAATTTTTTGTTATGTTTGATTATCAAAAGGCAATCAGTTATCAATATATTTTTGAATTCAGGAATATCATTTATGTTATAACTTAAATCGATTTTGTTTCCTTTTTCTAAATCTATAATATTGATGTCAGTTATTTTATTTGCTTTGTTTCTAATTTTTATTGGGAGTGCAAGTTCTTTGCGACCTTTCTCGTTAATATAAATAATATCATTTTCAGTGTTTGTAATTATTACGATTTCTTTAATAAGCTCAGATAAATTTAAGAAAAAATCAAGGTTTGCATTATTATTATCATGGAATTTTTTTTTCTTCTCTATAAGGTTTTGTTTATAGATTAATTCATTGATATCGTTTAATATTTCTATATAATTGAATTTGTAATTCCTTTCATCTATAGGCTTGTTGTTTATGATTATAGAGTAAACTTTATTGATGCTTTTTAAGTTATTTGCAATGTTGATTGAAAAATCTATTGGTCTTGTATAGTTGTAGATAATAGCAAACTGAACATTGTTTTGCTTAATGTATTCACTAGAGATATTTTTTCTAGAGTTTACTACCTGTAAGAGGTTGAAAGTAGCTTTGAGCTTTGTAATATCATCATCATTAAGTTTGTTCTCAGATATTATAATTGTATTTGTAGTCTTCATATTATTTAAATAAATTTATAGTGATTTTGGTATAAATCTATATTTTTGTGATTTATTTATTCATTTTTAATGATCTCCTCTTAGCCCATGCTAGCCAGATTACTCCTGCTAACATTAAAGATAATGAAAGTATTTGTCCCATTGATATATTTAAGAATGAGAAGTCTAGCAAGCTTTCAGGAGATTTGTAAGTTATCACAAATCCTATTTCTTTATCAGGTTCTCTTAAATACTCAATTAAGAATCTAAAAAAGCCGTAAAGAATTATGTAGACCCCAAATATAAAACCATCATATTTTTTTATTTTTCTAAATACAAACCATAGTAATAAAAAGGTTACAGTACCTTCAAAGAATCCTTCAATGAGTTGTGATGGAATTCTTGGCAGATTGATAAATAAATCATGAGGCGATACTTCAAGTCCAATTGATTCTGCAAACTCCTTTACGCCTTTCTGACTTACTCTAAAAGGTTCTGCGTTGGGAAATATTATTCCTCCTCTCATGGGTCTTCCATAAAGCTCTGCATTTGCAAAGTTAGCAAGTCTTCCGAGTATATACCCTGAAGAGAAAGCTATTGATCCGTAATCTGTTATCTTTATAAAATATTTACTCACATTTGTATTTTTAAGTTTGGTATTTATCATTATTAGTGGTGCAACAATAACACCCACAAATCCCCCGTGTATTGCCATGCCTCTGAATCCTATTAAGTTCCAATGTTGATCAAATGGCAAAAAGATCAACCAAGGGTGTTGATAATAAAATCCACTTTGATCATAAATTAAGGTAGATGCCAGCCTTGCACCAAGTATGGCCCCCAGCACAATTGAAAACATGAGTTTGTCATAATCATCTCTTTTTATGTTTAAGTTATCAATTTTTATCTGATACCAAATGAATTTAAAACACACCATTATTACAATAATGTAGGATAGGCTATACCATGTAATTGGAATACCTTTGATTATTTCAGGATGTAACCAACTGGGATAATTTATATAATTCGGCATTTTTTTCTCCTTAGTGTTTTTTTAGTTGTTCAAATAACTTTTTTTTAAACATCATGTTTTGTTTCCTCAATGCTGTGATTTCCCTTTGTTGGGATTTTATTATATCAATAATTGCATTATTGTCTATTGTTTTAGTCATTAATAATGATTCAAGGTATGCAGCTTTTTCTAAATATTCATCTTGTGCTTCTTTTAAGACAAAATTATAGCTTTCGTCTAGATCTTTATCAATTAAGAGTTCTGCATCATGTGTGAAGTTTTCAAGTTCAATTAATTTTTTTGATATTTTTTTAATGCTTTTAGAAGTTAAACTTGTTGGTTTATAAAGCGTTATTGGTATTTTATGATTTAATGCTTTATCAATAAGTTCGTCTTTGTAAATTGAACCTATGCTTTGCAGGTTTATATTTAAATAATCCTTTGCAGATTTTATTATCCTCTCGGTTTTAATTATATCATCAGGTGTGTTTAACATATTAAATACTATAAACGGGCTAAATTGTGAAAATATTTTCATGAATTTAGCATGATTTTCAGGATCATAAGTTTCTACTTTAAGTAATAAATTTGGTATATATATTTTTTGCAAATTGCTAGAGTCCTTTTTGATTCCAGAAATTATTTCATATGCTTTTGTTTCTTTTGTAAATACTTTTGATATAAGTCTAAAGATTGCATTCTTTAAAAATAAATAGGAATTCATTGTTGCTGTTACTGTTGGGATCGTTACTATTACTCCACGGTTTGACATTAGAAAAAAATCTATGGTATTAAATGTTGTCCCAGCGCCAAGGTCAATTATTAAGTAGTCGTAGCTTAGGGCTTTTAAGTTATTAATTATCCTTCTCTTTTGAAAAATAGCAATATTTGCAAGCTCTGGGATGCCGGAGTCTCCTGCAATAAAGCTTAAGTTTTTTATGCCTGATTCGACGATAATGTCTTTAAAGTAAATTTTTGTTTTAAGGAAGGTTCCAATACTCTTGTTAGGCACTATATTTAACATGGAATGTAGGTTAGAACCTCCAAGATCAAGGTCAGTAAGTAATACCTTTTTCCCTTCATTTGCAAGGCAAATTGCAATATTTGTTGAAAAAAGAGATTTTCCAACGCCCCCTTTTCCGCTAGCTACAGGGATGATAACCAAACCTTTACTCCGTTATTTTATCCTTTATTTTGATTAAAATTAGAATCACTGAATTAAATATAATATAAATCATTATTATTCCTAAAAGGTGGAAAAGCGACCTTTGATATACATATAAGTGAAGACCTAAGCCCAATGCAATCAGTAAAACACTTAGTAATACTTGAAAGCCTTTTGTTGTGACAACTAGGTTGTGGAGGATTTTAAATTGTGCATGCAATAGATACTGTACTGTGATAATTGCGAAACATAACTCCGGTGAGAATATAATAAATGATAACATGAACTTCATAGAAGAGCTGGTTACAAATAACAAGTTATCAATGAACCCATACAGTTTTGCCAGTATTAACACGCTCTCAAGTACTTGTAAAACAATAATGGATCCCGTAATTCTTATTTTTGTTTGTGGGATACTTGTCTTCAGCATAATCTTAAAATATTATGTTATGATATTATATTATGAAGATAAAATCAAGTTTTATTTGTGTAGGAATTAATTGAATGAAAAAGAAGTTTTTAATATTTGCATACTCTTTATTGGCTTTCAGTATCAGTTCTTTAGTTATTGTAGAGTCTATCTTTGCGCAAGCAGATTCTTCTAAGGCTAGGTTATCCGCATCAAATTATGGTCAGATGATGATGGAAGCTTTTGATTTTATTAAAAGGAACTATGTTGAACCTGTTAATGATGAGGCTATTTTTGAAGGAGCATTGAAAGGTATGTTTCAGGCCTTGGGGGATCCATATTCTCAATATTTGACAAAAAAAGATTTAGAAGAAATTTCAAAAACTACGGAAGGGAATTATGTCGGCATTGGTGTAGCTATTGTTAAGAAGAATGATTCTCAGAAGACCGAGAATCTTGAGCCTGGTGCATCTTATGTTATGATTGCTACTTCTTTTGAAGAGGGGCCTGCTTATAAGGCTGGAATTAGGCCTGGCGATTACATTGTGGCTGTTGATGGTAAGAGTGCTACTTCAATGACAGTAGAACAAATTGTTGAGCTTTTAAGAGGTAAAGTGGGTACAAAAGTTAAAGTTTCTATTTTAAGAGGAAAAGATTTAAAGTTGGAATTTGAACTTGCAAGAGAGAAATTAGATATACAGACTATTAAGTACGATGTTATTAAGCAAGATGTTGGGTATATTAGAATACTAAGTTTTAATCCAAATACTAACATCTATTTTAGAAAAGCTTTAGACAAACTTAAGTCTCAAAATATCAAATCTTTGATTCTAGACTTAAGGCTTAATACAGGAGGTTTTCTGAAAGATGCAATAGAAATAGCTGATGATATTTTGGAGAAAGGGATCATTGTCTCAACAAAGGCAAGAGATTCAAAGGCGCCTTTTGAGTATAAAGCCAGTTCTAACCATTTAGTACCTTTGGATATGAAAATTGTTGCTTTGATCGATAAAAATTCAGCATCAGCATCGGAAGTTTTAGTGGGAGCTTTAAAAGATAATAAGAGAGCTTATGTTATAGGAGAAAAGTCCTATGGTAAGGGAGTAATTCAGAATGTAGTGCCTTTCCATACTGGAGGGTTTAAGATTACAAATTCAAAGTACTATACTCCATCTGGTCAAAGTATTCATAATATTGGAATTAAGCCCGATTTAGAGATTGTTGTACAAGATCTTTCTGAGGCTGAAGCTTTAGTATATAAGGAAATTTTCGATAAGCGCTTGGTAGAAGACTTTTTGAAGGGCAAAAAATCTATTACTGAGAGCGAAATAGATGCTTTTATGGATAATCTTGATCATGAGCATGCAAACTATGCCATAGATAGAGACTTTTTAGGTCAGTATGTGCTTGCTAAGTTTTATCAAAATACAAATCAAGAAGTGCCAATTTATAATCTGCATTATGATAAGGCGTTAAGGGCTGCTTATGAATATCTTTTAGGGGGAGCTAAAAATAATCTGTGAAGCAAATAGTCTTAGACGATAGCTGTTTATTTGGGAATGATATTGTTATTGATGATATTAAGATTTATCATTATCTTGTCGATGTGAAGCGGATGCAGGTGGGGGATACATTAAGTGTTCTCTTAAAAGGGAAAGAAGTGAGATTTGTCGAGATTGTAGCTATAGATAATAAACTCATTAAGCTTTCTACTTTAAGAATAGATCAAATAAAAGAGCGTGATTTTGAAATAGATATGTTTATCTCTAGTCTTAAGGGTAGAAAATTAGATTTAAGTTTAAGGCAAATTGTTGAAATTGGAGTAGACCGGGTAAATATTGTTAATGCTGATCATTCTGTTTCTAAAATAAACATGGATGATTTGGAGTTTAAGAGTTTAAGATTTTCAAAAGTAATTGATGAAGCTTTGAAGCAGAGTGGCAATACTCAGGCTCCGAGTGTTAATTTTTATAAAGATTTTTTTAGCATTCCTTATTCATCATTTGTTAATTATTATGTTGCTCATCAGGAAGGTGTTTTGCTAAGCTGTGGTGATGATATTAGTAATTTGGGGAAGATTGGAATTTTAATAGGACCTGAGGGTTGTTTTTCAAAGTCAGAAATTAACTTTTTTAAAGAATTAGATTTTAAATTTGTAAGGTTTAATACCCCAATTTTGAGAGCGGACACAGCTATTGTTTATTCGCTTGCTTATTTTAAAGTATTATTAGAGGGTAATAATGGCTAATTTAAAAGATATATATTCAAAACCCGATAGGATTTATTTTTGTGGAGTTCCAATAGATGCATTTAAGGATAACAATAAATTGATAAGTCGATTTGGGTATCTTTTATCTCATCCATATCATTCAATAGTTATTTTTATTGATTGTAAGGGTTTGTTAAAATTTTTGATGTTTAAAAGATTTAGAAACCTTGTTAAGGACTCGTCACTTGTTTTTTCAAATTCTAAGTTATTAAGATTTCTATGCAAATTTTTTACAAAGGTTGATATTGGTTATTACGATTCTAATTCAATTTTACTTGTTTTAATGAGTATACTAGAAAATACGTATAAAACATGCTATATTATTGACAAGGATAAGATAATTTCTAAAAAAAAATTTTTAAGATTAAAAGAATCACATAAAGAGATTAACTTTATTGGCTATTATGATTTGAAAGCTGTTAAGAGAAACAAGGAAATGTTTTTTGCAAATATTAACAAGCTTACCCCTAGCATGATAATAAGTTTTTGTAGCAATGATTATCTTGAAAGTTTATTTCATGTAAATAAGTTTGGTATTAGAACTAATCTAAGTGTGTTTTTATGACTTCTTTTAATTTAAGTATTAGTGAAAATTTGTTATACGAGGTAAAAAATGGCATTTGTATTAGATCAACCTGTAGTTTATCCAATGCAAGGAATAGGTAAAATAAAAACTATTCAAAATAAAGAATTTAATGGTGAATTTATTGATTATTATGAGATATATTTTCCGTTCAATGAGATGACTTTTATGGTACCAGTTTCTAGAGCTGATGATCTTGGGATTAGAGCTTTGGTTAGTAAAGAAAAGATAGTAGAGGTCTTTGATGTTATTAAAGAATTTGAAGGCCAAATAGACCAGAAAAAAATTAAAGATGGTAGCCATGATTTTTATAAGCAAAGTGATATATTAAATACTGCTAAATTATATAAATTCTTATATACAAAGTCTACTCAAAAAGAATTGCCCTTCTATGAGAAAAGGATTTTAAATGATTTTGAGTTAATTTTGGAACATGAAATTAGTTTGGCCTTGCAAATTAGCTTTGAAGAGGCTAAGCAGAAAATTAGAGATGTTCTGCCTGTTAAAAAGTCTTAAAGTATCTTTTTGACTTTTGGGAATTTGTTATGTTAAATGTTTTGAGGTTTATTTTTTTAATAGCTTATAGATTTATTTTTGTATTTTTTCTTTTGTCTTTAATTTTTATTTGCATATTTTATTTAAGATATAAGTTCCTATATGTAAATTTTTCCATTTTTAGTTACGATCTTTATTATAATGCTTATCTTTATGTCTTTCCTTTAGCTCTTGTTATTACTTTTATGAGGGTTTCTTATCCTATGGATGTAGAACTTTTAGGAGCTTCCAGATCTTTATATTTTATCATTTTTGTTTTTATATTATTGTTATCTTACTTTGGATTCTTAGCAGCCATTAATTTTAATTCTATCTTTGTGGGTTTCCAGGAAAGAGATGATAAAATTATTAAGGATGGGGTAGTACATTTTTTTGATGACAAGATAACGCTTTATAGCAAAGATGCTAGATTTTTTGGATTTAAAGGTCTGCTGAGAGTTGAGCACAATGATCTTGATGAATCAGATTTTAAGGGGTTTATATATAGACCAAATTTTTCTAAATTTAATGTTATTGATTCTAGTGAAGATAAAATTTTGGCTCAGAGAACACATCGTAAATGTATGAGTGTTATTTTTAATGATTTAGACACTTTGAATACTTTTTTACTTTCTTTAGGATACTTTGGCTTGATGTTTAATATATTGGGGTTTACTTTGCTTTTGTTTTCATTCTCTTATGTGTTTAATCTTATATTTTCAAGTAGTTTTTCTTTGTTCCTTTATCCTATATTTGTTATACTATTTTTTAAAATTTACAATCTTTATGCAATTGAGTTTCCTAAAAATTTTAATTTGATTATGGGAAGAAATGTAATTTCTGATTATATACCTTTTATTTTCTGTGTTCTAACCTTCTTTTCTAGTTATTTGTTTGGGTTTATTTCTGAATATGTTAGGCTTGGTGAAGAATTTGAAAATAGCTTGCGTTAGGATAACTTTGTAGAATTTATGAAAAAAGAATTGTATGCCTTTTTAAGTAATTTTATTAGTTTTTTATTTTTATTTATTGTTTTGGTTTTTAGTTATACATATTTCTTAGGGGCGGATTATTTAGAGAGATATAGGTTAATCGCCACATTTTTTGATGTTATTATAAGTATTTACAATTATTTTAATGGATTTTTTATTTTTTTTATTTGTATTTACTTTATTTTTTTAAGTAAATATGAAACACGACTTTATCTGAAAGAATATAGAGGATATTTATTTAGTAGGTTTTACCCGTTCATATTTTTATTTTTTATAGTAGGGATTGTTTTGACGCTTGTTTTCAACTTGATTTTGCCTCACGTTCATACTCAAAGAAGTGAGTATAAGTATAGCTATGAGAGATATAATTTCCTTGACAGTCAAGCAAATGAAATAATTATCAAAGTTAAAGACATAGATATAAATTTATCTGCAAATAAGATTTTAGATGCGGATGATTTACTTGGTGCAATGAATCAAAAAAGAAAACATCTTGAAGAGTTACTTAGAATATATAATAAGATGAGACTTATTGATTATTCTAATGATGAACTTTCAACTAATTATTACTTGGTGAAGTCGGAATATGACAGGATGCCTATTTATGATGTTGATTTAGAAAAGGTTAGGAAAAATATTAAGATGTATTTACTTAAAAATCTTACAAAAGATGATTTTAAAAATATTGTTAATGAATTTATTGATAAAGGTGATTATTCTACAGCCAACTACTTTGCTTACATAGGATTTGCTTCTACTAGAGACGATGAACTTGCTGTTCTTTTGAATTTAACTTTTAAGGCTTTAAGTGAATATAAGAATATCGAGATTGAAAAGAGGTATTCAGTTTTTGAAGAGAAGCAAAAAAATTTTTTATATCTTAATACAGAAAAATTTAAACCTGCATATTATGGATTCTTAAAGCTTCATAAGTTATTTCCAAATGATAATGAGATCTTGAGCTATAAGAATAAATCTTTGGAAAAACTTCGAGGTGAATATCTTTTCTTCGATGAGATTGAAAAATATTATGAATATTACGGTATAAACGATGTATTTTTATTTCAACCCGATTCTACTAATGGAACATATGATTATATCTATATGCAAAAGGTTGTAAATAGCGTTTCTTATATAAAGATGGTTAAAAATTTTGAACTTATTAGGTTTAATAAGTTGGGGAGTGTTATATTACATGTTAAAGTACCATTTGCTACTCTTAAGGGTAATCAGGTTTATCAGAATGTTTTAGATAAGGACAATGAAGATAACAGAATTACTGCTACTACTGTTATGGTATCACCTAGAGGCTTTGAGTTAAGTGAATCAAACGTTATTAATATTAATAAAGATGTTAACAATTTACATTTATTTTCAAATTCTAGTAGAGATAGTGTATTTTTACCTATTCAAGATCTACCAAATGCTTTTAATCAAATTGGAATGCTTAATTTAAGGTTAATAAGTATATTCTCTTCGAGCCTTTTTTTATTGATAAATCCTATCTTATTGGTTCTTTTGGGGGTTTTATTTATGTCTGTATCTTCTAAAGTAAGTTTTGAATTTGAGTCAAAACTTATAATATTTTTAATATCCTTAATAATAGCTATTTTCGCAGGTATCATTTCACTTATTGTCAATTACTTGTTATTTATTTTAATAGCACTCTTGATCCAAATATTCATTAATATATATATCTCTTTCTTTTTTATTTTTTCTGCCCTACTGTTTATTGTTTTTCATTTAATACTAGTTAGTTATAGGGAATCATAGATTTATTCAAGGTTTTTATTTGTTATATTAGATAAAAATAATTCATTAATCATTTGATTTTCTTTCTCTATTTGTTGTTTATTTAATATATATGAATTTTTATTTATATGATTTTCATCAATAATAAATGAAGGTATGTGTTTTGTTATATGCTTTAATTTTAGGTTCAAACTTTTATAAGGTGTAAATCCACTTACGAATCCAAAATGTTCATTAAATTGAGCTCTGTCTTTCATTTCGATAAGATTCCTTTGCACCTCTTGATTTAGTATCCATTTAATAAATCTCTCTATAGGTCTTGATAACTCTTTAACGCCCATAAAAGTTATATTGGATGCTGATGAATTTTTTTCACTATTAGTTAAATATGAAAAATTGATTTTGGATTTAACGTCTTTATTTAAACCATTATAATACGCCAAGTCAGTTAATCCTGCAATTAAAAGAGTGTTTTTTTCAAGTAATATTTTTTCTAAATGTAGATATTTATATTTCTCTGTGAATTTTTTTTGCAGTTCAAGTTCATTTGCGTCTATAAAAGACTTAAAGTGATTGACCATATCTGACATTTTTTCCTCATAATATTCTGGTTTGTTATTTCCAAAATAAAAGTTTATGTCATTTATTTCAGATAGTATGTAAAATAGACTTTCAGAGATATAGGGAGAAATAAAAAGTTTTTTATTTTTTTGGAAGCTTTTATATATCTCTTTAATATTTTCTAAGTCAATGTATTTTTTTATATTATAATCGTTTTTATATATCAAGATGGGAATATCAAAGCTTAAGGGAATAATTCTATATGTAAACTTCTCAGATATATTCTTTAATATTGGATAATCTGGGCAATAATACTTATGAATATTTTTAAAGTTTTTTATTATATTTATATTGTCTATATTTTTTGAAATAACTATTTGAGCATCCTCGTTGTTAATTGTTTGTATATTAATATGATCTTTGTATTTAACAATAAAGCTTGCTTTATTTTCGATATTAAATTGATTTATATAAAATGGAATGATTTTGTTGTCGGTCAATATGATGATAGTACCATCTCCTGAGCAACTAAAAATTAAAGTAAAAACTATGACTAAGATTGATTTATTTATGCGCATAAAAATTATTTCTTTTATTTCCTTTCATTTTACAATAAATTATGTATAATTTTTATAGTTATTCTGATATTTTTGATTTTAAATATTTTAAAGATTGTTAGTTTTGGAACTTAATGTTTTGCGGGGAGAGTAGCAAATTTGGGTTTATTGAATTTTTTAGTTTCTATGTTTAATAGAGAGCTTACTCCTGAACAAGTGAGGCAAAAAAGACTTAGAGAAGTAAAGAGCAATTTAGGCAGGATAAATAATTTTTTTAATGCTTCAAAAATTCAAGCTTTGCCACAGTTTGCTAAATTTATTTATGGTTTTTACAAAACCTTTGCTCCTTTGAAGTTCTTTGTACAGCGGTATAAAAATTCAAATAAAATAATTCAATTTGTTGTTGAGAAATATTTAAATGAGAGTCAAAGGAGAGCTTTGGATTACATTTATTCTTTCTCAGCTAGTGATGTGGTGAGTTTTACACCGGATGTTCCTAAGAATTTGAATAATAATTTGAGTTATTTATTTAAAAACATAACTCAGGAGCAAATCAAGTTAATAGATGAGACTTGTGGAGCTTTGGATATCTTTTTTGAATTAGTATCCTATCCGTATTATTCGATCATTAAGAATTTTGATAATTTATTACCAGAAGATGATCTTGCATATAAGCCGAGATTTAGTGCCGTTGGTTGTGGTTTAATTCTTGATGAGCTTAAGGACTTTTTGGAATGTATATATTCTGTTAGAGATTTTGCTATTTGGAAAAATCTTTATGATATCCTTTTAGAAGTATATGGAGATAAGGGTAATTTTCCCATTAAGCCAAATATTTGGCTGAAGATGTTAACTTCTATTGTTGAGATAAATAAAAATAAAGAGATTTTGTATCTTATAAGGTATGTTAGTGGAGATCCTGATTATTTTCCCATATCTAATACTAAGAAGTCAAAGCCGATGGCGAGAACATTTTTTAATGACTTGACTAAACATGTTGCAAATGAGATAGAAAAAATTAAGGTTTTTCAAAAAAATAGCAAATCTAAGATCATAGCTGAGAAATTGTTTCCTGGAGTTACTCCTTTAAGTTTAGATAATTATAGTGAAAGGATGAATACTAAGATTACATCTAAAATTGTGAGCACTGCTGGATATGTTTATTATGAGCTTTTGGGATATTTGAAAACCTATGCAATTAATTTTGTGAAAAAGGATCTCAATGATATTATCAATATCCTTATTATTAAGGGGCAATGGAAGGTTATGGAGATCTCTAGAAATATGTCTAATGATATGCATTCTTTAATTAGTACTTATTCAAGTCTTATTGATTTCGATAATAATCTTGGTGATCATGGTAATTATGGAAATAGAATTAATGCTCTTTTGCATAGAGCTTCTGTTGGAGATAAGTCATCAGAGAAATTGTTGTTAAATATAATAGCAGATATTAATAAGAAGGCTTTTGTCTTGTTAAATGAGTATTATTCAAGAATTTATTCTATGGAACAACGCTTGAAAGATTGCTTAGAGGATTATATGAAATCTTCTTCAGAAAGGGAACTTATTTACAACTGGAAAGAGCTTGATACTGATCTTGCAAAGAGCTATGGAAATAATGTAAGCTTTGGTAGTATGATTAAAAATATAGTGGGTAACTTAAGTTTATTTTTAAGGTTAATGGATTTATATTTAGAGAGGAAACATACGGTTTAGGAGTTTTATATGGGAAGAGAATGTGCAATAACAGGAAAGAAGACGATATTTGGAAATAATGTTCCAAGGAAGGGGCTTGCTAAGAAGAAGGGCGGTGCAGGGCAACATATTGGTGTTAAGACTAAAAGAGTTTTTAAAGTAAATTTAATAAATAAGAAGTTTTTTGTTCCTGAGCTTGGAAGAAGTGTTAATATTAAGGTTTCTGCGAATGCTTTAAGGAGTATTTCAAAAGTTGGTCTTGATGGTTTTTTGAAAAAGAATCATAAGAGAATAGAAAACTTCATTTAAAAGTTTATTTTTAACTTATTAGTATATTTTCTATTACTGAATATTCGTTATTGTTACTGGTAGTCTTGTAATGTATGAATTCGAACTTTTTAAAAATTTTATGAATTATTATAATTGCATTTATGTTCTCAGGGAATATTTTACGTGCATTGTAATATTCTAGAATACATGAAGAATCTAAGTTATCTGCAATCAAGAGTTTCTTTAATGTTGTTGCTAGTTTGATAGCTTTTGCTAAGTTTGTAGAGTGTGAAATAAAGTGAGAAAGGAATAAAAAGGAGTTTTCTTCTTTGCTTGTAAATGGCTTTAGGAATGAGCAAAATTCTCTTAAAGTTTGATTTTTAAGATTACCCAGAATGATAGGAATTATTTTTATCTCTTTTGTTATGTCTTTAATAAAATTTACTACAATTTCAATCTTGTGATCGTTTTCTATTATTATATCTTCTATGCTTGTAAATTCAAAATTTTTTATTAGATCTATGATATCTAGATTGACATCAATAGTTTCGTCTAATAATTTCCAAGCTTTATGAGTTGAAATATTGACACTCGAATTGTCTTTTGTTTGGGAGAATATAAACACATTTTTTGTATTCTCTGTAATTACCTTTTGAAATAGGTTAATATTTTTTAAGAAAAACTCATAAGCTCCATAACTAATTAACAGTGCTTTATGAGTTTTTATTTTATTTAGGTTTGATAATTCTAGGTTAAATTTATTAGTTGAGTAAAATATATTATCAACCAAACTATTTCTTATTTTGTTTATATGTTTCGCCCTTTAATTGCATCTTCTACTGTATTTATCTCTACGAACTCTGTGCCTTTCTGAGCGTCCCTATTTGGATTTCCAGAGGTAATAACTACAGTATCTGAATCTTTAACTATTCCTTGTTTCTTTAGCATCTCAAGAGAAGTTATTACGAATTCAGTCGTTCTCTTAAAGTTACTATCAACAAGATTGGAATAAACTCCATAAGAGAGTGATAATTCTCTTGCTATTCTTTCGTTATTCGTTGTAATAAATAGAGGGACACTTGCTCTGTACGTTGCCATTATTCTTGCAGTCCTTCCCTTTAGTGAGTCAACAATAATAGCTTTAATGGGCATTAGTTTTGTTGCATCCATTGCACATTTAATAATGTAGTTTCTGATAACTTTTTTGCTACAGAAAATTTCATCTCTAAATAATGTTTTTTCCCTATGTTTTTCAACTTCTCTAGCAATTCTGGTCATCATCTTAACAGCTTCAACTGGATATTTACCGTAAGCTGTTTCACCAGATAGCATTATAGCATCTGTACCATTTAAAATAGCATTAGCAACATCGGAAACTTCTGCTCTTGTAGGTCTCGGATTTTCAATCATTGTGTGCAGCATTTGTGTTGCGGTAATTACAGGTACTCCGTACTTAATACAGGTTTGTGTTATTTTAATTTGGGCTAGGGGGACATCCTCAGCAGGTATTTCAACCCCCATATCTCCTCTTGCGACCATAATTCCATAAGAATTCTTTGCAATCTCTTCAATATTATCAATTCCTTCTTGATTTTCAACTTTGGAAATAATTTTTACATCAGAATTGCCAGCAGCACTTAATATATCTTTAACATCTTGAATATCTTTTGCATGTCTTACAAATGAGTGAGCAATAAAATCAATATTTTGTTTTGCTGCAAGTTCAATAAATCCTTTATCCTTTTCAGTTACAGATTGTAGTTTAAGTGAAACTCCTGGTGTATTGATTGATTTTTTATTTTTAATTTGCCCGTCATTTTGAACCTCGCAGACTAATCTGTCTGCAAGCTTTTCAATAACAACCATTTCAAGTTCACCATCGTCAATTAAAACTTTAGATCCATTTGGAACTTCATTCACAAATCCATCATAATTGGTTTGCAATGTATTAGGATCATTAATAGGGGATGTTGAAATTATTACTTTATCTCCTATCTTAACGGGAATAGGATTTTCAATATTCGCTGTTCTAACTTCTGGTCCTTTTGTATCAATCATTAGAGCTATTTTATTTGAAACTTGTCTAACATTGTTGATTACTTTAATTGCGTCTTCGTGAGATTGATGAGCAGTATTAAGTCTTATTACATTTACTCCTGCATCATATAAATCTTTTATGTGTTCTGGGTCACATCTAAGGTCAGATATTGTTGCTACTATTTTTGTTAATTTATTGATCATTTGTTTTTCTCCTTAAAGTATTTAAATTTTATGCTTTTTAAGTTGTAATAACAATATTTTCCAAGAACTTGCCATTTTATTTTAAGTTCAAATGAAAATAATTTATAAAATTATTTTTTGTTTTTAGTTTTTCTAGTATTTTAAGATCTAATTTAATATTTAAATTTTTCTCCATGTTGGGTATTACAAGCCCTGTTTTTCCTCCCTTTACCCTTCTTAAGTATTTAACATGGGTGTAATAAAGATCAGCTTCACCCGATTTTCTTGCAGGCTTTGTATAAAAAACACATAAATTGCCAGCATCTAGCAAGACTTCAAGAGGAGGTGTTTTGTCTTTCTTATTTCTAATAAATACATACGCGCCAGGATAATCTCTTGTATGCAGCCAGTAGTCATTTCCCTTTGCCCAGCTTCTTAAAAGTTCATCGTTTTCCTTTGCATTTCTTCCTACAACGATTTCAAATCCACAAGAAATTAGATGAATGCCAATAGATGGCTTTTTTGGAAGTTTTTGTCTTTGTGTTCTTTCATTTGCAGATTCAATTAATTCTTCCTCATCTATGCAGGTTATCTTTAGCATTAATTTATCATATTCTTCTCTTGCGTATTGTAATTGTTCTGTTATAAGATCCAAGGAATTTTTGCTTTTTTTGTATTCTTTAAAATACTTTAAAGCATTGTCTTTAGGGAGCAATGTCTTATCTAGGACTATTGTAGTTTCTTCTCCTTTGCTGTTCTTTAGAAGGATAGCGTCCATCCCTTTTTTTATTATATGGATATTTGATAATATCATTTCGCCTTTTTCTTTTTTATTCTCGATTGTTTTAATTGAATCTATTTGTTTTTCTAAAGAACATATTCTTTTTTTTAAATTTGTTTTTGCTTGTTCATATTTCTTTATAAGTAGTTCTCTGTTGTGTGTTTTAGTTTCTATTGTTTCTAAGTTATCATAGTAATTTTCAATAAATTCTGAATAAGATAATTGACTATTGTAGCCATCCTTTAATGTGACTGACTTTTTTTGGATTGTATTATTATTTTCAATAAGCTCTTTGGCTTTTTTAAATATTTCACCTGTAATTTCTTTTGAGTTTGGTCTTCTATAATATGCATCAAGGATTTTAAAATTTGTATCTGTGGCAATTATGTTAGGAGATGATGGCCATAATTTTACGAAGAGGAAGAATATTCTTTCACCTTTTATCACTTCAATGAAAATTATTCTTTCATTTTTTATTTGATAAGCTTCAAGTATTTTACCGTTTTGAATTTTTGATTTTAAAAATTCAAAAAATCTTAAGGGGGGTTTAATATTTTCAAATTTTTTGCTTGTCTTGTGAATTCTAGTCGTTTTTGAGCCTAATGAGATTAATATATTAAAATTTTTTTCATTCTCTTCTATGTTGTAAAGTTCGATCACTAAAGTTTTATGGTTGGGCTGTTTAATTTTTTTGAAAAATGAATTTTTCAAAGGAAGTTCCTTAAGTAGGATGTTTATTTCATTGTAATTTAATGACATTTTAACCTCTGTAATCTTTTGCTAAATATGTTTATTATTAATGTGCAAAATGGTATATTATGAATAATAGCTTATTGTTTTAATAAGTTGTAGTATGGATATTAAGTATAAAGTATGTAATATATTTTGCTATTGAATTGAGCTTAATGTTGAAGAGTTGTTATAATGAAGAGAATAATATTAATTTTATATCCGTGTTTTATTTTCGCTCAAGTGTCTGCCAATCAATATTTTGAGGATATTTATTCTAGGTATCAAAACGTAGAAGATATGCAGGCTAAGATTAGTCTTAATATAAAGGGACTAAAGCAAACGGGGACTCTGCTTTATAAGTTTCCAGATAAGTTTATTGTTAATCTAGATTCAAATAGTCAGGTTTTTGCGAGTGATGGGGAACTTTTGACTGTTTATGTTCCATCGCTTGGTACTTCTTTTAGGCAACAATTAGTTGGTGGGAAAGGTAAGAGTGGTTTTATGCAGATTTTAAATACTGAATATAGTGTATCTTATACTAATTCTCCCAATTTGGAACCTCTTGACGAATCTGGAGGGAGCTCTGAGAATTTTATAAAATTGACTTTTTCACGGCGACTCTATAAGGGAGCTGCTACAATTGATTCTTTTATGATTGCTTTTGCTCAAAGTGGCGTAATTAGAAAAATTGTTGCTTATCCTACAGGAAGTGGTAGAGAGATAGTTATTGATCTTTTATCTGTGAAGTTTAATGTTGGAATTCCTGAAAGTAAATTTAAGTATGACCCGCCAAAAACTTCAAACAAGGTGGATAATTTTTTGTATGACGTTAAAAAAACTTGAGGTGTTGAACTATGGAAGAAAATGATTTCGTTAAGTTTGGAGATTTTTTAAAAAAGTCTAGAGTTGACAAGGGTTTAACTCTAGAGGTTATAGCTGATGAGATTAAAATTTCTGTTAAATATCTTAAAGCCCTTGAAGATTCTAATATTGAATTGTTTCCAAATGAAGTTTTAGCTGTGGGGTTTTTAAGAACTTATAGCGAATATTTAGATATTGATGTTTGGCATATGTCATCTCTTTTTAAGGAATATAAGAGAAGACTTAATGATAGCTATATTGGAATTAGGATTGAGGAGAAAAATATTGGTTCAAATTTTGCAAGCGAAGGAAGATTTGCGGGTAAGAACTTAGGTATTTCTAAGATTGATTCTTCTAAAATAATTAAAATATTAGTAGGAATCATTAGTCTTGTAGTGCTAGCATTTGTGAGCTTAAATTTTAGGGAAATTGATAGCTTTTTAAGAAAAGTTTTTAAAGCAAAGCATTCTGCAAGGAAAGCTCCAGAAATTCATGAAATTCTTTTTGATAGGGAAGCTTTTTGGAATGATTCACTTGGAGATGGTGATTTGTTATATTTAAGGTATGGTGATGTTGTTTCGAAATATAGAGTTTCTTTTATAAATGATGATCTGGTTATTACAAATGGTTTAAACAATAGTAGGCATATTTTTAAATTGGGCAGATCTAGAGAAATAGATTTTGATGATAATATAAGAGTTAAGATGATTTACGAGAATTATTCTTATGGTAACATTAAGAGAGCCCATGTAAGTTTAGAATCTGTTATTTTAAATATTGAATATGTACTTGAAACCAATCTTTCTAATAGATTTAATATTTTAAATTGGGGATTTGAGGTTAATGGACCTAGGAGTAGAATAGTTAGCGAGTATCCTACTCTATATTCTGCTCAGAATGTTGTCAAAATTGATTTAATTGTTGATTGTTTGAACGATACATTTTTAAGATATTCTGATGAGAGTAATCTCTCTGGCAAGTCTTTATTTGTATCCAAAGGTGATCCTCTTAATTTAAGTTTTCGAAAGTCTTTAATATTATTTTTGTCAAGACTTTCTGATGTTAATATTGTTCTTCGAGGCAAAGATATTACTTCCTTTTTGAAAAGTTATGAAAGAGAGGTAATGGCAGTTCAGTTTTTTTGGTTAAAGACTCCTGTAGGATTTGATCTTAAGGTTTCTGAAGTTTATTAATGGACAGGGTAGAAGCGTTCCTCTCTAGCTTGAATTCTGGTCAGAGAAAAATTGTTTTAGATGGTACTAAGAATCCTCTTCTCGTTCTTGCGGGTCCAGGTAGTGGTAAAACAAGGGTTATAACAGCTAAGATAGCTCATTTAATAAAGGTTGAAAAATTAAGACCAGAAGAGATCCTTGCTTTAACATTTACAAATAAAGCTGCAAGCGAGATGAATGAAAGGATAAATCATCTTTTTGATTTTGATAAGGCTTTACACATTCAAACTTTTCATTCTTTTGGTGCTTGGCTTTTAAGGCTTTATTTTAAAAAATTTGATAAGAATTATGATTCAAATTTTACAATCTGGGACACTAATGATGTTGTTAGATTTGTTAAGCAAATTGGACTTGCTCCAACCATTGAACTTGCAAAGGAGGTTTCGTCTTTAATAAGCAAGGGTAAAGAGACTAGCTTTTTAGATGATTATTTTGGTCTTGATGAAAAAACTTACAAGTGTATTAAAACTTACGAGCAAGAAAAATCTAGGAATAATGCTTTTGATTTTTCTGATCTTATCCTTAAGTCTGCTTTGATGTTGCGAGAGTCTTATGATATAAGGATGCGGGTTCAGAAGAGATTTAAGGCTATACTTGTGGATGAATATCAGGATACTAATTATGCACAGTTTTTATTTTTAAAAGAGCTTTATTGCCAAGATATGTATTTTATGGTAGTAGGAGATGAAGATCAGTCTATATATTCTTTTAGAGGTGCTAGGGTAGAAAATATTCTTGAATTTGAGAAGACATTTAATGATGTGTCTAAATATTATTTGGTACAAAATTATCGTTCTAGTTTAAGTATTGTAAATGTTGCAAATGCTGTTATTTCAAAAAACAAAAATCGATATGAGAAAGTAATAACTACAGAAAATCAGAAGGGCAATAAGATAAAATTTTTCGTTTTTCAGAATCCTACAGAAGAGGCTGAGTATTTTTCTCGCTTCCTTATTGAGAACAGACTTGAGACGGCAGTTCTTTATAGATTTAATTATCAATCTTTTCAGTTTGAAAAATCTTTCTTAAAACAAAATATCCCATATAGTGTGTTAGGTTCAATTAGATTTTATGAAAGGGAAGAGGTTAAGGATGTAATTTCTCTACTGAGACTTTTTGTAAATAAAAAAGATAGAGTTTCTTTCTTAAGGGTAATAAATAAACCTGCTAGGGGCATTGGGAAAACTAGTACAGATAAAGTAATTGGAATGCTAAATGATGGTGATGTTAATCTTGATTTAATTCTTGCGAGTAAAAAAGTTGCTGATAGTATTAAGGGTAAGGCAAGAGATTCTCTTATTGCTTTCTTGAGTCTTTATGATGAGCTAGGGCAAAGAATTCAAAGAGATGTTTATGTGAATTTATCTGCATTTATTAGAGATGTTGTAATTAAATTTGGACTTTGGGATTATTATCAAAAACTTGATAAGGATGAAAAATCTAGGAATATTGATGAACTTATTGGAAGTGGTGTTGAATATTCGGGTAGCTTTGAAGGGCTTGTAATATTTTTAGAAAATTCGTTTCTTTCGCCTTTAATGCACGGAGATTCTAAGTCTAGCGTACTTCTATCTTCAATTCATGGTGTTAAAGGTCTTGAGTTTGATAGAGTGATAATATCTGGACTTGAGAAGGGATTGTTGCCTTCTGAGATTGAAGAATTAACTGATGAGAGGCAGGAAGAGGAGAGAAGACTTTTTTATGTGGCTATTACTCGAGCTAAGGTAGAGCTTATTATTACAATTAGTTTGCAGAGATTTTTTGGAGGTATGCTCAGAAACACAGCTATTTCAGGGTTTTTTCAAGATATCAGCAAAGATGCTTATGATATGATTTTTGTTCCAGAATATTTAAGAGATAATTTTAAGTATTTTTTTGCCCATAGTTCTGGCAAGAGCTTTAATATTGGAGATTATATAACTTATAATGGAGAAAATGGGGTAATTATTGATAAATGGTATCAAAATGATGAGTCGTTTATTAAAATTAGTCTAAGGAATGGCAAGAAGGCTATTTTAAATTCAACCTATATGAGGGGGCTTTCTAAAATTTAGAGGTGACATGTGAAAGATATCCATTTAGAAAATAGTTTGAAATTGAGTTTATTAAGCTTAAGTGAAAGTGAAGAGCAGAAATTCGTTGAAAAGTTTAGAAAAACAGTTGAGATGTTAAATAGGATATCTGAACTCGATGTAGGAAATGATTTGCAAGAGAAAACATGCCAGATGTCTGATTTAAGGAATGATGAGAGTGTACCTTCTTTGACGATTGAATCTATTAAAAAATTTAGTAATTTATTTCTAGATGGATATTTCCCATCACCTAAGGTACTTGAATAGGGAGTATTGTTTTGGATTTAAGAAATATAAACTTAATCAAAATTAGGGAATTAGTGTTAACACGTCAGTGTAAGATTTATGATATTGTTCTCTCTTACAGAGAACAATATGAATCAAATAAGGATATGAATGGGTATATTGAGTTTTTCGATGATTCATTAGAATTAGCGAAAGAATATGATGTTCTATTGGATAGGGGTGAGGGACGGAATCTGCCTTTAATTGGCATGCCTATTGCTGTTAAGGATAATATTTCGATCAAAGATAAAAATTTAACTTGTGCTTCTGAAATTTTACAAGGTTATGTTTCGCCTTATGATGCAACTGTTATTAAGAGGCTTAAAGATAATGGTGCAATTTTGATTGGTAGAACTAATATGGATGAATTTGCAATGGGATCTTCTTGTGAGTTTTCTTGCTATGGGGCTACTCTTAACCCTTTAAACAAGGACTATGTTGTGGGTGGTAGTTCTGGTGGGTCTAGTGCTGTTGTTGCGGGATGTCAGGCTCCTTTTTCACTTGGTAGCGATACTGGAGGATCTGTTAGGCTCCCTGCATCCTTTTCTGGCATAATTGGGTTTAAGCCTTCTTACGGAGGTCTGTCTCGTTATGGACTTGTATCGTATGCGTCATCTCTTGATCAGATAGGATTTTTTGCTAACTCTGTTGATGATGTAGCTTTAATATTACAGCATACTTGTGGTATTGATAGGTTGGATGCTACTAGCATAGATATTTTTACAAATCCTTATCCATTGTTGAATAAATCTTTAAGAGGCGCAAAAGTAGCTGTCATTAAGGAACTTAGTGAAGATTTAATGGAGGCAGAGATTGCCTGCGAGTTTTCTAAATTTAAGGCTGGGCTTTTAAGTAAAGGTGTCCAAATACAGGAAGTTTCAATAAAGGAAGTTAGTTATATACTCTCTCTTTACTATTCAGTATCACCGGTTGAAGCTTCATCTAATCTTGCTCGCTATACTGGGCTTCGTTATGGGAAACGGATAAACGATGATTTGAGTCTTAGTGAGTTTTATTTTAAGCATAGAAGTTTGTTTTTAAGAGAAGAGGTAAAAAGGCGTATTGTGCTTGGGAATTATTTATTATCAGAAGGTTATGATTTAAAATATTATGCAAAGGCTCGCAGAATTATTGAAAATTTAATAGTTCCTAAGTTTGATGAGGTTTTTAATAATTTTGAATATATTATTACGCCTACAAGTTTTGTAAAGCCTTTTAAAATTGGTGAGAATTTTGATAATCCCATGAAAATGTATTATTCGGATGTATGTACTGTGATTGCAAATCTTGTGGGTTCTCCTGCAATTTCTCTCCCCTTCGCTAAAGACAATAAAGAATTACCCATTGGCATGCAGGTAATTGGGCAAGTTAAGAGAGATTTTGAGCTATTAAATTTTTCAAAAAATGTAATAGAGGAATTAAGATTAAATGGAATATAGATTACTCATTGGCTTAGAAGTCCATGTGCAATTAGGATTGCAGACAAAGGCTTTTTGTGCGTGCAGGAATGATTTTGGTGGGATTCCAAATTCTCGCACTTGCCCAACATGCCTTGGACTTCCTGGAGCATTACCTAGCGTGAATAAAGAACTGATTAATAGTGCAATTTTAGCTGGACATGCTACAAATTCTCGAATAAGAAATATTGTTAAGTTTGATAGAAAGCATTATTCTTATCCTGATTTGCCCAAGGGTTATCAGATATCTCAAAATGATGAACCCATTTGTGAGAATGGATTTATCTTTATTGAGGCTTCTTTGGGTTTGAAAAAAATTAATATTGTTAGAATACACATGGAAGAAGATTCTGGGAAGAGTTTACATTTACTTGAGAATGACAATCGAAGTTATATTGATTTCAATCGTTCAGGCGCACCATTACTAGAAATTGTCTCAGGTCCAGACATTAATAGTGGTGATGAAGCTGTGGCTTACTTAAGTTCTTTAAGGGAAATTTTTAGATATCTTGAGTTATCTGATTGTAGCATGGAAAATGGATCATTTCGTTGCGATGTTAACATTAATTTACTTATTAATGAGAATGGTATTGAATATAAGACTCCAATTGCTGAGATAAAGAATTTAAATTCTTTCAAATCCGTAAAATTGGCAATTGAATATGAAGAGGCGAGACAAAGAGAAGAATGGTTGCTTTATAGGCAAACTTTCGAAAGTGTAGGCAAACATACAAGAGGTTTTGATGATAAGCGGGGTATTACAGTGCTTCAAAGAAGCAAGGAAACAGTCGCAGATTATCGATATATTAAGGACCCCGATTTACCTTTAGTGAAGCTGGATGATGTATATATTGAAAACATAAGAACTAGTGATAAACTGGTAGAGTTACCTTTTGACACAAGAATTAGATTGAAAGAGCAATATGCTCTTAGTGATTTTGATATTGTTACTTTAGCTACTGATAAGCACTTGGTTAAATATTTTGAAGATGCAGCAGTAGGGGCAAGTGAGCCTAAGAGGGTAGCGAATTGGATATTATCTGAAGTGTTAGGTGTACTTAATGAGAGGGCAATAAGTATACTTGAGTTTGATTTACCGCCATCATATGTTAGAGAACTTGTTGAATTGATTGTTAGTGGCAAGATTAGTGGTAAGATTGCAAAAGAAGTATTTTTAGAAATGCTTGAGAGAAATGTTTCCTCTGCTGTCGTAGTTAGTGAGAAAAGTTTAGAACAGATAAGTGATAAATCTTTGATTGAATCAGTTGTGCTTGAAGTTTTAAATGAAAATCCTAAATCAGTTGAACTTTACAGAAAGGGTAAAAGTCATGCACTTAAGTTTATGATGGGGCAAGTTATGCAGAAAACTTCTGGCAAGGTTAATCCTGTTCTTACAAATGAGATTTTAATGGGCAAATTAAGGGATGTGTAGTGAATCTTTGGCGAGTTGCTTTCCAATAATTAAAAGGGCAAGATTTTTTTATCTTTATGATATTAATGGTAATAGATATTTGGATTTATACTTAAATGGAGGAAATAGCTTTTTAGGATATAGAATTCAAGGTTTAAATCTTATTCTTAAGCAGACTTTTTCAAGAGGTCTTACAGCTTCTTATCCTTCTGTGTTTAGAAAACAATTTGAAAATGTTCTTTTTGCGTTTTTTAAAGAAGCAGGATCTGTGTATATTTTTAAGTTTGAAAGAGATGCTAGAGAATTTTTATTGTCTCTAACAGGTCAGCAGTATTTTAGCAATCCTTGGGAAGAAAAGCAGGGGATATATGAATTTAAGGTTGGATTTAGTAACTTTAGGTATCCTATGCTTGTAAATATTCCAATGCCTGGATGTATGTCTATTAGTATTGTTATAGTAGATAATTTATCTAAAAAAATAGAATTTAGAGATAGTTTCGATGCCTTAACTTTAGCAGTTGCTAGACATATGCTTGCTAAAGTTTTGGCTTACGAAAAGAGCGTAAAAATTAATTTTGATATTTTTGCTACACCTATGTTTAGAGTAATTGATAGATATATGTTACCGCTCTATAAATCTGAGCATCATACTGAGATTTATAATGAGTATTTAAAGAATAGATATTTAATTAATCCTAATTTTGGAAATCCTTCACTTGTTCCTTTAAAATTTTCTAAAGGAGACTTAGATGGGTTTCGAAAAGTTTCTTTTAGGCTACAGGATAAATTTAGTTGTTAGTATTGACAGGGTAGCTTACAAATAATACAATAAGAAAGTATGATTTTGTAGAATATCTAAGTGGGGGCTATATATATTATTATGAATAGGGTAACGAATAATAAGACAATATGGATTAAGCCAAAGTATATAGAGAAAAAATGGTATGTAATTGATGCGGCTGATAAGGTCCTTGGTAGAATTGCTACAGAAGCTGTTAGAATTTTGAGAGGTAAACATAAACCTTATTATACACCACACCAAGATTTGGGTGATAATGTTATAATTATTAATGCTTCAAAGATTAGACTTACAGGTAAGAAATATTCTCAGAAAATTTATTATAGGCATTCGAGATATCCTGGGGGTCTTTATTCTGACACTTTTAGAACATTATCTGAGAGGAAGCCGACTGCACCCCTTGAAATAGCTGTTAAGGGTATGTTGCCAAAGGGGCCTTTGGGACGTGAGCTTTTTAGAAATCTTAGAGTTTTTGCTGGTTCTGAGCACACTCTTAAAGCTCAAACTCCTTGTAAATTAGAATCACATTATAGAGAGGAAAGATGACAAAGTCAAATGTTAAGGGTATTAATTTAGCAATGGGTACAGGAAGGAGAAAGTCTTCTGTTGCTAGGGTTTATATTAGAGACGGTAAGGGTGAGATTAAGATTAATAGTAGAGATTTTGGGTCTTATATTCAACTTGAAAATTTAAGGACAATTGCTTTGTCTCCATTGGTTTTAACAAATACTCTTGGAAAATATAATCTTTATATTAACATTTATGGGGGTGGCATTTCAGGTCAGGCTGGTGCTATTAGGCATGGCATTGCAAGAGCTCTTTATGATCTTGATGAAGGACATAGGGTGGTTTTAAAATCTAATGGATTTTTGACACGAGATTCAAGAAAGGTTGAGCGTAAAAAGTTTGGTAGGAAGAAAGCTAGAAAGAGCTTCCAATTTTCAAAAAGATAAGTATTTATACCTATTTTATGGAAAAGCCCTCCTTCGAGGGCTTAAGTTATTTGTTCTTAATAGAATAAAAAACTTTACTTCCATGGTATTCGGCAATATTTCCCAATTCTTCTTCTATCCTTAAGAGTTGGTTGTATTTAGCTATTCTATCTGTCCTTGATAAAGAGCCTGTCTTAATTTGGCCTGTTCCAAGTGCAACAACAAGATCAGCAATTGTTGTATCCTCTGTCTCTCCTGAACGATGTGAAACTATTGCAGTGTATCCTGCTTTTTTTGCCATTTCAACAGCTTCAAAAGTTTCAGTCAATGTACCAATTTGATTTACTTTGATGAGAATTGCGTTTGCGACGTCCATTTCAATTCCCTTTTTAAGGAATGATGTATTTGTTACAAATAAATCGTCACCAACAAGTTGCACTTTATCTCCGAGCTTGTCTGTAAGTTTTTTCCATCCATCCCAGTCTTCTTCAGCCATTCCATCTTCAATTGATATGATAGGATATTTTTCTACCCATTTTGCCCAATATTCAACCATTTCATCAGCAGTTAGTTCTTCCTTGGTTGACCATCGAAGTACATATTTTTTTGTCTTTGGATCATAGAGTTCAGATGTTGCTGGGTCAAGAGCAATTGAGATATCTGTACCAGGGTTATATCCTGCACTCTTTATGGCCTCCATAATAACTTCACAAGCTTCTTCGTTTGACTTTAGATTTGGTGCAAATCCACCCTCATCACCAACAGATGTTGCATAACCCTTTTTGCTTAAAATACCCTTGAGAGTGTGAAAAACTTCAGCAACCATTCTTATTGCATCGCTAAAAGTTTTTGCTCCAATCGGCATTATCATAAATTCTTGAAAATCAACAGAGTTGTCAGAATGAGCCCCGCCGTTTATAATGTTACACATAGGTGTGGGTAAAATATTAGCTTTGTAAGCACCAAGATATTGGTAGACTTTAAGTCCAAGATATTCAGCTGCCGCTCTGGCCGTAGCCATTGAAACTGCAAGAATAGCATTAGCACCAAGTTTTGATTTAGTAGATGTTCCGTCAAGTTCAAGCATTTTTCTGTCAATTTCGACTTGATTTAAAGCATTCATTCCTTCAAGTTCTGGGGAGATGATGTTTATTATATTTTCAACTGCTTTGAGCACTCCTTTCCCCATATAAACAGAGTTATCGCCATCTCTTAATTCAACAGCTTCATTTATTCCTGTTGACGCACCTGATGGGACGGCTGCTCTACCTAAAGAACCATCTTCAAGTATTACATCTGCTTCAACAGTTGGATTTCCTCTAGAATCAATGATTTGCCTAGCTTTTATTTCATAAATATGAAAGCCCATTTTAAAACTCCTTATATAATTTTTCCATGTTTACTTTAATATATATTTTCAGTATAATAATAAATAAAATAAATGTGTAGTATCTTGATAAAAGAATTGTTTACTGGATTTTTCAGCTAAATTATGCAAAAAGTTTTGTGGTATTTGTTTTATTTCGTACTGTCTTTTGTAAGCATTAGTAATGTTTATTCAGAAAGTTATGTAGTTAAAAATTTTGATTTATCTTTAAGTGAATTTTTAGAGGTTTCAACAAGACAGGATAATTTGACTCCAGTTGTTGACTCTAAGAGAGTCATTATGTTTTATCCGCCTGATAAGGGAATTCTTAAGATTTTCGCTGCTTTTGATTTTGACGGCTATTCAAAAAAGTACTTATTTCAAAAGAATCAGTATGGACTTTTTTTTGTAAAGGTAAGTCTTCCGCATGGACTTGATAAAATCAAGTATAGACTTGTTATAGATGGTGTTTGGACAAATGATGAATATAATAAGAATGTAGTTTATGATAAAGATTTAATACCATTTTCTATAATTGATATTTTAGGAATAAAATCTAGTTATGTTTCTTTACGAAATCCAATTGGTTCTTATGACAGTAGAGAAGTTGAAATTTTTTACATAGGGCGCCCTGGTCAGATTGTTACAATAGCGGGTAACTTCAATAATTTTAATCCATTTTTAAATAGATTAATTGAGCAGGAACATAATAAAGGAGTGTATACTATTAAGCTTAAGGATCTTCCTAGAGGTAGGATTTATTATTATTTTGTTGATTCTGGAAATAAAGTTATAGATAAGAATAATATTAATAGAATTAATCTTTATTTTGTTCAAGGTATCGACAACAAAATAGATTTCGAAGTTTCTTATTTTGATAATAAATAATTAGCAAAATAAGAATTGATGTTTAATAGCAAAAACTAAGTATTAAGTAGGCTATGCATTTCATCAAAAAGATACTTAGACACAAAATGATCCTTTTCCAATTCCTCAAGTGGTGCATTTTTTGTTAAGGTTGTGTTTCGCATGTTTGCCAAAGAAGGTTCATCAAGTTTGATAGTTTTGTTTTTTCTTTTTTCAGGATCAATTTCGGGAATAGATGCTATTAATGTTTTGGTGTATGGATGTATAGGATTTGAAAATAAAATTTCTCTAGGCGCAATCTCTAAGATGACTCCCAGATACATTACAGCAATTTTATCGCTCATGTATTTTACTACTGCTAAGTCGTGTGAGATAAAAAGATAAGACAAATTTAATTCTTTTTGTAAATCCTTAAGTAGATTTAGAATTTGAGCTCGAATGGATACATCTAACGCAGATACAGCTTCATCTAGAAGTAAAAGTTTAGGATTAAGAGCAAGTGCTCTGGCTATTCCTATTCTCTGTCTTTGACCGCCTGAAAATTCGTGTGGATACCTAGATAGCATACTTTTTTCCAGTTCAGTAATGTCCATCAGTTCATCTACTCTCTTTTCTATTTCTTTTTTTGTCCTTGGAAGAATTTTATTTTCGTTGTATATAATTAATGGTTCTGCTATTATTTCTCTTATTGTCATTCTTGGATTAAGAGATGTATGTGGGTCTTGAAATACCATCTGCATGTCTTTTTTTGTTTTAAGAAGTTCTCTTCTTGAAAGTTGAGTAATATCTTTACCATTGAAATATATACTCCCAGATGTTGGTGTATAGAGTTGCATTATGGATCTTAAAGTTGTTGATTTACCACATCCCGACTCACCAACAAGACCTAATGTTTTATTGCGTTCAACTTCAAAACTAATATCGTTTACAGCGTTTACCTTGCGTTTATTTTTCCAAAATAAGAAGTCTTCTCCAATTGTGAATGTTTGTACTAAGTTTTCTACTTTAAGAATTATATCTTGTCCATTGTTCATTTAATGCTCCTCAATGTTACTTGTAGTTATTTCAATAGGATTTTCTTTAATTGAATAAAGTTTTTCATTTGGATTTTGGTCTAGAGTAAGTATTGATTTTAAAAGACCAATTGTGTATGGATGTTGAGGGTTTTTAAATATCGCTTCTACTGTGCCTTCTTCTACAAAGTTGCCTTGGTACATTACAGATACTGTATCGCAAATTTCAGCAACTACAGCCAAGTCATGAGTTATTAGTATTGTTGAAGTATTGAACTTTTTAGATAAACTTTTAATAAGTAGTAATATTTGTTCCTGAATTGTAACGTCAAGAGCTGTAGTAGGTTCATCTGCGATTAATAGTGATGGATGACAACTTAAAGCCATTGCAATCATAACCCTTTGTCTCATTCCCCCTGAGAATTGATGCGGGTAATGCTCTATTCTTTCTTCTGCGTTTACAACCCCAACGGTTTTTAGCATTTCTATTGCTTTTTTCTTTGCTGTGTTTTTATCTAATTTTTGATGTAGCATTATTGTCTCTTCAATTTGCGTAGATACTCTTAAATATGGATTTAAAGAAGTCATTGGATCCTGGAATATCATTGCTATTTTATTACCTCTAATACTTTGAAGCTCTTTTTCGCTAAGCTTCAGCAAATCTTGATCTTCAAATAGTATTTCTCCGTTTTTGTATATTGTTGTCAGTTCAGGTAATAGTTTTAATATTGCCATGCTTGTTACAGATTTTCCACTACCAGATTCTCCAACAATGGCCCTAATTTCGCCTTTTTTAATTTTTAAGTTTATATTGTTTACAGGATATATTGTCGTATGCTTTAATTTAAACTCAACTGATAAATTTCTTATGTCCAGTATGTAGTCTTCTTTCATTTGATTGCTCCTAAAGGTTGTCTTTCGGATCAAATGCATCTCTTAATCCGTCACCTAAAAAGTTCATAAACAATAAGAATGTTGTCATGACTGTTGCTGGAATAAAAATTTTCCATGGGTATTCAACAAATGTAGGAATTCCATTTTTTACCAATTCTCCCCAGCTAGTCATTGGTGCTGATATTCCAAGACCTAGAAATGACAAGAATGATTCAAGCATGATAAATGATGGTACATTCATTGTTGTAAGTATTACTATCATACCCAAGCTATTAGGAATTAAATGATTAAGTATCATTCTTCTATTCGTTGCGCCTAGTGTTCTAGCTACTTGTATAAATTCAGATTTTGCAAGTGATTGTACTTGCCCTCTCACGACTCTAGCAATTATTAGCCATGACATAATGCTGATTGCTATAAATAGTCCTATAATATTCCTTTCCATAATAGTCATTAATGTGATTATGACAAGTAAAGTGGGTAAAATATAAAGAACTTCTATTATTTTGGTTATTACTCTGTCTAGGATTCCACCAAAAAATCCTGCAATTGCACCTACTATGGAACCTATTATCATTGCTATAAATGCTCCAATAAATCCTACAGATATTGATATTTGACTTCCCTGTATTATTCTTGCAAGCAAGTCTCGTCCAAGACTGTCTGTTCCTAGTAAGTATACTCTTTTGTGTATTTGAACTTCTTTTCCGTCAATTTGTTGGACTTCAGTTTCTATCTTTCTTTTTATTTCGTTTAGCTTTGCCTGTTCTTCTTCATTTATTCCTCGTTTTTCTTTTTCTGATAATTTTTTTATAAAATAAAGTTCCTTTTCATACCAAAGCTCTCCAGCATGTCTAAAAGATGGAGGTAAATCAGCATGTTCTACTACTTGCGTATAGTATTTGTGTATTGGCAGTATTGGTTGAAATATTGCAATGAGTACGTAAAAACCAATTACAAATATGCTCATAAATGCAAGTTTGTTTTCCTTAAACCTTAACCAAGCTCTTTTGCGAGATGTATGTAATTCACATGAGAGGTCTTTTTTTTCATATTCACTCATTTTATTATTCTCCTATGTCCTTGGGTCAAGTCTTTTATAAGTAATATCAGATGCTAAAATAGAAATAAGTAATAATGTTGAGTATACTAAAATTGAACCCATTAATAGTGGATAATCCCTGTTTAAGGATGCTTCTACTGTAAACATACCCATCCCAGCAATTCTAAATATTTGTTCGATAACCATGCTACCAGAAATTATGCCAGCAAATGCAGGACCTATATAGCTCACTAGAGGAAGTATTGCGCCTACCAACACGTGCTTTCTGATTATTACATGAAAACTTAGGCCTTTAGCCCTTGCTGTCCTTACAAAGTCGCTTTTTAATATTTCCAACATAGAACCTCTAAGTATTCGTGTAAAAATGGCTGTATACGGCAAACTCATTGTTAATATAGGCATAACTAAATTTGAAAGACCACCGCGTTCTGAAATCCACCCAGAAGTATAAAATAATCCTAACTTTACAGATAGAAAATATTGCAAAATAGGACCAGTTACGAAGGTTGGTACAGAAATTCCGAATATTGCTACTATTCTTATTATATAATCGGTACGAGTGTTTTTTTTAATTGCCGCTAATGTACCTAACAGAGTTCCAAGCATTAGTGAGATTATTAAGCTTACTATTCCGATTGTCAGTGATTTAGGGAATCCTAATGTTATGTATTGATTGACAGTTAAGTCTTTCTTCTTCAATGATGGCCCAAGGTCTCCCCTTAAAACACCAGTGATGTAATAGTAAGCTTGAATATAAAAAGGTTTATCAAGATGGTATTTTTGCATGAGTTTTTCTTTTACTTGAGGATCAATAGGTTTCTCAGAATCAAATGGATTTCCGGGAGCAAGTCTCATTATCAAAAAGCATAAAAATGTTATTGCGATTAAAGTTGGGATTGTTTCTAGTAATTTTTGCACGGTAAACCTTAACATAATTGCTCCTTATATCAATTATATAGGTTTTTCAAACCTATATAATTGATTATTTTAACACATTATATTTAATAATGTTGAATATTATTAAATATAATGTGTTATTTTGCAAGTTAAAATTAATAATTTCTCTGTGTTATATATATCTATATATTATGCTATATTCTGTAATTTATATATTAATTGTAGGATTTAAGTTTAAGATTTTTGAGCTGATTTTATTTTAAACAGATAATATATACCTGAGAGATTAGGAATCTATCCAGTTCATTTATCATTTTTGATGGGTAATGTCCAGGATTGTATATATACAAATACTTCTAGTTCAACTTATTTCTTATTATAGCATTTATGATGCTTATAAGTGTTATTTTTATCGTTTGGTACTCTTTGCTGTAATTTGAATGGCTCACTAACAACTATATTTTCAGGCTTTGTCCAGGTTTTCCCATGCTTTTCAATAATATGGATTTGTACTGGTACAAATGATACATGTATTAGTGACTGACTAATCCTTTCAGAAGTAATAGGAACACCATCGCACCAAACGAGACCTATTTTAGATGTAGGATGTGCATACGAATTCATTATCATATACCCTAAGATTTAACTAACCCTGCTTTAAGCTATGCTGTTTTTGTATTTAATGTTAAGAGATCTAAAAATATATATTCAATATATTTGCTCCAAGAGTTTTATCGATTAGGTGTGGCTTAAAAGGGGATAACGGTTTTCCTTCTATGCATATTTGAAATGATAGTTTATCGTCTTTTGTTTTGACACAAGAGATTACAATTATTGAGAATGTTATTAATTTGTTTTTAGGTCTTGATAGCAATTTTACAATATTTTTCTTTTTATTTCTTTGAAAAGCAAGCACTATTTGTAGATTTTTAAGTTTATCAACAAATAGACATCTATAAAAAATATTTTCATAGGTGTCTATTTGTTTTATTATTTTATTTTTTTAAGCGCAGAGAAATCAAATCTTTCTAGAATATTAGGAGTCCATCCAGTCCATTTATCATTTCTGAATAGATAATTCCCTGCGTATATATATATTGGAGCAACAGGGAAGTCTTTTTCTATTATTATTTCTTCTGCTTTTCTTAAAATATCTTGCCTCTTTATTGGGTCTAATTCAAAATCAGATTTATGAATAAGATTTTCATATTCTTCATTAAAGTATTTATATGAACTAAAATGAGAGAATTCTTTTTGGAATAAATTTAGAAAGGTTAGTGGATCCGGATAGTCCCCCATCCAGCCAGATCTTGCTATTACATAATTTCCGCTTTGTTTATGTGCTAAGAATGTAGTCCATTCTTCATTTTCAAGTTCAACCTTAATATTTAAAATCATTGACCATTGATTTTGAATAAATTCACAGATTTTCTTATGGTTCTCACTAGTATTATATTTTAATTTAAGGGTAGGGAAACCCGCACCGTCAGGGTACCCAGCCACAGCTAGCAATTTTTTTGATCGTTCAGGGTCAAATAATTTTAATTCTTTACCGTAAGAATAGTTGTTAAAGTTGAGAGTTACTCTTCTTGTGGCAATACTACCATTATTTAGAACTTTTTCTGTTAATGTTTCTCTGTCAATAGCAAGGGTTAAAGCTTCTCTAACTCTTGAATCATCTATTGGTTTTATTTGTGTGTTAAATGAAAAGTAGTAAAGACCATTAAGGGCAGATGTGTAATGATCATTTCTTAACTTTATCTCTTTTATTAAATCGTATGGAATGGTTCCAGATGTAAGAGCATCAATTTCATTATTCTCATACATCCTATAAGAAGTTGAGCTATCTCTTATAGTGTAAAATACTACTTCATCTATTTCAACGCTTGGAGCATTATAGTACTTATCGTTTTTCTGAATTATTATTTTTTCATTAACTAGTCTTTCTTTTAGTTTAAATGGTCCACTGACAACTATGTTTTCAGGATTTGTCCAGTTTTGCCCATGTTTTTCAATTGCATGAACTGGCACTGGTATAAATGATTGGTGTGTTAGCATAGTAAGGAAATAAGGTTTTGGATTAACCAGAATTATCTCTAGAGTATTGTCATTTAAAGCCTTAATGCCAAGTTCAGAATCAGTTACCTTGCCATCGAAATAGTTCTGTGCATTTTTGATTGTTGGCTTCAGCATACCAACATATTGTGAGCCCGTTTCTTTATCTAAAATTCTAAGGTAAGATTTTCTAATGCTCTCAGCAGTAATAGGAACACCATCGCTCCAAACAAGACCTTCTCTTAAATGAAATGTGTATACAAGACCATCATCAGATATATCCCAAGATTGAGCTAATCCTGGCTTATAACCTCCAGTTTGTGTATCAATATTCATTATGCCACTAAACATTTGCAAAACTATCGCTGATCCTATCGTCTCTTCAGAAAGTTGAGGATCTATTGATTTTGGTTCTCCGCCCCAGCTAATTTTAAATGAAGCAGGTTCTTTTTCAATCTCCTTGCTGCAGGCTAGAATAGTTATTATAGAAAATAACATAGATACATATTGTATTTGTTTCATTCATTTTATCTCCTATTCATTAAGGTTAATTCCAATTTCGCTAAAAAGCATAAATAATTTTTCATCTAAAATTTGACTTATAGCCTTGTAAATTTAGTTAATAAAGGAGTTCCTAATAATAAGTTCGATTAGTACCATGTGTGAACTTGTAAGGCGAGATGCTATTAGAAAAATAACTAACTTATAAGAGATAAATACGAATGTAAGAGTGCTTATGTAGCTTTTAAAAGTTATTAGTATATTATAAAGAACTACTTCTATAGCCTAGGCCATAGAAGTAGTTTATCTTTTTATTACTTATTTTTATCTCTTGTTAGTTTTGCTACCTCTTAGGTTTTATGCCCTCATAAATATAGCTTTCTGCAACATTGGGAGTCCATCCAGTCCATTTATCATTTCTAAAGAGATAATATGATTTCATGATTGATAATGGAGCCATAGGGAAGTCCTTCTCTACTATGATTGCCTCAGCTTGCCTTAAGATGTCTTGTCTTTTAAGCGGGTCTTGTTCAAAATCAGATTTTTTAATTAAAGCATCATATTCCTTGTTTGAGTATCCATATGCTCCAAACACATGATTTTCTGTAGTAAATAGGCTTTCAAGAAATGTTAGTGGATCTCCGTAATCTCCTGCCCATCCCATGTCTGATATTTGGTAATTACCCATTCTTCTACTGCCTAAAAATGTAGTCCATTCTTCAACTTCAATTTCAAGATTGATGTTGAGTGTTTTTTTAAATTGCTCTTGTAGGAACTCTGCAGTTCTGCCCATCCCATCACGTTTTGAAGTTTTATATTTAAGAGTAGGGAAACCCGCACCATTCGGATATCCAGCCTCAGCTAGCAATTTTTTTGATCGCTCAGGGTCAAATAATTTTAATTCCTTACCATAAGAGTAGTTGTCAAATGGTGGTGTTAGGTTTCTTGTCGGATCTGAACGACCTTTGCCAATAACGTGAGTTATAGTTATTCTGTCAATAGCAAGGGTTAAAGCTTCTCTAACTTTTGGATTATCAAGCGGTTTAATAGTAGTGTTGAATGCCAAGTAGGTTGCGGAATTCGTAGGGTAAGAATAATAATCATCCCTTATTCTGGCTTCATCGAATTTTTCTCTTCCTATTGTTGGGAGGAAATCAAGTTCGTCTTTTATGTACATATTATAGGCAGTATCGCCGAGTATAGGGTAAAATATCACTTCATCTATTTCAACACTTGGAGCATTATAGTACTTATCGTTTTTTGTGATGACTATTTTGTCATTAACTAGTCTTTTCTTTAGCGTATATGCACCACTTACGGCCATATTTTCAGGATTTGTCCAGTTTTGCCCATGTTTTTCAATAACATGAACTGGCACTGGTATGAATGATGTGTGCGTTAACATATCAAGGAAGTAAGGTTTTGGATTAACCAGGGTTATCTCTAAAGTATTGTCATTTAAAGCCCTAATGCCAAGTTCAGAATCAGTTACCTTGCCATCGAAGTAATCCTGACCATTTTTAATTGTTGATTTAACTATATCAACATATTGTGATCCCGTTTCTTTATCTAAAATTCTAAGGTAAGATTTTCTAATACCCTCAGCAGTAATAGGAACACCATCGCTCCAAACAAGACCTTCTCTTAAGTGGAATGTGTACACAAGTCCATCATCAGATATATCCCAAGATTGAGCTAATCCTGGCTTATAGCCTCCAGTTTGTGAATCTCTTACTGTTAGGCCTAAGAATGTATTTATGATGATGTTGAATGCTTGCGTAGAAGTAGCAAGCTGAGGATCAAGCGAATCGGGCTCGCTGTCATTTGTTACTCTAAAGGTTATTTTATCTTGCTGTGTATCACTATAACAGGTAGTTAAGAATAAAGCAGAAAAGAAAGATAAAAGAATTATTGCTTTGTATTTCATAAATTGCTCCCCTTAAGTTATTTGGTATTTGTATTTTTATTTATTTTTCAATCTTATAAATTATACTTTATTTTATAAGATAAAGTATAATGCGTCTGGTAGGATATGAAATCAAGATTCTTAAGTTTAATACTATGAGTTCTTTTAGCTTATAATCTTTGGAGTATAAGTTATTAATTATTTAATTTTAAATCTTAATTTTTAAATTACTTATTTTTATCTCTTGTTAGTTTTGTTATCTTTTAGGCTTTATGTCTTCATAGTGATATTTATTTGCAACATTGGGAGTCCATCCAGTCCATTTATCATTTCTAAAGAGATAATATGATTTCATGATTGATAATGGAGCCATAGGGAAGTCCTTCTCTACTATGATTGCCTCAGCTTGCCTTAAGATGTCTTGTCTTTTAAGCGGGTCTTGTTCAAAATCAGATTTTTTAATTAAAGCATCATATTCCTTGTTTGAGTATCCATATGCTCCAAACACATGATTTTCTGTAGTAAATAGGCTTTCAAGAAATGTTAGTGGATCTCCGTAATCTCCTGCCCATCCCATGTCTGATATTTGGTAATTACCCATTCTTCTACTGCCTAAAAATGTAGTCCATTCTTCAACTTCAATTTCAAGATTGATGTTGAGTGTTTTTTTAAATTGCTCTTGTAGGAACTCTGCAGTTCTGCCCATCCCATCACGTTTTGAAGTTTTATATTTAAGAGTAGGGAAACCCGCACCATTCGGATATCCAGCCTCAGCTAGCAATTTTTTTGATCGCTCAGGGTCAAATAATTTTAATTCCTTACCATAAGAGTAGTTGTCAAATGGTGGTGTTAGGTTTCTTGTCGGATCTGAACGACCTTTGCCAATAACGTGAGTTATAGTTATTCTGTCAATAGCAAGGGTTAAAGCTTCTCTAACTTTTGGATTATCAAGCGGTTTAATAGTAGTGTTGAATGCCAAGTAGGTTGCGGAATTCGTAGGGTAAGAATAATAATCATCCCTTATTCTGGCTTCATCGAATTTTTCTCTTCCTATTGTTGGGAGGAAATCAAGTTCGTCTTTTATGTACATATTATAGGCAGTATCGCCGAGTATAGGGTAAAATATCACTTCATCTATTTCAACACTTGGAGCATTATAGTACTTATCGTTTTTTGTGATGACTATTTTGTCATTAACTAGTCTTTTCTTTAGCGTATATGCACCACTTACGGCCATATTTTCAGGATTTGTCCAGTTTTGCCCATGTTTTTCAATAACATGAACTGGCACTGGTATGAATGATGTGTGCGTTAACATATCAAGGAAGTAAGGTTTTGGATTAACCAGGGTTATCTCTAAAGTATTGTCATTTAAAGCCCTAATGCCAAGTTCAGAATCAGTTACCTTGCCATCGAAGTAATCCTGACCATTTTTAATTGTTGATTTAACTATATCAACATATTGTGATCCCGTTTCTTTATCTAAAATTCTAAGGTAAGATTTTCTAATACCCTCAGCAGTAATAGGAACACCATCGCTCCAAACAAGACCTTCTCTTAAGTGGAATGTGTACACAAGTCCATCATCAGATATATCCCAAGATTGAGCTAATCCTGGCTTATAGCCTCCAGTTTGTGAATCTCTTACTGTTAGGCCTAAGAATGTATTTATGATGATGTTGAATGCTTGCGTAGAAGTAGCAAGCTGAGGATCAAGCGAATCGGGCTCGCTGTCATTTGTTACTCTAAAGGTTATTTTATCTTGCTGTGTATCACTATAACAGGTAGTTAAGAATAAAGCAGAAAAGAAAGATAAAAGAATTATTACTTTGTATTTCATATAAACATCCTCCTTGAATTATGTGAATTTTTATTTGTTTTAAATGATTTTGTTAACAAGCCTAAGTGGATTTTACTTTAATTTGCCAAATAAATAAAGTATAATGATGTAATATTTTTACTTTGCTAATATATTGTTTTTCGAAAACTTTGAAGGATGAAGTTGTATGTTTATACAGAATGATAGTTTTAATAAATATTTTAAAGATATTGAGAATGAGTTTCTTAGTCAATTTAAAGCTATTGAAAAGATAAATTGCTTAAAGAGTTCTTATCATGAGGCAGATTCTGTTAGTGTAGGTTTAGCTGACAAAATGATAGAAAGGCTTTTGAGTAGTAATTCTACTATTGTTGGTATTAAACATATTTTAGAGCTTTATGAGAAGTCTAGGTTGGGCAAGTCCTCACTTATATTAATGGAACATTATAGCAATTTTGACTTTCCTTGTTTTCAGTTTTTACTTAACAGGATGAGCTGTAGAGAAGTTTCGGAACATGTTATTCCTATAGCGGGTGTTAAGCTTTTTAAGGATAATTTATTCGTTAAAAGCTTATCTTTAGGCTATAGTGTAATATTTATTTATCCTCCACATTCATTTATTGGAGTTGATCCTGAGACTATTAGGGAGAGGCGAGCTTTTAATGCCAATTCTATGAAATTTATTTCTGATAAAAAGAGTAGTGGATATATTATTCTTATTTTTCCAACGGCTACAAGATATAGAAAAGGTAAACCCGAAACTAAAAAAATAATTTCTGAGATTGGAAGTTATTTTAAAATTTTTGACTATTTTGTAATGGTAGGCATTAATGGCAATATTCTTGAAGTCTCATCAGATGAGAATATGGAGCATGATATTTTTAGGGAAGATGCGCTTGTGTATAATACAACAGAGGTATTAGATGTGCTTGAGTATAAGAATTTAATTTTAAGGAAGTTAGATCAGGAAGGGTTAGAGGCAACAAAAGAAATTTTAAGCTCTACAATTGCTGATGATTTAGAAAAACGTTTTGAGGTTCTTCATGAAGAGGGAACTAGGATATATAATGATTTGACTTAGGGTTTTGTTTGATATGCCTGATATAGAGAAAGTAAAAAAGTTTAAAAGAGAGATATTAGATGATATTTCTGCCGAGAGAGCTACAAAAGAGCCCTTTGGAATTAAAATGGAAATTGAGCCCCCGAGGAATGGTGAAAGTATCCTTCCTTGGGAGAAACAGGATCAGGTAGATCTTGACTTAGAAGAAGCACCTGAGGAGGGACTTGATTTAGATTTTATTCTTGATGCTCTTGATAGCGAAGATCAAGTCAAATCTGCTGAAGAGGATGGTAGAATCTTACAAGATTCTAGTGGGGTGGATATTGATTCTGAGTTTAATGATTTAGATAATGATTTTGATGTTTTAAGTTCTCAACTTGAAGAAAACATTGAGAGGGTTCTTGATGATAATTCTATTAGTTTAGATAATGCTGCTAATTTTGATTTAGATAGTCCAGATAGCTTGCAAAGTTTAGCTGGTGATTTGGATACAAATTTATTAAGTTCAGATGAGTCTTTTGATAAGGAAATTGATGCTGAGAGGTTAGATAACGAATCTTTAAGTGATGGCAATGATGCTTTGGATGATAATTTCAATCTTGATGATATAATTGATAATTTGAATGGATCTAATGGAGAAAGTGATCAGTTGGGGATGACATATCGGGGTGGGAATGATTTTAATGAGAGCTCTGAGGATAATAAGAATTCTGAGGATCCTGATGAAGAGGGTGATTTTTCTAATCTTTCAGATGATTTTAGATTTTTGGAAGATGACAAAAAAACACCTTCTAGTGAAGATAATTTTAAAATTGATTATCCTTTGTTTCTTAAGCATTTAAACTCTTATCCTAGGAATTTGAGAATTGCTGTTGCTGAGGCTTTAACGCGAGGCAATGTCTCTAGGTATAAGATTGAGGCATTGATTGATCTTGTTGAGCAAAATAAAAAAGGGCTTAAGTTTATTGCTAAGTTTTCTGGTGATATTGTTGGGCGTTCTGTTAAATTGCCTGTTATTTATTATAAGGCAGAGGAGTTTAGCAAGCTTGAACAGAAGCTTAGCTATAGGATTTCTAAAGCTTTAACGCCAATACTTAAAATAGCATCTATTTTTGTTGTACTAACTTTTGTGTCTTTTTATTTTTTAGTTGATGTTATGTTCTTTTATATCGCATCTGATAAAAAATACAGAGAAGGAATATCTTATATATACGAGAATAAGAGGGAGCTTGCTAAGGATACTTTTAGAGATGCATATTATATGCGACCTAATAGCAGTTGGTTTCTGGCTTATGCTAAAGCTTTCGAGGATATAAGAGATTTTGATAGTGCTGAAGAGAAGTACGAGGAATTATTTACCATTGATCCATTTGCTAGAGATGCTTCTAAGAGAAGACGAAAAAATTTTGATAAGGATGGATATATATCTTATGCTTCTATGAAAATGAGACTTGGTGAATATTCAGATGCTAATTTAATCCTTGATGAGGTTATATCTTATGATCTTTATGATTATGAAGCATTAATGAATAAGGGTGATAATTATTTTAGGTGGGCTCAAACAAATCCTAAGTATTACAAAGATAGTATTAATAATTATACTATTTTGCTTTCAAGATATGGGCATAGAAAGGAAATTTTATTTAAACTTTTTAATAACTATATTGGAGCTGGTGCTGAGAGGGAAGCGAAGAATGTAAATACTTTTATTAAGACAAATGAAGGGTTAGATATTGATGAGGGTGTTTATACTAGATATGCTAAGAAGTTAATAGATAAATATATTGATTTTACAGTTTATAGCAAGAGAATAAATAATTTATCTAAGAATCCTAGGTATTTAAGTGCCCAGATGAATCTATTGAATAAAGAATTTGCTAGCTTTGAGGCTGGTGATGGGAAGACTATTGCTAATGCTTTGGATGTCAATCTGAACTCAGAGATTGAGTATATTCTTAGAAGGATTTTGGTTAAGAATCCCAATTACAATAAGGCTCTCTTTGAAAGTGGTAGATATTCTTATTGTATGGGTGATTTTAAGAAGGCAGAAGGATATTTGCTGACAGCATTAAATGGATTTAGGCAGGAAAATTCAATGGAAAATGCATCTGATAAGATAATTGCTTATAGAATCTTGGCAGATATTTATGAGAAGGAAAATGATTCTCTGAAAGCAAGCAATATTATTAGTTTAGCTTTAAATGATTATGATTTTTATAAAAGAAATGGTCTTATTAAAGGGTCTCGAGAGCTTTCCTCAATTTATGAAAAGCAAGGGGATATTCTTAGATCTTTAAATGGCTTCAGATCAGCAATTTCTTCTTATAAGATGGCAATAAATGAGGGTGTTAATTCTCCGGATGTTTATTATAAGGTAGCCTTGCTTAATTATAAGGAGAATAACTATAAGGATGCATTAAGCTATTTATTTAAAGTTGAGAATATGTCTGGGTTTTCAAATAGTAATGAAGTTTTGAATTCAATTGCATCTGTCCTTTATAAAATGGGTGATTTTGTAACTTCTAGGAGCTATTATTTGAGAATATTAGAGAATTTAGAGACAGAAAAGTCCAGTATCTTAGATTTTAGGCCTAAAGATAATAAGTATAATAAGGCTTTATTAATAAAAGAAATTGAAAGTTACAATAATCTTGGAGTTGTTGAGATAAGAGCATCTCTTGGTGATAGGGTTGGAGCTGGTACTGTTATGGACAATAGGCTTTATGATTCAGGGATTGCGAATTTGACTAAATCATCTAGAATGTTTGACTTGTTAAATCGTGATGATGAGATGGTTAGGAGTGTTAAAAAAGATCTTGCTAGTTTAAATCTTAGAAGCATTTTTAAGAATGATTTTGCTGGATCCAATATTTTGTTTTACGAGAGCTTAACTGATAATCTTTAGATTTTTAATAATTTTAGACATAATTTTGTCTAACTAATTTGTAAGGATTTGTATGAAAAAAACTTACTTTTTTGTTTTTTTGTTGGTTGTGTTTACTTTGTTTTCTTTAATAGAAGATGATCTAAATATTACCATTGATGATGTATATGTTGAGGCTCATGAAAATGGCTTTCACCTTTTTATTAGGAAAAAGCCAAAGGTTAAGTCTGTCATTTTAACTGAATCTTTTGAAATTCCAGAAAAGAGTAAAGATGTATCTACTTATTCATTTAGAACGCTAGGGTATAATGACATTAATGGAGATGAAATTAGAATTTTAAACGGTAGAGTTATTATGAATAGGGAACTTTTATCATTGACATCCTCTACGCCTGTTCCAAATAGAAAATTTGGGGAGGCTTTTCATATACTAATACCTAAGAGATTAAAATATGGTTTTCCTAATTTTTCAACAAGAAGTGGTGATATTGATTTAGAAACTCTTAAGAGAAGGAAAGAACCTTTTTGGTTTTCAATTAGAACTTTTGAAAAAAAATATAATGATTATTTAGGTCAGTATAAGGATAATGCCTATGAATTATTCTTCAAGGACAGTCAAATGGACGGTAAAATTGAGTCTAATGGGATGATGGAAGCATTTTCTAGATTTTCGGATGATGTTGTTGTTGCAGAACAGGGAATGGATGCGCTTGATAAGATCAAGGATATTTTAGAAAAATCAGAAGATTCAAATGCTGACTTAGATCTTGTTTTTGTTGTTGATGTTACTGAGAGTATGAAGAATAATATTGAAATTTTAAAGGAGCATCTTTTTGAGATCGTAGAACCTCAGTTAAAGCAATTTAAGTCTTATAGGGTAGGTCTTGTATTTTATAAGGATTATCTTGAAGATTTTTTGACAAGATCTTTTGATTTTAATACTAAGGAGTATTTAAACAATATTCTTAAATATATTAATGTAGGTGGTGGAGGAGATTATCCTGAGGCGGTATTTGAAGGGATTAATGCTGCTGTTACTCAATTTGATTGGAAGGCGGAGAATAGATTTATTGTTGTATTGGGAGATGCACCTCCTCATGAATATCCTAGGGGGCCTATAGTTTATGAGGAAGTTATGAACTTGGCTAAGGAAAAAGATATTACAATTTATGGGATAATACTTCAGCAGTAGTTTGAAAGGGTAGCTGTAGAGTTTATAGTTTAAGTTTTTCATTTTTTATCTTGTCTATCATCTTCTCAGATAGGGGGATAATCCATTTGGGAGTTTTTGTACCAGATTTTATTAATTCTTCAAATAATTGTTTTGCTAGCTCTTTTTTATTTGTTATATAATGTATGAAGGCGATTTCATATTTTCCAGTAGCGACTATTCCTGTATTTTGTTTATAATTTTCAATCATTTTTTCATATACTTTTAAAGCAGATGTATAATCATTAACATTCATTGCCTTTTGAGCTTCTCTTAAGTAGATACTATAAGGAGTTTCTTTTGTAAGTTCGTCTAGATTGGCTGTATAGCACGAAAAAAATAAGATACTTATTAATATCAAGTTTTTCATTGTTTGTTCTCTTTTATGTAATACATTTCTATTGGATTAATTTTATTAAATATAAAAAAAGAAAACAAGTATTATACTTGTTTTCTTTTAGGTTTTGTTTTATTTAGAAGGAATTATTATTTTCCAGTCTTCGTATATTATATCTGGATTCTGAATTTTTTGTCTGTTTGCAAACCAAATTTTTGGCCATAAATAAGGGTCGTTGTATAATTTCTTAGAAATTCCCCACAAGGTATTTCCAATTTTAATTATGTAAAGTTCCCTAGTTGCATAGCTTTGGTAAGCTTCTAAGTATCTTGCAGAATCTAAGAATAATTCATTTGCAAGTCTAAGATTGTTGAGCTTTTTAGCTTCAAGCCCTTGCTCCCATAGTTGTCTGGATTTTTCAATAAGCTGGAGTGTTTTAAATTTAGTTGAATCTGCTTTTTTTATTTCCTTGGCTTCTTCTTCATAGGCAAGTACTAATGGAAAGTCTACTTTTCCAAGTAAATAAGTCCCACCTTCCAGATTTAAGAGGTTCATATATTCGCCTTTATCTTTAATTAGTGCTCTCCCATTCCATGGCGATGGTTTAATGAGTTTATTATTGCTGTAAACGGGAAGATTAGAAGCAGCTTCAAGTGCTTTTAATTGTTTATACATTCTCTCATCTGTTTCCTTAAGAGCTCTTGATTCTTTTGCTCGTTTGGCTGTTTGCTGTGCCTTATTAAATGCTTTACTATACATTCCAAGAGAGTTTTCAATGTCGTATACTTTGTATTTTCTTGTTGCTTCAAAGTATAAGTTATTTACTTCATCAACCTCCAATGGTATCCATATGTATGCTTCATTGGCTTCAGCATCATTTAGGTATTTTTCAATATTTTCTTTAAGGTAGTTTATTTTTTCTTTTTTTTCTATCGTATCTCTGGCAATACTTCTGTATCTTTCTAGTGCTTTGATAGCAATGTCATTTCCTTCCTTAGTCATACCTTTTGCAAATTTTGCTTTCATTTCCTTTTCGGTCTTTTCAGCTTCGTTGAATTCTTTAGAATAAAAAAGGTTCCCTCGCTCTCTTATGACTTCATTTTTAATCTCTTCAATGTCTCTTTGCACATCTCCGGTTTCCTTAATTTCTTTTGATTTCGAAATTTTGGCATCTTTATTATTTGCATCTTCTGGAGGGGTTTCACATGAGATGAGAGAAAGAGCAAATACAGATAACATCAAAAGTAATAACTTGTTTTTACGCATCATATACATCCTTCTTATATAATATTGACTATATAAATTAAGAACTTTGGTTTTGAGCATCAATTTATCAGTTCTTTTAGCTGTTCAGTAAACCTTACTACCATAATATTGCATAACCTAACATTATGCAATTATTTGTTTGTCATCTCTGATCCATTTTAATTATATTAATACTATACTCCTATCCTAGAGCATCTTTGAAATTTTGGCATTTCCGCATGCCCTTTCTTCTGGGGGGGTTTCACATGAAATGAGAGAAAGAGCAAATACAGATAACATCAAAAGTAATAACTTGTTTTTACGCATCATATATATCCTTCTTATATAATGTTGACTACATAAATTGTAGCTTTTATCTCTTCCTAGGTTCTTTATTTAGGAAAAATCTAGTTCAAAATATCTTTTTTGCAAGCTTCTTAACATTATAGTTTATTTTTCATGTTTATTAAAGTTAATAAATTTTTTAAAACAGGATATAATTAAGTTCATAAGTTTATTCAAATTGAGGATAATTTTATTTTAAAATCACACTCTATCATCTTTTTGTTGTTATTATCTAGGGTAGTATTATTCTCTCAAGTAGCATTAATTAAGGAAATAGAGGGTCAGATTAATGTTGTCAGGAATACTATTCCTATTAGATTGTATTTGGGGGATGAGATTTTTGAATATGATTTTATTGAGGTTGGCGATAATTCGAAAATTAAGATAGGTTTATATGGAATAAATGGTGTTTTATCAGATGTAACCTTTCATTCTAATACGCATAGTCTTGTTTTTTATTCTTCCCTTAAAGACGTGCAAGATGCAAAAATATATCTATTTAAGGGAAGCTTAGAGGTCGTTATTTATGAGGTTGTTAAAGGCTCTTCATTTTCTGTCGATGTGAATAATTATTTCTTTATGACTGATGCGCCGGCAAAATTTTATGTAAACGGTGAATATTTTAATAATTATTTTGTTAGTGTTTTTGAAGGCATTCTTAAGCATTACAATAAGAATGAATATTTAGTTTCAGAAGGTACTAGTATTTTACTTTGGGATGATAATTCTTTTTTATGTAAAACTAGTGATACTGCTCCTACTAATATAATTCAAAATCTTAAAGAAACGTCTCGTAAAGGTTTTATTTTTCTAAGCAATAGGCGTTCAAATTATATATTTTCAAAATACGTTGAGGATAGTTTTAGGTTTGATTTTGTATATGATTATCTAGTAAAAGATCCTAGGTTTAATACTGTATACTCAAAGTGGAGCCTAGAAGATAAAAATCATACTTTGGGTAATAGAATTGATATGGTAAATTATGTCAATTATCTGAGAGGAAGAATAGGTATCCTTTTTAGTAATTTTATTTATCTGGCAAATATATTTTTTTTTATAGAAGATCTCATTAAGCATTCTTCTGATATTTCTGATAAATTGATTATTCATGGATCTGTTTTAAAATTTTTTGAAGATTATAAGAAAAATAGATCATCTTTAGCAAAAAAGTTTTTTAAAACGATTCATTCTTTTAAGATGTATTTAGGTCGTACGAATGGTAATGTTCCTAGCAATTTAAGTGTTGATGAATTTTATTTGTTAAAGCCTAGAGAATTTTAATTTTTATGAACATAGGTTTGTCAAAACAAGCAATTAGAAATGAGATGACTGTTTTGCTCAGGAACTATGGGATAGTCAAGATTGCTGAATCCAGTATTAATATTTCTGCAAATTTGCTAAAATTAATTAAAAATATAAATACTTGTCAGGTATTAGCATATTATCCTATGAAATTCGAGGTTCAGATTCATGTATTCTTAAATTCTTTACTAGACTTTAACTTCGAAGTTTTCTTACCGCGAGTTTTGGGCAATTGTGATATGAGTTTTTTCAAATATTTTGGGAATTCCTCCCTTAGGGTTGGTAGTTTTAATTTACTTGAACCTATTTCTTGTATTGAGTTTGAGATTAATAAAGCTTCTGTTATATTGGTTCCAGGACTTGCATTTTCAAGTAATACTGGACATAGAGTTGGACGTGGTGGAGGATTTTATGATATATTTTTGCAAAGAGACTTCTTTGTAAAAATTGGTGTGTGTTTTGATTTCCAGATTTTTAATTTTGTGCCATTTTGTTCTCATGATATCAAAGTGGATGCTATGATTTCTGAGAAAGGTGTTTTATTTTTGTGAATAAATTTCTATTCTTTAGAATTGTTTGGATTTCTATTTCATTAATTTGCTTATTTTTATTTGTGTATATTAATTTTTTCAAAATTAGAGAGCTTAAATCTTCGACTAAGAAAAAGATTGCATTATTTATTCCTGGAATTATTAGTGGGTCACCCTCTTATAAAGAAATGTATGATTTTTTGCTTGAATTTAAAAAAAATAGAAACGATGTTGAAGTTAAGTTATTTGAAGCTGGGTTTAATCAAAGTGAATGGATAGAATTACTTGAGAAGTTATTAAATTCTTTAAGATATGATTTTTTGATAACAACAAATAATGTAATGCAAAGGATTATTGATGGAATTTCTGCAAATTATCCTTATACTAAATTCTTGATTTTTGATTCTTTGGTTAAGAATACTAATCCTCAAGTGTATTCACTCTCTTATAATGTTGCAGAAGAAGCTTATATATTAGGTTATTATGTAGCCCTATTTTTAAAAGATTCTAATTTATCCAATAAGAATGTTGCCTTGATTTCTGGGCAAGAGTATCCTGTTATGAGAGACTATATTTTTCCCTATTTCAAGAAGGGTATTGAAGAGATTTTAGACTCAATGGTGTTCTTTAGGATCTTAGGAAATTGGCATGATAGCAATATGGCAAAGGTTTTGTCTGACTCTTTAATTTTAAATTCAGGAGTTTCTGTAATTCTTCCGATTGTGGGTTCAGCTGTTGAGGGTGTGCTCTCGTCAGTTCGCAAGCACGGTATGTTTGCTGTTCTATTTGATAGTGAAAATTATTTGGATAATAAAGATAATATTATTGGTTCAGGCATTACAAATCAAAGATTTTATTTAGAAAAGGTCTTAAATAAAGCTCTCAGAGGCGAGATCCAATATGGGACTTGTGAAGTTCTTGGACTTAAGAAAATGGGGATTTCATTTAATTTTTTAAATAAATTTTATGTAGAAAAGGCTAGTGCAGAGGTTAAGAAAAGTCTTGAAGATAAGATTAAAGAGATAGATGATACTGAGATAACGATTGATTTAGAATGATTTATGATAGAGTTTAAAAATATAGTAAAATCTTTTCCAGATCTTGAGAGACCTATCCTAGATAATGTTAATTTAAAGATTGAAGAAGTTAAAATTTTGACTGTCATTGGCAGGAATGGTGAGGGTAAGAGTACTTTATCAAAAATTATGGCTGGCTTTATTCATTTTGATAGTGGGGATGTCTTTGTAAATAATAAGAGGCAGTCAAACTGGAATGTAGACACGGCCAAGAAACATGGTATTTATCTTGTATCTCAAATTCCAAAACTTAATATGAACTTGAAGGTTTGGGAGTATCTTAGTATTTATTGGTTTGATTCTAAATTTTTTATGCCAATGAATAAATCTAAGACGTATAGATATTATAAATGGCTTAGGCAATTTTATAATATTGCGTTTGATCTAGAAAAGAGAATACAAGACTTAAATATTAAAGAGGTGTATTTCTTACTTATTATTTCTTCTCTTAAAAAAAATGCAAAGATTATTATTTTTGATGAGAGTGTAGCTTATTTTTCTAAAAAAGAGGCTAAAGAGTTTGTTATATTGCTTAAAAACCTTAAAAGGGCAGGAATTACTTCTCTTTTTATTACGCATAGAGAGATTGGTGATGCCATAAAATTTAGTGATGAATTTATTATTTTGAAAGATGGGAAATGCTTTAGATCAATAAATAAAGAGGTAATACTTAGCAAGCTTGAAGTGCCTATTGATAAACTTATTTCTACAAATATTAATCGTGATGAGTCAAATGAAGACTTTATAAAGTTTAATTTATTTTTTCAAGATTTTTGGAAGTATGATATTAGTTTTTATTTAAAAAGAAGAGGAGTTTTGGGAATTATTGCAGAAGAAGCGGCAATAAAAACATGGGAGAGATTATTTTTAGGAGAAATTCCATTTGTGGGATGCATAAAAATGAATGGGTATAGATATGAGAATATTAATTTTTATGAGATGAAGGCTGGGTTTTTGCCTTCAGGAATTGGTAATTTATTTGCTGATAATAGTACTATATTGGATAGTTTTTTGGCAAAGATAATGAGTTTTGAAAATGAAGTATTCATTAAAGAATCTACTATTAATAGACTTAAAGATTTTTTTAAGAAAGATATGGGTTATTCTGATGAAAAAATACTTAAAACTTTCTATTCTAAGTCTTTTGAATTCTCTGGAGGAACTTTAAAAAAGCTTGCTCTTTTTAGAGAAAAGTATATTACAAAGAGTTTTTTAATTTGTTTTTCGCCTCTTAGTAACCTAGACTATAGGGTATATAGTGAAACATCTATTTTTATCCGTAGGTTTTCTAAGGAGAAGCCTGTACTATTAATTACCCCTAATTTAGATGAGATACTTCTTCTATCTGATGATATTTTAGCAATGAGGACTGGTGAGGTTATATTGCGACTTAAAAGGGAGCACATTAATAAAGGAAGATTAAAGGAGCTACTGTTTATATGAGGACAATTAAAAAAGAATATGTTTTTTTAATCTTTTCAGTTAGTGTGCTAGGCATCGGGTATTTTTTTGATGGGTTTTTTAGTTTTTCTTATATCAAGATAATATTGTGGAATTTTATCTTACTTTTACTAATTGCGACAGGAATTTCTGGTTGTGCTAAAAGTAATAGTTTAAATCTTGGAAATGAAGGTCAAGTTTATTTCGGAGCATTTTTAGCATATATATTTTGTGATTTATTTGGACTTACGTATTTTAATTTTATATTGATAATGATTTTAAGCTCTTCTTTAGTTGGATTAATAGGTCTTGTACCTTTTTACTTAACATTCTTTTTTAAAATAAATGGGATGCTTACGGGAGTTTTAATGTCCTATGGGAATCAACGGTTGGTAGATGGATTTATATCGAATGTTTTAGCTTCAAATAGATTTTTAAGTCAAACAAAAAGTATTGATAAGATATTTACTCTTGATACTTCTCTGCCATATTTACTATTATTTGGTATTTTGGTTTGGGGGCTTTATGTGTTTGTGCATAAGAAAACTATTATAGGATTAAAACTTGAGATATTGGGTGATAGAAAGTTGTTGGGTAAATTTTTTGGTGTTAATGAGTTTAAGTATAAGCTTTTGACTGTATTCTCTAGTGCTTTTTTGAATGGCCTTGTAGGCGCAATATTTTTAGTTTTTTTTAAAAATTATTTATTTTTGGGATTAACTGTAGGAATTGGCTGGAATGGGTTTATTATTGCTGTAATTTCGGGTTTTAATTATATGTATGTATTGTTTTTTAGTTTGTTTTTTTCAATGTTGAATGAATTTAATAACTATCTTAAAATAAATTATTCTTTCAAATATGAATTTATTGGGTTATGTCAAGCGGTTTCAATTTGTATCTCATTGTTTTTAATGAATTCGAGTAGAAAATAAGTGTTTGATATTTTTGTGTATTCTCTAACATTTGCATACTTAGCACTTGGGGTTCTTTATACCGAAAGAGTGGGGATGTTAAATATAGCTATTGAGGGAGTTTCTTTTTTAGCTGTTTTTTTGACCTCTCTTTTTGTTTATTTGGGATATGGGATTTTTATCTCAGCTATGATAACGCTTCTGATTAGCTTGATTTTTGGAGGATTTTTATCTTTGTTTGTCATAAATAGGTATGATATTTTTATAGCGGGCATAGGAATTAACATATTGTGTTATTTTTTAGTCAATTTTTTAATGAGAGTTAATTTTAATTTAATTCCAGGATTTAGTTTCAATGTATCAAATGATTTTGCTGTTATAGTTTTTGTTTTGCTGTTCTTCGTTTTCTTAGGTTTTAGCATCTATATAATAAGTTATTCAAGAGTTAGAGTAGTCTTTGAATTTATCCGTTCTAATGATTATGAGAATCTATTAGGTGAGAAAACTAGTAATTATTTCAAATCTTTTGCTATTTGTGCATCTGTAATTTCAGCAAGTATTGCAGGATCATTTCTTGCTATAAATCTTAATGCTTATTCTTATAACTTAGGATTAAGCAATGGTTGGCTTGCGATTTGCATGATGTATATTTCATTGTCAAATCCTTGGCTTATGCTACCAATTTCATTCTTAATAGTATTTATTGAATATAAGTTTTTTAATTTTCAGGATTATTTGAATTCTTATTTTGCCCTTGCTTTGCCCTTTTATATGGCTATCTTAATAAATATATTGATTTCTCTTTTTAGGAAAAATAAGAGGTTTTAGCAATACCATGTATTGAATTTTTAAGCGTCCTTAAGGATCTGATTTGTAAGTCTAGATCTTTTATTTTTATTCTATTGAATTGATAAAAGGGAAGTTGTTTTATGATGTCTAAGTTGTTTAGAAAAATTGTAAATATGATATCGTCATTTGTTTCTATTTGAAAAATAGTATTAATTATTAGATTAAACATTGAATCTTCATCTTCTATAAAATGATAAAATCCCTTTTTTAAAATAGTGTCCATAAGTATGTATATATTAGTATTTAATAGATTTTGGTTCTCTCGAATAAATTTGATTATATAATCCATTGAGTTACTGGTCTCTCCAATTAGAAAGTATGCCCATGAAATATCAAGATAGTTTTTTGCATCTTTAAAATCAATTATTCCTAAATAAGTTTTAATCTGTTCAATTGCTTCTAACCAGTTACCCATTAAGTATCCTAATTCTGAAAGCAGTAAATATGCATCAACTTGTTTTGCATCTTTATTTATGATTTTTATTAATAATGATTTTGATTTATCGTATTCTTTTAGCTCTTTTAAGAGCATTGATTCTTTGTAAAGTTCATCCATTTCGTATCTGTCTTTATCTTCTATGGGTATTGTCGCATAGATAGGAATCATGATATTTATCAAGACTAGAATTAGTGTATATTGTCTCATAAATTTTCCTCTTTTATTTTGTTTGAAATATCTATTAGCATGTCTTTATACTTATTGATTAGTTTATACGAATTTAATTCTTCAATAAATTCATTAAGGTACCACATGGCAAGATTTAAGCTATCTTTAATGGCACTTGATGAATTAATCATATTTTTAAATTTTAATATTTCTTCTTTTGATTCATTTATAGGTTTATTTCTAATTTTATCTAGTGTTTGAGTTATTTTATTATCAAAATTTTTTTCTTTTAAAAAGTATATTATAGGCAGACTTTTCTTTCCTTCAATTAGGTCATCTCCAAAGTCTTTACCCGCAATTCCACTTTTAATATTTATAATGTCATCCATTATTTGAAAATAGGTTCCAAGTTTCAAGAGAGTATTGTAAAGATTTTTTGCTTTTTTTTCGTTGTTTGTAAGTATTCCAGCTAAAAAACCAGCCATTCCGAAAAGAGAACTTGTTTTAAGTTCAACTAAAGATATGTATTCTTCAATGCTTGGGACGTATGCTCCATTATGTAACTCGATATCAATTCCTTGTCCCAAATGAAGATTTGAAAGAGTTGTGAAAAAATTTTCGTAAATTGCTAGTTTTTGACTTGTCTTTAAATTAGAAGTTTGTATTAATTTTGCTGGCAGAAAATAAATTAGATTTGCGGTATTAATACTGGCATCTGTTCCATAAATTAAGTGAATAGCAGGTCCTCCTCGTCTTTTTATGGCTTCATCTTCAATATCATCAATAATTAAGCTTCCAGAATGTGGTAATTCAAGTAGTAGGCTTAGTTTGTATAAATTTTCGGTATCGCTATTGCTGTGTCCTAGTGCATGTGCTAGGACAATCATAAGTATTGGTCTTATTCTTTTGCCACCCCTCTTTATTATTTCAATAGCTGGAGCTTGAATTGCGGTTGTCATACCTTCTCTTATATTAAATTTTAGCTTTAGATCTTTATCTTTAAATAGATTTAGAAAATTTTCATTCAGGAATAGGGCATTAATATTTTTTTCAATATTATCTAAAAATAATTTATTTTGCATAATAAGAATTATAATAAAAAGTATAATGATAAGTGCACTGAAGAGATTTATATGTATGATGTTGATGATGAGTATTCAAAAAGAGCTAAGAGAGAAGGATATTTTGCTCGATCTGTTTATAAGTTAATTGAAATTGATAAAAGATTTTCTTTGTTTTCTCCTGGTAATATATTAGACATTGGAGCATCTCCTGGCAGTTTTTCTCAATATGCTTATAGAAAGCTTAAGAACGGGGTACTTGTTGCAGTTGACCTTCAGGATGTGGATCTGAATTTTCATAGTAATTTTCATTTTATAAAGGGTGATATATATCTTGAAGATGTTTTTCAAAAAATCAAAATTTTTGCACCATATAGTTTAGTTTTAAGTGATGTAGCTCCTAAAACTACTGGTAATAGATTGGTTGATACAAGTAATTCTTTTAATTTAAATGTGAGAATAGTAGAATTGGCTTCTGGGATCTTGATGATAGGTGGAAATTTATTAATTAAGATTTTTCAGGGTGGAGAGGAAGAGCAAATTTTTGACAAACTTAAGAAGTGTTTCAGGATTGTTAAAAAGATTAGGCCTAAAGCTATTAGGAAGAATTCCTTTGAAATTTATTTTTTATCTAAAGATTTTCATGCATTAGGGGTAAATATTTAGATAACAAGGGTATTGGGTATGTTTGTAAAAGAAAAAGTTAGGGAAAGAAAGTCTCAGTTACAAGTTGCATGTTTTAAGATAGGAAAGGAAAGTTATGGAGTTGGAATAGAACATATTAGGGAAGTGATCAAAGTACCCTTGGAGGGTATATATGCGATACCCAATGTTCCTGATTATATTACAGGTATTTATAATCTTAGAGGAAATGTTATTCCTTTAATAAATTTAAATGTTAGATTTAAAATTCCTTCAGTTTATGCAACAGAAGAGGATAAGCTCTTAACGGGATATTTGATAGTGAAGATTAAAGAGAAGCTTTTAGGAATATTTGTAGACAAGGTTTTAAAAGTCATTAGCTTTGATGAATATAGAGTGCAAGAACCTCCTGCAACTTTGCAAACTTTGAATAGAAAATACATGTCAGGTGTTGTTAGGATTGATGAGGAAAATTTTGAGAGTGAGTATTTAATTTTAATTGACATTGAGCAGATATTTGACAAGAGTGAATTTGAAGACATTCCATACAAGGAGAATGATGGAAGGTAGGGTTCTCATTTATGTGAATTATTCAAATACGGATGCTGAAGTTCTTGGTCATGAAATACAAAAATATTTAGAAGATAGGTATGGTGTTTTAAGTGTATTCGCCAGTGTTAGCAAATCTTTAGATCTATTAACGGAAGATAATTTGATTTTTGCAATAACTTTGGGTGGAGATGGTACAGTTTTGCTAGCTAGCAGTTTGCTCTTAAAGCATGATATTGATATTCCAATTATTTCAATAAATTTGGGTAAGGTGGGATTTTTAGCAGATATAAAGCCTAAGGATTTTAAAGAGGTAATAGATAAGTTTTTTAATAATTCTTTAGTTATTCAAAAAAGGTATTTGCTAAACATTAATGCTTATCACAGTGGACATAAGATATTCACCAAATATGCTTTAAATGATGTAATTATTCGGTCAAGCGTTCTTAATAAGTTAATCTGTGTGAATCTTATGGTTAATTCAGAAGATTTCCTTTCGTATAGGAGTGATGGCATAGTATTTGCGACACCTACAGGTTCGACTGGATATTCTTTTTCAGCAGGTGGGTCTATTTTAGAGTCAGATCTTGAGGCTTTTATATTAACACCTATTTCTCCGCACTCTGTTTATAATCGTTCTTTTGTTTTCTCAAGCGGAAGTAAGTTATCGCTTTCATTTCAAAAAAAATATACTCTAAATCCAGCATCGATTTTTATTGATGGGGTTAATCTGGGCAAATTTGAGGTTGATATTATTTTTGAATTGGGTCTTGCTAATAAGAGCTTGCGGTTTGCATCATTTTGCACAGATACTTTTGTTAAAAGACTTAAAAATAAGTTATTATAAGATAAAAGAATTTTATGATATGATTTGTTTTTGAGTTTTATATGTTAATTGAACTTTTTATAAAAAATTTTGTTTTAATCAAAGAGATATCCATTAAACTAAATAAGGGTCTAATAGCACTCACAGGTGAATCTGGGAGTGGGAAAAGCTTATTGTTGTCATCAATTTATTATTTATTTGGTGGGAAGCTTAAAGATAATATAATTATGGATGGCGAACGGGAATGTATTTTACTTGCTAAATTTAGAGCAAATAGCGACGCTAGAGATTATTTATTTTCTAAGGGTATATTAGTAGAAGATTCAATTATTATAAAGAGAGTCATTACATTTAAATCTCTAGATACTTTTTTGAGTAATTATTATATTAATAATGAACCAATTTCTAGTATAATCTTAAAGCCAGTTTTTGATATGTTGGTTGAAGTTCATTCTCAGAATCAGCAGTATTTAATTTTGAAAAATCCCTCAAATAATCTAAAGATTTTGGATAATTATGCTAATTTAAATGCTCAACTGAAAGAGTATAAATTGGCTTATGAGGCCTACATGGAATTTTCAAGTGACTATGATGACTTTATTTTGAAAGAAAAATCACAGAAGGAGAACATAGAAGAGTGTGAAAGGATTCTTAATGAGATAGATTCTTTAGATCCCAAGATGGGAGAAGAAGAGATTTTGAAAGGTAGATTAGATGAACTTAGGAATCATGAATCTTTATGTAGGGCACTTTTAAGCTTGAAAAATACTTTAAGCGTAAGTGAGAGTACTTCTGCTTTAGTCGAGATAAAAAAGATAATATGCGATGCTGAATATCTTTCAAGTATTAGCAATGATTATCTTGAACTTGAAAATCGCCTTAAAAGTTCTTATTATGAACTTGAAGATATTGGACAAGTTTATAGTAAATATCTTTTTAGCAAAACTTATGATGAGATGGAGATTGAGGCAGTAGAGAGTAGGCTATACGAGCTTTCTCGTCTTAAGAAAAAATATGGACCAAATCTTGAAGATGTCATAGGATTAAGGAGAAGATGTGATATTATTATTCATTCAGCACTTAATTTTGAGACTGAAAGGATAGATAGGGAGAAAAAATTAAGTAGTTTGCTTGAAAAATTGAAGAGGTTATCATCTGATATTTCGGGTGTTCGAAGAGATGCTGGATTAGTATTTGCTTCTGGAGTCACAGGAATCTTACATAAGCTTAATATGAGTAATGCAGAGTTTTTTGTGTCAGTTTCTGATGGTGAAATGAGTTGCACAGGCGTTGATGATGTGGAATTTTTGATTTCTAGTAATCTTGGTTTGAAAGCTCAGCCAATTTATAGAATTGCATCTGGAGGTGAACTTTCAAGAATCATGTTGGCCATTAAGAGTGTGCAAAATGTTGATGAGGATAAGCTTATAATATTTGATGAGATCGATTCTGGGATAGGAGGTGAGGCTGGTGTGAGTTTGGGTAAATATTTAAAGGGACTATCAGATAATGTTCAAATATTTGTTGTTACACATCTTGCCAATATTGCAAGCCTTGCAGATTATCATATTTTAGTTAAAAAGCAATATATGCAGAGTAAGACATATGTTCAAACTTCTTTATTATTAGATAATGATCGTGTTTTAGAAATTGCTCGAATGCTTAGTGGGAATGTGAATAACGTTAGCATTAAACATGCAGAGGAGCTTTTAAGAAATGATAATTAATATAAGCGGGTATTTATGGATCTAATTGATAATGAAGATTATCAAAAAATTTTATTTATTGATAATCTTATTTTACAAACTTTAAACAATATAAGAGATATAAAAAAGTCCGAAAGATTTTCATCAGAATCTGATTCAAAAATTAATTTTATTAATTTAAGTTTAAATGTTTTAAGTTATATTGCATCTCTGAATTATTTCTATACAAAACCTAGATTAAAAGTTAACTATGATTTTAAGGCAAATCTTTTTAATTTTATTTCTGATTTTTCGTTGTTTGTTAGTCCTATTCTACGTATCTCTCCTGGAGAACTTATTTCGAGTACGCCTGTGATTGATTTGAATCCTAGGGAGCGATTTTTAATTGTTAAGAAATTAGGATACCTTATTGATCTGGGTATATACTTTAGTAAGGGTGATTTTAAAGCAATTCGTTTTTTAGAAGATATGCATCTTAAATTTATTGCTTTAGCCAAGAATTTTATTGATTTTAAGAATTTGGCAAAAAATTTAATGATTGATAGTCCTTTTTATAAGGTTCAATTAGGACATCTTATTAAATCTTTAGAACTCCTAGAAGAGGGAGCATTCCTCTTAAGATCAAGATATGAGGTAAATGAAGATTACGGGCTCTCAGAGCAAGTTCTGGAGTATATTCAGGCAGGAAAAGTTTTAGCTACTGTTACTTCCCAAAAGGAAATAGCAGCGAAATTTTCAAAGTTTTATGAGGTTTGGTCTGTTAAATTTCAGTCGGATTTAAGTAAGACAAAATAGGCATAGGGAAGGATATTAATAATTTTGAATTTTAATGGAGCAAATCTAACTAAATTTAGAAAAATAAATTTTTTTTTATTATTAATTTTTTTGTTAATATTCGTAGTATTAGGTGATTTTTTCTTAAAATCACTTATTAATGTTTCAAGCTTTTATAAGTTTAAGCATTTTAAAATGAAGCTTGATGGTGTAAGTAAGGCTTTGCCAAATACTAATGTTTTCCTGCAAGATACAATTTTAAAGCTAGATCCTAATAAATATTATTATCATGTATTAAATGAACATTTAATAAGTTTTTCAGACTATCATTATGTGCTTTCCAGTTTTAAAGATAATTATTCCGTGTTTTCTAGGGAAACGGACAAATTTTTGTTTTCTTTTAAGTCTAAAGATTTTGTTTTTGCAAAAGGCAATGCTATTTTTGCTTTAAATGATTTATATAAAGCCTTAGAAGTTTATGGGATGGGCGGTGATAAGATTTTATCTCTTAAGTTTATAGCATCAATATTAAGCATTGATTATAATGATGATGTATTAGCTTTAGGACTCTCTAATGGTAAGACTTATGTGTATAAAGGTGGGAACATGATTTATGGTGGTGATTTGTTGAGCGCTGGATTGCCAGTTATATGCGTTAAGTTGAGCTTAGATAATAAATATTTGTGCATCGTAAGAGAGGATGAGGCAAATTGCTTAGAGGTAATTAATTTAGATGATAGATATAATCAAATTTTACATTTAAAAAATTTAAAATTTAGAAATTTTAATCCCTTTTTAAAAGTAGATGGTTTTTATAATTTGTTTCTTGAAACTAAGGATTCATTTTTAATGCTTAATATTCAAGATGGTAAGATTTTTAGAGTTGATAATGAAAATTCTGTGTTAAGGGCTTCTTATGATGCTTTTTCTAGGGTTTATAGAATATATTTCTATGATATAGATGACAAAATAATCAATGTAAGGACTTATTCTCTGGATTCTTTTAAGTTGTTTGATAATATATTTTTTAAGGATACGATAAATTCATATATTGAATTTAATGAAGGAATTTTATATTTTAATGATAATAGTGAATTAAAGTATTTAGGGTTGTAATTGTGATGATAATTATTTTTATTCTTCTTTCTACTTTTGCTAATTTATATTCGTTTTTAGAGTTCAGAAATGGTGAGAAGTTTGATTTAGTTGGTGATTTTGGGGAATTGAAGGAAGATGTTTTAAGTCTTGGTATAAGATTAAAAGCTTTGAGTACAAGTGTTTCTATTTTTTCAAATAATTATAAAATTTTGTATTCCAAAAGTAAGGTGAGAGAGCATGACAGGAGTGTTTTAATTATTTTTGATAGCGATTTGAGACTTAATGTTGAATTTTTTGGTGATTTTGTTTATAAGAATGAAAAAATTTTTTTAAATGATGATAGTAAAATTTTTGATATAGTAGTTGTTGATCAGCATAAAGAGCAAATCATTAATCCTTTATTTGTAATAAAGAACAGAGGCAATTTAAATGTCAATTCTTATCTTTCCTTGAAGGATATTCTTTTGAGGGGTAAAGATGATGCAGTTCTTGAGTTACATAGGGATTTAAATTTAGATGTGGAGTTTGATAATTATGGTCTTGTTTTGAGCTTTTTGAAAAAGGATAACAGCACTTCAAGGTCGCTTAAGGGTATTTATTACTTTGAAGTGTTTTTAAATAATAGGAGTGTTTTTCGATCGGATTTTCAAAGCATATCTTTAGATGATAATTCATATGTTGTATCTGGGGGCAAAAATTATAATTTAAATTTTCTTAATATAAAAAGAAATGATGGGAATATTGAGATAAATAATCTTAAGTTTACTAAGGGCAGGAATGAAATTAAGATCAGGTATGGAGATGTTTATGAGACTGAGAATAACTTAATTTACAGGTTTACGCTTGGGTAGCGTTATGTTCCATACTCCTGTGCTTCTTGGTGAAATTATTAATTTCCTAGAGAGTGTATATGTAAATAATAATTTTGTTTTCATTGATTGTACCCTTGGAGAGGGTGGTCATTCAGGTGCGATACTGAGAAAGTATGAAAATATAAATGTAATTGGAATTGAAAGGGATGATATTATTTTAAGCAGAGCAAAAGAATCTCTTGTAGAATTTAGAGATAGGATTTCATATTTTAATGCTTGGTTTGATGATTTTTTTAGTGAATGTCCGTTATCTACCAAGCCTAATTTTATTTTAGCTGATCTTGGTATTTCTATGTTTCATTACAAGATGAGTGGTAGGGGATTTTCGCTTCTTGAAGATGAGAGACTAGATATGAGGCTTAATCCTGATTCGGGGGGTATTAGTGCTTATGAGGTTGTAAATGATTTCAGTAGAGAAAGGCTTGAGAATTTAATCTATGAGTTTGGTGGTGAACATTATTCTAGAAGAATTGTAAAATCTATTCTTGAATATAGGGAAACTCAAAAAATAAGCACTACGGGAGAGCTTCGAAATATAATTAATAAAGCTTATCCTAGGGTAAGACTTAAAATAAACCCAGCGACTAAAACCTTTCAGGCATTAAGGATTTATGTCAATGATGAACTTTTTCGATTAAGGAGAAGTTTGCCATTATGGGTAGAAAGTTTAGCAGAAGGTGGAGTTTTAGCGATCATTACATTCCATTCATTGGAAGATAAGATTGTAAAAGAATATTTTAAAAGTTTGGATAAAGATTCATATTGTGTATTGACTAAGAAACCTATAATTCCAAGTCTTAAAGAAAAGAGATGTAATAATGCATCAAGAAGTGCTAAGCTTAGAGCTATAAAAAATAGATGGGCAAAATAGGAATAGTTAAAGTTAAATTATACAATGTATTAATTTTGATCTTAACAATTGTGATATGTCTAAATATCTATCTTAATTTTAGATATGTTGTCAAGTTGCGTGAGTTTGAGGCTTTAAATAATGACCAAGACAATATTATTGATGAAAATCTCAGATTATTAACTATAATATATGAACTACAAGATATCGAGAGAATAGAAGAGCTTAATCGGAATTATTTAAATTTAGAGAAAAAGAGTAATAAAGATATAAATGTTATTGAATACTAGAATCTTTAAACGGGGTATATAGTGCATATAAAGATTGAAGACATTTTAAATTCTTTAGACGATATTAAATTTGTTGGTCATTCAAATAGTATGCAAAGGGTCGTGTCATTTTATACTCTGGATAGTCGTGAAGTAAGTACAGAGAATAGTAGCTCTAGTCTTTATTTTGCGCACAAGGGAGATAGAGTAGATGGATTTTCTTTTGTTGAAGATTTAATTAATGTTGGCGTTAAATGTTTTGCGTGCTCTAAGGATTATGAGACTTTATGTGTTGAGTATTTAGACAAGAATGACGATTTGGTTTTTTTGCTTGCTAGTGATGTGATTCTTCTTCTTCAAAAATTGGCAGCAAACTTTATTAAAAGAACAAATTACAAACGTATAGCTGTTACTGGCAGCAATGGTAAGACTACAACAAAAGAGATGCTTTACAGTATATTGTCAGAAAGATACAAGACTTACAAGACTTGGGGAAATTTAAATTCAGACATTGGACTTCCTCTTAGCATTCTCAGAGCTGAGGGTGATGAAGAATATGCTGTTTTTGAGGTTGGAATTAGTTATATTGGAGAGATGAGTCTCCTTTCTGAAATATTGCATCCTGAGATTGTTATTATTACAAATATAAGTTATGCACACATGCAGGCTTTTGAGAATCTAGAAATTGTTGCCTCTGAGAAGGGTAAAATAATTACTAAAGATACGCAGATAGTAATCTTAAATGATACTTGTCCTTATCATTCTAATTTGAGAGAAATAGCCAATTCCAGGAGTCCAGGAATTAATATTTCCTATTTTGATTTTGGTAGACTGCAAATTAGATCATTTTCACTGCTTAATGAGAAATTTTTTTATGATTTTACTTATAAAGGATGCAATTATTCTATTTTGTTGCCCGGTAGACATAATATTTTAAATGCAATATCTTGCATCAATTTAGCTATATTGCTTGGACTGAGTGAAAATGAGATCAGACAAGGACTTATGAAGGCTGATTTTCAAAAAGGTAGGGCAGAGCTTATCAGGCTAAAGGATTATTTGGTATTAAATGATTCTTATAATGGCAATTTAGGTTCTTTTATGGCTTTAAAGGAGATGGTTCTGGATCTTGATATTAAGGGTAAAAAATTTATTATTCTTGGTTCTTTTAAAGAGCTTGGAAATTTTTCATACAAAACTCATAAAACAGTAATGCAGGAAATTATTTTAATGGATTTTGATAAAGTCTTTTTAATTGGTGAAGAATTTCAAGAGATAAAGAGACTTGAGAATTTAACTTTGAATAATTTATATTATTTCAATAATTTTGAAGACTTTATTGATTGTTTTGTTAAAAATTTGGAATCTCAGTGTTTTATTGCTATTAAAGGGTCAAGGTCAAATAGACTTGAGCGGATCCTTAGCTATATTAAGGATTAACAGAGTTTTATGTTTTATCTTGTAGGGCTTAGATTGTTGAAATATATTACTTTTAGAGCTGCTTATGCTACTGTTTTTGCATTTTTGCTTGCTTTAATTGTTGGGCCCTTTATTATCTTAAGACTTAAGAAACTAAAGCTAGATCAAATTTTAAGAGAAGATGGACCAAAGCGTCATTTAAATGAGAAAGTGGGAGTTCCTACTATGGGGGGTATTCTTATTTTTTTTTGTGTTTTAGTCTCTTTATTTTTCTGGATTCATCCTTCAAATGTTTACTTTTTAATAATGACTTTTGTGATGCTTAGTTTTGCATGTTTAGGCTTTATGGACGATTTTCTGAAAATAAAGAGAAAAAATTCAGATGGGCTTCATCCTTGGATTAAGGTCTATGGACAAATATTATTTTCTTTTATTTCAGTCAGCATGCTGTATTATTTTGGAAGTGAACACGTGAGTGTGATTTATTTTCCATTTATTAAATCTTTTAAATTAGATTTGGGATTTTTGTATATCCCATTTGGAATGTTCGTTTTGATATCTGCATCTAATTCTTTTAATTTAACAGATGGACTTGATGGACTTGCTATTGGGCTTAGTATTGTTGTAACAGGTGCTTTAGTAATAATTGCATATCTGACTAGTAGAGCTGATTTTGCATCTTATTTGGATATTCCAAATGTTAAAGGTTCTGAAGAACTTGTAATATTTCTTGGAGCTTTACTGGGGGGTAGTTTTGGATTTTTATGGTTTAATGCTTATCCTGCTAAAATAATGATGGGAGATACTGGTAGTCTGTCTATTGGGGCAATTCTTGGAATGGTAGCTTTAATCTTGAAAAGTGAGATCCTTTTTGCAATTCTTGCAGGGGTTTTTGTTATTGAGACTTTGTCTGTAATTATTCAAGTTGCAGTTTATAGGAGAACCAAAAGAAGAGTATTTAGAATGGCACCACTTCATCATCATTTTGAGGAGCTTGGGTGGTCTGAGATGCAGGTTGTTATTAGGTTTTGGATAATGGGTTTAATATTTGCTATAATTGCTCTAAGTACTCTAAAGATTAGATAAGCTTAGATTGATTTTATGTTGTTTATACAGAAAGGTTCACTTAGAAATTATTATTTACTTATTTTATGGATGCTCGTTTCTTTTGGTCTTGTTGTGTTTTATACATCTTCATTTTTTTTAAGCCTGGAGCTTACGGGAAATCCCAATTTTTTATTTTTGATGCGTCTTAAATATCTTTTTTTTAGCTTTATTGTATTTCTGTTTTTTGAAAGAATTTCTCTAGATTTTTTGAAAAATATAGTTTCTATTATATTGCTTGTAACTTTTACTTTAGTTTTGGCAACTTTTCTCTCTCCTAGCGTTTCTGGAGCAAAAAGGTGGATCTTTTTAAAGGGAATTAGCATTCAACCATCAGAGATTTTTAAAGTATCTTTTACGATTTATCTTGCAAGTTATTTGAGTAAGTTTAGATTGAAGGCAGATAATAATATTTCTTATTGGATAAAACCTATGGTAGTTTTTGGTAGTTTTTGGTTGCTCATAATTTTGCAAAATGATTATTCAACAGCCATCTATTTCGCTATCCTTTTTTTTATTATTTTATTTGTTTCTAAGATGTCATTTGGATATATTTTCTCTATTTTATTGACATTTTTTCCAATCTCTATTCTTTTTTTAATGTTTGAACCTTATAGGGTTGCTAGGATTTTCGCGTTCTTAAATCCTTATGAGGATCCTGCAGGGAAAGGATATCAAATAATTGCATCGCTTAATGCCTTAAAGAACGGGGGTCTTTGGGGTAAGGGTCTTGGAATGGGAGAAATAAAACTTGGTAGACTTCCAGAGGCTAATTCTGATTTTGTTTTTTCGGTTCTTGGGGAGGAATTAGGGTTTTTGGGGGTTTGTTTTGCGATTGTGTTATTTTGTTTATTTTTTTATCTTGGATATTTTGTTGCTACTTTAGCTAGGACTAAATTTAAGTTTTTTATTGCGTTTATTGCGAGTCTTACAATTTTTCTTCAAGCTATAATGAATATTTTAATTGCAGTTGGACTTTTACCTCCCACTGGGATAAATTTGCCATTCTTCTCATCTGGCGGTTCTTCTATTGTTGTTACAATGGCACTTGCTGGACTTATTTCAAATGTAGCTAGGGATATCGAAGATGGGTAGACTGAGGAAGTTTTATCGCCATGGCAATTGAATCTATGGTAATTTATAGAAAATTTTTGATAATATATGTGTATATAATAATTTCTTTTATATTACTCGAAATTGTTTTTATTATTTTTATTTCACCTTATTTTTTAATTAGATATATTAGTTTTAATGATAATGTTCATATCTCTAAGGAAGATATGCTAAATATTTCAGGTATTAGGCCTAATACTTATTATTATGAAGTTGATGTTAGGACTTATGAGGCAAATATTAGGAAAGATGTAAGAGTAAGGAGTGTAAAGGTAGAGCTTAAATTTCCTAATAGGATTAACATTAATATTGAAAAGAGATTTCCTATTGCTGTTGCCTATGAGAATATTGATGGGCATTTTATCTATTATTTTATTGCCTCAGATGGTGTAATTTTAGAAAAATGTAAAGATTTAATCTATGATGTGCCCATAATTAGTGGCCTAAATTTAAATGATAATGAAGTGGGTGATTTTTTAGAGGATAGAATGCTTGCTATTATAAAGAATCTTAACTATATTAAAATAAATCAAAATACTTTGTATAATTTAATATCAGAGATCAATTTTTTAAAGTTGAATTTCTATGATTACAAGATAACTTTGTATATGAAAAGTATATATAATAAAATATTAATAACAACTGATATTAGCTTAATAAGTACAATGCATAAGGTGCTAATGATCACTGACTTACTTAAGGGAAGATCTGATACTGTTGATTTAAGAAGTGGTGATATTATTTTGTTGGGAGAAAATTAGTGTCTAGGAATTTGATAGTGGGATTAGATGTTGGAACTTCAAAGATTTGTACTGTTGTGGCTGAGATAAATTTGAATAATCAATTAGAAATAGTTGGAATAGGCACTAGTGTATCAAGGGGGGTTAGAAAGGGAGTCCTTATAAATATTGAGGCGGCACTTGATTCAATCTCTAATTCTATTGAGGCGGCTGAGCTTATTTCTGGATGTGATATTGCCACGCTTTCTGTTTCTATGTCAGGTAGTAGCATTGAGGGCACTAATTCTCGTGGGGTTGTTGCAATAAATTCAAAGACTAGAGAGATTGACGATGAAGATGTTGAGCGTGTTATTGAAGCTGCTAAGGCGATTGTGATTCCGATGGACAGAGAAATTTTGCATGTAGTTCCTCAGGAATTTATTGTGGATGGAATTCCTCATATAAAAAATCCAATAGATATGATGGGAATACGTCTTGAAGGTGAGGTACACATTATTACAGGATCTAGCTCTTCAAGTCAGAATTTGGTTAGATGTGTAAATCGTGCTGGATTTTCTGTTGATGAAGTTGTGCTTGGAAGTTTAGCGTCATCTTATGCTACCTTATCTAAGGAAGAGAGAGAAATGGGAGTTTTATTTGTTGACATGGGTAAGGGTACAACTGACATAATTCTTTATGTTGATGGTTCTCCGTATTATACGGGCGTTATTCCAATCGGTGCGAATAGAGTAACTCTTGATATTGCACAGGTTTGGAAAGTTCCCGAGGACGTTGCTGAAAATATTAAAATAACGACGGGTGTTGCTCACATATCTGTGCTTGAGAGCCAAATGGAGAGTGTTATTATTCCTAATCTTGGAACTAGACCGCCTCAAGAGAAGAGTCGAAGAGAGCTGACTGTAATCATTCATTCAAGATTGAGTGAAATTTTTGAAATGATAAAAGCTGAAATAATGAAGAGGGGACTTTATAATAAGATCAATGGGGGTATTGTTTTGACTGGTGGGGGAGCCTTATTTCCCGGGATTTCTAATTTGACTGAAGAAATTTTTAAATATCCGTCAAGAGTAGGTTTTCCAATGAATATTAGTGGGGTTGGGGAAGAGTATATTGATCCTAAATTTTCCTCAGCGCTTGGACTTGTTCTTTATAAGCATGAGCAGCAAAAATTCAATAAATTAAAGAAAGGAAATAATAAATCTAAGAGACAAGGTAAAATATCTTCAAAATTGAAAGGTTGGTTTTTGAAAGAGTGGTTTTGACTAGTCATGGAGGAAATTTAATGAAAGATTATAATATTATTGATAGTCATTCAAGGAGATTTGATTCTGCTACAAATCCTACAGTTCTTAAGGTAATTGGTGCGGGCGGTGGCGGTAGCAATGCTGTTAATCGTATGATTGAATATGGAGTAAGGGATGTTGAATTTATTGTAGCTAATACGGATCTTCAGGCTCTTCAGACTTCTATTGCTCCAATAAAGATTGCCCTTGGCACTAAAGTTACTGCAGGTCTTGGAGCTGGTGGAAAACCTGAGATTGGACAAGCGGCGGCGGAGGAAGACATTGATATTATTAAGAACCATTTGGCAGGAGCTGACATGGTATTCATTACTGCCGGAATGGGCGGGGGGACTGGAACAGGGGCTGCCCCTGTAATTGCTCAGGTAGCTAAAGAACTTGGAATTTTAACTGTTGGAGTTGTTACTAAGCCTTTTAAATTTGAGGGGCCTAAGAAAATGCGACTTGCTGAACAGGGAATAAATAATTTGCGCAAATCTGTAGATACTTTAATAATTATTCCAAACCAAAAGCTTTTAACTGTTGTTGATAAGCGAACTACAATTAAGGATGCCTTTAAGCGAGCTGATGATGTTTTAAGAATGGGTGTTCAAGGTATTGCTGGACTTATTATTGAGCATGGAGAGGTTAATATTGATTTCGCCGATGTTAAGAGTATTATGCAAGGACAAGGTGATGCTTTGATGGGTATTGGTTATGGTAAGGGCGAGAATAGGGCGGTTGATGCAGCTACTTCTGCTATTAGTAATCCTTTGCTTGAAGAGGTTAGAATTGAGGGTTCTAAGGGGCTTCTGGTTAATGTGACTGGAGGTGAGGATTTTTCATTACTTGAGCTTGAAGAGATTATGGGAATAATTACTGCTAGTGTTGATGATGAGGCTACTGTAATATATGGACATGCAATTAATTCAAATTTTGATGATGAGATTTATGTTACGGTTGTTGCTACTGGGTTTTCTTCTAAGAGGCATAAGGATTTGTCTGGTGCTGTGGAAAACAATACTTTAAGCTCAAAAGAATTCGATAGTTTGATGTCGGGAAGTCAGGGTGCTTCGGGAAGTTCTTATGGAGTAAATGATAATTTCATAGCAAAATCAAAAAATGTTAATTATTTTGAAGATGACATTGATGTTCCAACATTTCTTAGGAATTTAAACAAAAAAAACAGTGACGATTGAATGAGCAAACTGATACTAGTATTGTTGTTTTTAATTAGCTCTTGTGGGGATGAATCTAAGGAGAAGGTAAACCTTGGACTTAGAATAAGAGAGATAGAGGTGGCAGGAGGTGGTTCTTTAGAAAAAATTGCAGTGTATAAGGAATTTATTGATAGGGAAGAGAAAAATATATTAAAGATAGTAAATTCTATTGATAAAAAGTCTAGATTTTTCAGTTTAATTGGACTTGAACTTATGAAGCTTGGTCAATACGGATCCGCTATTGAGTATTTTAATAAAAATTTGGAGTATGGCTCAAATAACCATTTGTCTCATTTTTACATAGGTGTTTCTTCTTATAATTTATCTAAAGAAATAAAGATTAGAGAAAATATTGAGAAATATTTAACTCTTGCTGAGGATTCTTTTTTAGAGTCAATTTTCATTAAAGATGATTTTAAGGAAGCACTTTTTGCTCTATCTACTATGTATGTTTATGATCTTGATAAGCAGCTAGAAGCTAAGGAGTATTTAAGTAGACTTGAGACTATGGGAGAGAGTTACTTTGAATTTTTTATGCTGAGAGGAGCAAATTGCTATTCTCTTGGCGATTTTAGCAATGCCTTGTTATTTTATGAAAAGGCGAGAAGTAAGGCTATAACTAAAGAGCAAATTGATGGTGTTAACAGAATGATGAGTAATGTTAAGTAGTTATATGATCAAATTACTTTATATTGATAATTTGAGGTTTTTAAACAGTAAAGAAAAGTTTAAAATTTTTAATGATTTTGATTTAGATGGTATTTTGAAGTTAACTTTAGGAGATATTTCAAATTATTTGTCCAGAAGTTTTAACAAGATTCACAAATTTCCAGATTTGAAATTAATAGAACTACAGCAAAAAATTATTAGTAGAGCAGGTGCAAGGGTTACGCTTCTTGGATCTGAGGAGTATCCTTTAAAGCTTGATCGAATATATGATCCACCGTTTGCTATTTATTATAAAGGCAATCTTCCAGATCCTAATTCTTTATCTTGGGCTATTGTAGGGTCGAGACGAATTAGTAAGGCTTTGGCAGATAAAACTAGAGAATTAGCATCTCATCTTGCTAGGAATAATGTGGAGATAATATCTGGGTTTGCAATAGGAGCTGATATTGAGGCGCATCTTGGTGCAGTTGGTGAGAAAAAAAGAACATACGCCGTTATTGCAACGGATATTGATAACATTTATCCAAAGCAAAATAGAAAATACGTCTCTAGACTTTTAGAGAACGGAGGAGGGGTCATTACTGAGACTTTGCCTTGCGAGAGAATACAAAGTTATTTTTTTGCAAAGAGGAATAGAATAGTAGCGGGCCTTTCAGACGCTATTTTTGTAACTTATGCACCAATGAAATCTGGAGCTTTAATTACTGCTGATCTTGGGCTTGATTTGGGACTTGATGTATATGTTTATAATATTGATTATTCCGGTGATGGTTCTAGGGTTTTATATGATTTTGGAGCGCAAGAAATAAAAGAAGTACCAGATCTTTATAAGATACTTAATATTCCGTATAATGAGTCTGGAATTAGAGATGACTTTGAGGACCGTTTTGATGCCCAAGATGTGTCTAGTACGCTTATTAGGGAGTTATTGAATGAAATATCTAAATAGGGGGTAGTGTGGGTTTTGAGGGAACTACAGTTATTGCAATAAGAAGGGGTGGGAAGACCATAGTGGCAGCAGATGGGCAGGTGACTTTTGGGAATACGGTTTTAAAATCCAATGCTATAAAGATAAGAAAATTACTTAATGGGAGAATTTTGGCAGGGTTTGCAGGTTCAACTTCTGATGCTATTACTCTTTTTGAAAAATTCGAAGAGAAAGTAAAGGCTAGAGAAGATGGAATTATTGACATCAAGAGAGCTGCTGTAGATCTTGCAAAGGATTGGAGATCTGACAGGATACTTCATAAACTTGAGGCTATGATGCTTGTCGCTGATTCTGATAATATCTTGTTAATCTCGGGTACGGGTGATGTTGTTGAGCCTGAAGAAGATGTAATCTCAATTGGCAGTGGAGGAAATTATGCGTATTCAGCAGCCCTTGCTTATATGGAAAATAAAAAATTAAGTGCTTCTGAAATTGCTTTAAAGTCCTTAAAAATAGCAGCAAGAGTGTGTATATACACGAATTCAAATATTATTCTTGAGGAGATTGGTTAATGGGTAAACTTGAAAGTCAAAATATAGTTCCTAAAGAAATTGTTGCAGAATTAGATAAATATATAATAGGACAGGCTGAGGCTAAAAAATTAGTTTCAATTGCTTTGGTTAATAGATATATAAGGTCTAAGCTCCCCAAGGAAATAAGAGATGATGTTATGCCTAAGAATATTATTATGATAGGTTCAACTGGAATTGGTAAGACTGAGATTGCAAGGAGGCTTTCAAAACTTATTAAGGCGCCTTTTCTTAAGGTTGAGGCTACAAAATATACTGAGGTAGGTTATGTAGGTCGCGATGTTGAATCTATGATTCGAGATTTAATGAGTATTGCGATTAACATGACTAGAGAGGAGATGTATGATTCTGTTCGTGAAGAAGCATACAGACGTGCAGAGGAGAGAATAATTGATAAGCTTTTAAAAATTGCTGATAATCCTGAGAGTGACAATGAAAGTGACGCGGATAAGAGAGTGCATGAGAAATTAAGAGATAAGTTTAGAAAACAATTAAGGGATGGAGAGCTTGATGATAACCTTATTGATGTTTATGTTTCAGGTAAAATGCCTGTTTCCACAATAGAGATATTCTCTGGTGGTAGCTTTGAAGAGGTTGATATGAGTTTGGGAGGTTTGATTAATAATATATTTGATAGAAAGAAGAGAAAAGAATTGAAAGTGAAAAAGGCTAGGGAAATTATTTTATCTGAAGAACTTGAAAAGTTGGTTGATCATGAAAATATTGTAGAGATTGCCAAATCAAGAGTTGAGAATATGGGTATTATTTTTATTGATGAGATTGATAAGATAGCTACTAAGAATAGAACCGGAAATGATGTATCTAGAGAGGGTGTTCAGAGGGATATTTTGCCAATTGTTGAGGGGTCTAAAGTTAATACAAGATATGGAATAGTGGATACATCTCATATTTTATTTATTGCTGCGGGAGCTTTTAATTTGTCAAAGCCATCTGATTTAATACCGGAACTTCAGGGTAGATTTCCAATTAAAGTTGAGCTTAAGAGTTTAAGCGTGGATGATTTTAAAAATATTTTAAAACAAACTAAAAATTCTTTAATAAAACAATACATTGAAATGTTTAAAGTTTATAATTTAACCTTAAAGTTTAGTGAAGAGGCCATTGATAGGATTGCTGAACTTACATTTAATATGAATCTTGAGGGTGAGAATCTTGGGGCAAGAAGATTACATGGAGTTATGGAAAGAGTTCTTGCCGATCTTTTTTTTGAAGCACCTGGTAGCAAGTTGAAAAAAATTGAAATAAACTTGGACTATGTTAATGAAAAAATAAAAATTAATGAACAGAAAGACTTAAATTATTATATAATATAGATAAAAACAAATTTTAGCAGAGGGCATTAGTATGAATGGCTTTGAAAGATCAATAGATTTAGCACATAGGTATTTGGATGTTTTGACTTTAAGGCAGAATGTAATATCTGATAATATTGCCAATGTAGATACTCCAAATTTTAAGAGAAGTAAGGTCACTTTTGAAGCTGAGCTTGAGCGAGCGATTTTGAATGAGAGGGTAGGTGATTTATCTTTGTTAAAGGGCAACGAAAAGCATCTAAATGGATTGAAAGAGGTGGGATATTTAGATATTAAGCCTTACAAAATGCTTGATTATCTATCTACGCAAAATAATAATGGTAATAATGTTAATATTGATTCTGAGATTAAAAGTCTTGTTCAAAATCAAATGATGTATAACTTGTTTGCAAATATACAGGCCCATTATTTTAAAAGTGTGAATATTGTAATAAAATAAATTATTATCTTAAGGAATATTAGATGGGATTGTTTTCAAGTATTAATACTGCTTCAACAGGGTTGACAGCTCAAAGGTTGAGAATTGATGTTATTTCAAATAATATTGCAAATGTAGAAACTACTAGAACCGCTGATGGGGGGCCTTATAGAAGGCAGAGAATAATTTTTTCTCCGAGGGTTAGAAATCCGTATTGGAGAGGGCCTTTTATTCCTGGGTATCTTGATAATGGAATTGGGCAAGGTGTTAGGGTTGCTGGTATTGAAAAAGATAAAGCTCCTTTAAGATTGAAATATGACCCAACACATCCTGATGCAATAAGGTCTGGTGAACGGGAGGGTTATGTTGAACTTCCTAATGTTAATTTAGTTGAAGAGATGGTGGATATGATCTCTGCTTCTCGTGGTTATGAGGCAAATTCTACTGTTATTAATAGTAGCAAGGCGATGTTTAGGAGCGCATTATCAATACTGCAGAGTTAAAAGGAGGTTTAGGCAATGAAGATTGATTCTTTTTTTACGGATAATAATATTTATTTGATTCGTAAAAATCCTTTACATTTTAGTTTGGATGTTAAGCATGAAGAGGTAGGTAAAACTTTTAAGGATACATTTTTGGATGTCATATCTCGTGTGAATGATAGTCAATTGAATGCTTCTAGAATGTCAGATAAGGCTATCTTGAGTCCAGACAGTGTTGATGTTCATGATGTTGTAATCGCTATTGCTAAGGCTAATATGAATTTAAATATCACAAAGGCTATTGTTGAGAGAAGTGTTAGGGCTTATCAAGATATGATTAGTATTCGTTAAGGGGCTATACAGTTTGGGCAATTTTATTACTAAGTTTTTTACATCAGTGAATAAAGTTTTTAAAAAGGCTAGTATAGTTCAAAAAGTGGCTTTTGGGTGTATTGGTGTAGCTATAATTTTTGCACTTATTTTTTTAGTGGGATTTTCTACTAGGAGTCAAAGCATTGCTCTTTTTGGTGTTGGAATTAAAGATCAATATTTATTGGATAGAATAGTTCAAAGACTGGATAGAGAAAATGCTATATACACTATCACAGCTGATGGAAAGATTTATTTAAGTGATGAGAATGTGTCAAAGAGAATGAGAGCGATTCTTGTGAGGGAGGAGCTTGTACCTATCCATATGGATCCTTGGTCTCTTTTTGATATTGATAGATGGACTATTACAGATTTTGAGAGAAATATTAATCTTAGAAGGTCAATTACGAGAGCTGTTGAGCAGCATATTGTTGCTCTTGATGATGTAGATGCTGTTAGTATTAGTCTTGTGATGCCTGAGAAGGCTCTTTTTAAAGAATCACAAGAAGCGGTTAAAGCTTCTGTTAGGATTACTCCCAAGCCTGGATCTGATATTGTCACTAATCGTAAGAAGGTAGAGGGACTTGTCAAGTTAATTCAATATGCTATTGAAGGTCTTGAATCAGAGAATATTGCTATTGTTGACAATAAGGGAGCCATCTTAAATGATTTTTCTAATTTAGATGGAATCGATAGGATTGATTTAGCTGAAAAGGAAAGAAAGCTTAAATTGAAATATGAGGCTGTGCTTCGAGATGAAATTGATTCTGCTTTAAGTAAAGTTTTGTCTGTTGATAGATTTATGATTGCAAGAATCAATGTGAAGCTTGATACTTCTCGTCAAACTACGGAATCTAAGGAATATGCTCCTATTGAAATTCAACCTCAAGATCCAAAAGTTTCTTATAATACAAGAAAAATAAGTGATTCTACAGTTATCTCTTCTCAGGTGCGCAAACGAGAGTATGAGGGCCAGGGTTATAGTCCATGGGGGCCCCCTGGTCAGGAGGGAAATACTCCTCCTGAATATCAAGATTTAAGCGATATTATTGGCAAGTCAAATGAATTCCAGGAAATAAAGAATGTTGCTCTTAATGAAAAGAAATCTTTAAGTGAAAAGGAGCCTGCTAGAATTGCGGGGGTTTCTTTGGGTATTTTTGTAGATGGTATTTGGGATTTTGTTTATGATGAGTCTGGAAATTTTGTTATAGAGAATGGCATGCGAAAAAGAGAATATAGGGCTATTTCTGATGAATCTTTGAAAAATATTACAGATGTGTTGCAGAGTTCTTTTGAATATAAGCCAGAAAGAGGTGATTCAATCACTGTTAGGAATATTTCTTTTGATCGAGTAAATGAATTTAGAAAGATAGATGAAGATTATTTTTCAAGTGAGAGATTTAAGTCTTTGTTGTTTATTGCAAGCATAGCGTTTGCATTGTTAATGCTAGGATTTACATTATTCTTTGCTATTTCTAGAGAACTTGAAAGGCGAAGACGATTTAGGGAAGAGGAGCTTGCAAAACAGGCACACTTGAGGCGTCAGCAGGCATTAATGGATGGGGATGATATTGGTGTTGATGATGTTGTTGGAGGACTTAGAGAGGGAGACGAGCTTCAAGATAATGCTGAGCTTTTAGCTCGAGAAAAGCCTGAGGATGTTGCTAAACTTATTAGAACATGGATTTTTAAGAATGTATGATGTATAAAGGGTAATAAGTTTATGGAAGATAAAAAGGAAAAAGAGATACTTGATGTCTCTGCTTTAACGGGGAAAGAGAAAGCGGCTATTTTATTGGTTTCAATAGGTTCTGAGATTTCTTCTAAAGTATTCAAATATCTTTCTCAAGAAGAGATAGAGTCCTTAACTTTCGAGATAGCAAGACTTGAGACTATTACTTCTGAGCTTAAGGACAGTGTTCTTTTGGAATTTAAAGAATTGATGATGGCTCAAGAATTTATTCAAAAAGGTGGAATAGATTACGCTAGGGAGCTTCTTGAGAAATCTCTTGGTACCCAAAAGGCAGTAGATATCATTAACAATTTGGGATCTGCTTTGCAATCGAGACCTTTTGAGTTTGTTAGAAGAGCAGACCCTGCTAATATTTTAAACTTTATTCAACAAGAACATCCACAAACGATTGCCTTAATACTTTCGTATCTTGATCCCCAGAAAGCTTCATTTATCCTTTCTAGTCTTCCTACTGAAATTCAGACTAATGTCGCAAGAAGAATTGCATTGATGGATAGAACTTCTCCTGAGGTGGTAAGAGAAGTTGAGAGAGTGCTTGAGAAGAAGCTAGCTTCCTTGTCCTCAGAGGATTATACCTCAGCTGGTGGTGTTGATAATGTTGTTGAGATTATCAATATGGCCGATAGAAAGACAGAGAAATTTATTATTGAGTCTCTTGAAGAAGAAGATCCCGAACTTGCAGAAGAAATTAAGAAAAAGATGTTTGTGTTTGAAGATATTGTTCTTCTTGATGATAGATCAATACAGAGAGTTTTAAGAGAAATAGATGGGCAAGAATTAGCAAAGGCTTTAAAATCTGTGGATGTTCCTGTTCAAGAGAAGATTTTTAAAAATATGTCTAAGAGAGCTGCCGGAATGCTTAAGGAAGATATGGAATTTTTGGGACCTACTAGACGTAAGGATGTTGAGGAGTCTCAACAAAAAATCGTTTCTTTGATTAGAAAATTAGAGGAACAGGGAGAAATAGTAATCTCAAGAGGTGGCGAGGAAGATGTACTTGTCTGATAAAGGAGCTTTGTTTGTCTAAGATTTTATATAAGTCAAAAGAAGTTATAAATGCTGTGAAGTTAGAATTTGTTGAGATTGCAAATCCCATTTTTGAATCTTTGGAAATTAAAAGAAAAGAAAATGAAGCTTATGATATAGATAATCGGAGTATTAGTCTTAGAAATGAACTGGAAGCCTTAATGGAAAAAAAACAGAAATTGCAAGAAGAGCTTGATAGTAGTCATGAGTTTACTAAGAGGGAGATAGATGCTGAATGCGCTAGACTTATTGAGGGAGCTAGAGAGAAAGCTGGTCAAATAATAGCTTTGGCTAATGAACAAGCTGAGGCTTTGCAAAGAGAAGCTGAGAATAAGAAAGAGACAATTGAGAGACAATCTAATTCTGAAATTGAGAGAATTGTGGGAGAGTACGAGGGAAGATTAAAAAATGAACTTGAGATTGAAGTTACTAGAGGAAGACAGGAGGGATATGATGCAGGATTTAAGAAGGGTGGTGAAGATTTTGATAGAGTATTAGGGAAGCTGAATAGTATAATATCTTCTTTGGTCTCGAAGCGAAGAGAAATTATTGAGTCTTCGAGAGATCAGATAATGAATCTTGTCATGCAGATCGCAGTTAAGGTAGTAAAAAGAATTATAGATTCTCACAAAGGTGTTATCATAGAAAATGTAAATGAGGCTTTAAAAAAAATAAATAGTAAAACCAATATTGTTGTGCGTGTCAATCTTGATGATATGGAGATTGTCAGTCATCAAAAAAATGAATTTATATCTAAATTTGATCTTATAGAAAATCTGGAAGTTGTTGAAGATGTTAATATAGGGAAGGGTGGATGTGTTATTGAGACTGACTTTGGAGAAATTGATGCACGAATTTCATCTCAGCTAGATAGAATAGAAGAAAGAGTTAAGAATTTTTCTTCACTATTTTAAGCGTTAAGGAATATTGATGGACAATTTTTTTGAAGGTTATTTAAAAGTGCTGGATAATATTGAATCTATATCTCTTATTGGAAAGATAAAAAGAATCAAAGGACTTTTAGTTGAGAGTTTGGGCCCAAAATGTAGTATTGGCGATTTATGTTTAATTGAACAGAGGAATGGCAAGAAAATATATGCTGAAGTTTTGGGTTTTAATGGATCGCTTGTTAGTCTTATGGCTTATGAAGGATTAGATGGTATTGAAGTTGGAGATAAGGTTTATTCTTTAAATAAAAGGCTACAGATTAATCTTAGTGATGAACTACTTGGAAGAGTGATTGATTCTCTTGGGAGGCCTATTGATAATAAGGGGCAATTTTTTGGCAAATATTGCAAGGAATTAGGTTTTAACAGCATTAATCCTTTAAGTAGGGGAGTTTTTTCTGAACAAATAGTTACTGGAGTGAAGGTTCTTGATGGATTCTTACCAGTTGCAAAGGGGCAACGTTTGGGAATTTTTTCAGGAGCTGGGGTTGGTAAATCTACTTTACTTGGTATGATTGCAAAAAATTCTAAGGCGGATGTTAATGTAATTGCTTTTATTGGTGAGAGAGGGCGCGAGCTTAATGAGTTTATTAAGTATGAACTTGGTGAAGAACGCTTGAAAAAAAGTGTTTTAATTGTTTCAACTTCCGATGAATCTCCTATCTCAAGATATAAGGGAGCCTATACGGCGACACTGATAGCTGAGTACTTTAGAGATCGGGGCATGAATGTTATTTTATTGTTTGATTCAATTACAAGGTTTGCAAATGCGAAGAGAGAAATTGGCCTTTCTATGGGGGAGCCGCCTACTACTAAGGGTTATCCTCCTTCTGTTTTTGTAGAAATCCCCATTTTGCTTGAGCGTTCGGGGATTAGTTGCAAAGGTAGCATTACAGGATTTTATACTGTTCTTGTTGAGGGTGATGACTTTACAGAGCCAATAGCTGATAATATGAAGGCTATTTTGGATGGACACATTATTTTAGATAGGGATTTATCTGATAGAGGAATCTATCCTTCGATAAATATCTTAAGTTCGACCTCAAGATCTCTCCATAGGGTAGTAAATTTTGAGAAACAGAAATTGATAACTAGAATTAGGAATTTGTTGTCAATTTATAAAAGTTATGAGGATTTGATTAGAACAGGAATTTATATTAAAGGTTCTAATAAGGAAGTTGATTTGGCAATTTTAAAATACCCAAAGATTATTGATTTTGTATCCCAAGGGATGCAAGAAGAATTTGATTTTGAAAATCTAGATAATGCAATAAGAGAAATATTGGCTTGAATGATTTAAATCTTAAGAAGAAGAAATTTGAGAAAATATTAAGTATTAAAACTTATGATAAGAGGTTTAGCGAAATTGAATTAATGAATATAAATAATCAAATTTCAGAAATAACAGAGTTTGTGGGGAAGATTCCTGAGCGGGTGAAGAAACTGAGCGATGAGGACACTCTTTTGAGGGGATATTATTTAGATTATTTAAATAGTAAAAAAAAGGAAGAATTAAAAAATATTTCAAAATTGAAATATGAATATAAGAAGTATTATGATGTTTATTTAAAGAAATATAGGGAAGAAAAAAAAATTAACATCTTAATAAAAGGTTTAAATGATACTATAATTATAAAAAAAGAGAAAAAAGAAAGTTTACTTTTAGATGAATATATAAATTATAAAATTTGTAAAAAGTTAGGAATTAATGATGAATAGGGTTTTGTCATTCTCTTTTAGAGTATCTTTGTGGTTATTTTTGATTATTTTTTTCTTAGGTCTTTCATTGTTTTTGATTGATTTATTTGGAATATATAAGACTAGAGATTATTTTCCACTATACATAAGGAGTTTACTTTTTGGAGAGAGTTCTCAACCTCTTGAGTACATACGTATTAATCTTGATGAGATCAGGATGATAAAGGAAAGAGAAGCTATTGATATTAAGAGCCAACAAGTTGAAAAGTTGAGAGAAGAATTAAAGATTAGAGAAGATAATTTAAATAAGCTTGAAGCTGAACTTAGTCAAAAACAAAAAGATTTAGATTTAAAACAAAAGGTAATTGATGACATTGTTAAT
>NZ_CP025785.1:0-4393 GCF_003076595.1 Candidatus Borreliella tachyglossi | reverse complement strand
TTACGATTGGGCTTCCTTTATTAGATGTTTATTGAAATCTAGAAGTTCCAGTAATTTATCTTTGTTCTCAGATCTAATTTCACTCAAGACTCTAAGTATGGGTTCTGTTTTTGAGACTCTCATCCATAAACTTGCAATTATTTCGTTGCTTTTATTTTTAAGCAAAACCCTAAGACCTCCTGACGAGTTTTCGGTTCTAGTTTGGTTTTGATTAATTCCGTCGTAATTAATGATTTCATAATTAACTATTAGCAATTTTTGAAAGAGTTGATTGTTATTTTTTATTTCTTTTTTTAATAATTTTTCATAATTAGTTTTTAGTATTCCCTGATTTTCTACTTTAATTTTTATCATAGCCTTTGTGGATGATGCGTCTATATTACTATAAAAACTTATTGTATTTAATACATCTTCTAGATTGTAGTTTTCTTTGTATTGATTGCTAGATAATTCGCACCATGTTTTGTACAGATCTTTTATTCTAAGTAATTTTATTATGCTAAAAATCGTTGTTAGGGGATCTCTTACTTTTGAAGGATATGTAATATTTCCCCCATTAGACCCTTCACCTAAAATTTTCACTATTAAACCTTTTTTTCTTAAAATATCCGCCATTTCCGTTAAGTTAGCCTCACCAACTTCAACTCTGTGAACTTCTGTATTAAATAAACTTGCTATTTTTTCAATATTTAATGAGGTTGCGTCATTTACCACAATTGCCAAGTTGCTTTTAACTCCAGTATAGTAAAGATAACTAAGCTCTGATAGTACCGAGAGAGCAAATAGCTGTTGTGATTCAATAATGTTTGCTTTTTCTTTAATTTTATTAATGAATACCAAATTCCCTCTATCCCCGTCACAGTCAGGGACATAGCCTAGTTGAAAAGAATTATCTTTCTTATATTTTTTTTCTAGTATATGCTTACACATGTTTAAAGAATCGCCTGCAGGAGTCATTCCATGCTTAAAGGATCCAATTTGTGTGTTATGAAGTTCTAATTTTAATCCTAAAGATTCAATTATTTCTTTATCTATTGAATTAATTCGGGAGCTACCATTCATTTCGCCTATTATTCCTATGGGATTTTTTTTGGTGTTTTCTTTTAAAGATTCAATAATTTCCTTGCTACATTTATCTGTGTATATTATTTCTTGCATTAATGATTTATATGCGTTATAGGAATTTGTCTTATTGTGTGCCTTTGCTTTGATAGTTGCTTCGTATTGTTTTAGATGTGGATCATTTATATGAAAGTTTATTAAATTTTCTATTAGGAATTTTATTAAATTTTCGTTTTCAATATTTGATTTAAGTTGAATTATTATTTTATTTATTTCTTTTGCATTTAGTACGCCTCCATCATCTAAGCCAATTTTAAATCCGTTGTATCCTTGAGGATTATGGCTGGCAGAAATATATATGAATCCTTTTGAGTTTGCACTACTCTTTGTATAAGCTAAAATTTCTGGTATTGGAAGTATTTCAAAAAAGTTGATATTATTGTTATTAAGTATTAGTGTTTGAATTACTATTTTTGAGATAATGTTTCCAGTTACTCTTGAGTCTAGTCCTATATTAATATACTTTTTTGGTTTATCTTTAAAATAATTTGATATTGTAAATGTTATTATCGCAATTAATATTTTATCGTCATCATTTATTTCAGAGTCTATTGAATTTTCATCTTTTGATTTTGCAAATATTTTTCTAAATCCCGAAGGAGAGAGAAGCATTTCATTAAAAGCATTCCTTAAATTTATCATGTTTAGTCTATAATGTTTTAACATAAGTTCCTTTTAATAGTTTATTTTTATATTCTAATTTTATAATTATATTATAGTATAAGGTACTAAGATATATAATGTGTTAGTAGGAATAGCTGTTGTTTGCTTTTGACTTAAATGGAGTTCTTTTACTTTATGAACAAAGTGATAGATGAGGAATTTTCTAAGAAGATGCTTGATGCGCTTAATATGCACAAGCTCAAAACTGTAAGCGTATGTGTTAAGAGTTTTCCGGATGAAAGTCGTAAAAATATTTTTAATCTTGCTGGGGATATTGATACATTTAAGTTTAAAAAAGGTCTTGTTAAGAATAATTTAAAAAAGTATATTTATGATTTTTCAAATTATTTGCGTTCAGAAGATGATTTTTATATTTTTACTGGTGCCGAATTAGAAAGTTTAGGATTAGTTTTGTATCCCTATCTTTCGTTTGGTATTTTGAATGGAGGATTTGCGACTAGTTATGTTGATTTAATAAAAAATAATAATTTTAACAAGGAATTATATCTTTTATATGAGGATAAAATACTTGAAGCCAAGGAGTCTTTCGAAAGTTTACCAAAAGGGATAACACCTGCATATATTAACAAAAATGGTAGTTATGGATTTTCATTCTTAGCGTTGAAAATTCGACATCTTTTAATGCTTTCTAAGAGATGTGCAGATCTTTATGGTAAAATTATAAAGCCTTCAATTTTTCAGATGACGAGTTTTAGTACGAATGAAATTATTTCTAATTTTTTAGATGGTATTTTTGTCGAGGATGTAATTAAAAATTTGAATTATTGTGGCTTAAAAAAAGAAGATATTCTTACAGCTGTTCAGCCTTTAGTGTATTGCTATAGGAAACTATCTGATGGTCAATATGAGTATTTTACTTATAAGAAAGACAATAAAAAAAATATTTTGGCTCTACCTGCTGGGCATGGTCAAAATTTTAGAGTACTAAGAGATATTTATTTTAAACTCTATGAATCTGGAAAAAGATTCGTGTATATTGGCAATGTTGATAATATTGGTTTCACTGTTAACTTAAAGGCTCTTGCCGTAATGGCCATAACGAACAGTTCTTCTGGTTTTGAATTTAGTGTTAAAACTGCACTAGATATGAAAGGAGGTGTTTTGGTCATAGATGAGGATGATGACTTAACATGCGTTGATATTGGTGGGGCTATTTCTAAAGAAGCTGTGATAAAAGCTGAATGTAGAGGAGATAAGATTTTATTTAATTGTGCTACTGGTCTTTTTGATTTAGAATATTTAATAATGAATATCGATAGAATAATATCAGAGATACCCGTAAGAATGATTGAACAAGATAAGGAGATCGGTAAATATACTGCAATTGAACAAATAACTTGGGAAGTTCTAAAGATAGTAGACAATCCGTTGATTTTTAGGGTTAATAGAGGGGATAGATTTCTTCCTGCAAAGTTGTTTATTGAGATGCTAATTACTAGTAATTATCTAAATGATAAATTTCTAGGCGATAGTACTCAGATTGCTGATTATTTAAATAAATCCCTTAATAAGCTGTTGCAGAATGATTATGGATTGGTGTCTAAGGGCGGTAATTGGGGTGTTTAAGTTTTCATTAGGGATCTTATTTTTTTTAAATTTATATTTATTAGTAGCTGTTCCTGAAATAGAATATGAATATTTCGAAAAGGATAAGTCTGATCTTATCAATATTGAGCAATTTTTAGGGAAAGTTGATTTTAAAAATATTCTAAAGGATCGTCGTTTGTTTGTTGGGATTAGGAATGTTGCAAATCCTAGTGCTGTACAAAAACTTAGTAGTGATAAGCTTGATAAAATAGGCAAGATAAATCCAATAGGAATTATTTTATTTAGAGAAAATTTCAAAGATGCTGAGCAAACTAAGGAGTTGATTGAAGGATTAAGGAAGTATCTTGGTTCTGATATTTTTATTGCTGTTGATGAAGAGGGAGGAATAGTTAATAGAGTCAGTGAAAATAAAAAGTTAGGTGTGTATCATTTCCCCGCTATGGAGTATGTTGGTAGGACTGATGATGTGCATTTGGCATATAAAATTGGTGAAGTTCTTGGTAAGCAACTCAGACGACTTGGCGTCAATTTAAATATGGCACCGGTAGCTGATGCTAAACTTTTTCCTGATAGCCCTTTGGGTAGCAGGACTTTTGGGTATTTAGCCTATAATATTGGTCTTATGGTGGAGGCATTTATTGATGGGATACAGGAGCAAGGTGTTTTTGCAATAGTCAAACACTTTCCTGGACTTGGAGGCACTAAAGCGGATACACATAAAGAATTGGCCTTGCTACCTTATAGTAAAAATTTTTTAATGATAAATAATTTTGTGTCGTTTATTTTTGGCAAAGACGCAAAATTTATTATGCTTGGGCATGTGATTGCTCCTAAAATTTCAAGAGATATAAGTAGTATGTCAAGAGATATTGTGGATATTATAAGGAATAACTTAAATATTAATGGTATTATAATAACAGATGCATATGATATGGGAGCAATTGTGAATAATTTTAGTTTAGAGGATGCAATTAGAAAATCTTTAAATTCAGGTATTGATGTTGTTCTTATTCCAGAAGGCTTTGAGGGTAAATTTTAA